>JAKAFB010000121.1 GCA_021818105.1 Acidobacteriota bacterium
TCCACGGCAGAATTACGAGAATGGTGGAGGGATTGAGCAGGAAGAGCGCGCCGGCGACGACGCCAGCGAGGATCGCACGAAGGCGATGCGGTTGCGCGTTCACGACGGATGCGGACAGGAGACAGAACGAAAGCAGCAGCGCGACGGTATAGCTCACGTCCCAGGCAGGCATAAGTTGCACGGATAGCAGCCATAAGATGCCCGCTATAATTCCAGGCCGGAGATCGGCGAAGAAAACCATGGACATGCGCGGCAACAGCGATGCCGTAAACGCATTTGCAATGATAACTCCTATCGTTGCGATGAGCGTGATGAGCTTAGGAAGGCGGAAGATGACTTCAATGAGCGCCAGCAGCAATGGATAGAGAGGTGGGTTCGCCGCAGTCGGCCCTGTGTTCATGGAAGCGAAGGGATTGGCGAAGGAGCCGTGCTGAGCGAGGTTGTGTCCCAGGGCGACCATCTCAAAGCCCGTTCCGAACTGAACGGGCTGAAGCAAGTTGAGCAGACCTATCACGCCGCCGATGGAGAAGAGCAGGAATGAGGAAGACGCGCTCTGATGGGCGGACTGGCGACTCTCTTGAGGCGTTATCAAGACCGGGTGCACTCCATGCTTGCAAGTGTATGCGGCAGACGATTCCGAAGAGGCTGCCGCGCGTGGGTGGCATCGCTGATAGAGGACGATACTGTTTGCCAGCGCCCAAAGCAATGGTACAGGAGATGCGACTCAAGGCAATTGCGCTGACAGAGCAGCGGCACCAGCGGTGAAGGGCCCCGTGTCGCGTGCCCAGAGCAGTACATGCCGGCTGTGAAAAATGTGCGCTGATACACTGATGCCTATGATTCATGATGGGCGGGGGAGGAAGCTGCCGTTTGATGCGGCGGAGGCGGTGGCGCACTTGAAGGCGCGGGATGCGAAGCTGGCTGCGCTGATGGAGCGGGCTGGGCCGTTTACGCTGCGGCTGGATCAGTCTCCATCGCCGTTTGAGTCACTGCTGGAATCGATCTTGTATCAACAACTTCATGGGAAGGCGGCGGCGACAATCCATCGGCGGGTGCGCGAGTTTTTTGGCGGCGATCCGACGCCGCAGGCTCTGCTGAAGGCGCCGGATGATCCGCTGCGAGCGGCAGGGGTTTCCGGGAACAAGATCAAGGCGCTGCGCGACCTGGCGGCGAAGACGCTGGATGGAACGGTGCCGACGCATGCGGCGATTCGCAGAATGAGCGATGCCGAGATTGTGGCGCGGCTGACGGAGGTACGCGGCATCGGGCCGTGGACGGTGGAGATGCTGCTGATCTTTCGCATGGGGCGGCCGGACGTGTTTCCTGTGACGGACTACGGCGTGCGCAAGGGATTTGCACTGACGTTTCTGCGCCTGCCGAAGTCGCGGCCGATTGATGCGGCGGATTTACCAAAGCCGGAAGTGCTACTGAAGCGCGGAGTACGCTGGGCGCCATACCGCTCTGTGGCGAGCTGGTATCTGTGGCGTGCATGCGATCTGGCGAAGGCGGCACCGAGCGGGCGTGCGAGCCTACAATAGGCAGAATGGAGGTTGCGCCCCGCGGCTTCCTTCAATGCAGTGAGATCTTATGGCCTCAAGTAAACGTTTTGTTTGTATTCATGGGCATTTCTATCAGCCGCCGCGTGAGAACCCCTGGCTGGAGACGGTGGAGACGCAGGACACGGCTGCTCCGTATCACGATTGGAACGAGCGCATCTGCGCGGAGTGCTATGCGACGAATGGCGCAGCGCGCATCCAGAACACCAAGAACGAGATCACGCGGATTGTGAATAACTATTCGCGGGTGAGTTTCAACTTTGGGCCGACGCTGCTGAATTGGCTGAAGGAGTATGCGCCGCGCACGCACCGCATGATTCTGGATGGGGAGCGGCGCAGCCGGAGCGCGTTCAAGGGCCACAGCTCGGCGATGGCGCAGGGCTACAACCACATGATTATGCCACTGGCGAACCGGCGCGACCGCGAGACGCAAATTCGCTGGGGAATTGCGGACTATCTCCACCACTATGGCGCGCCGCCGGAGGGGATGTGGCTGGCGGAGACGGCGGCGGATACAGAAACGCTGGAGATGCTGGCCGAGCATGGCATCAAGTTCACGCTGCTGGCACCGCATCAGTGCAGACGGGTTCGCCCGTTGAAAGATGGTGCAGGGGGGCATGCGGAGCAGCCGTGGACGGAGACGCCGGATGCGACGGTGGATACACGGCGGCCTTATCTGGTGCGCTTCCCTTCCGGCCGTTCGATCGCGGTGTTTTTCTATGATGGGCCGACATCGCGCGCGATTGCGTTTGAAGGGCTTCTGAACAGCGGCGAAATGTTTGCCGCGCGTTTGAAGGCGGGCTTCAAAGATGGTGGAGTGCCGCAACTGGTGCATGTGGCGACGGATGGGGAGAGCTACGGGCACCATCACAAACATGGCGAGATGGCGTTGGCGTATGCGCTGCGCCTGCTGGAAGAAGATCCGACAGTACGGCTGACGAACTATGGGCACTTTCTGTCGCTGTATCCGCCGGAGTGGGAATGCGAGATTGTGGACAACACGTCATGGAGCTGCTCGCACGGCGTGGAGCGCTGGCGCAGCGACTGTGGATGCAATGGCGGAAGGCCGGGATGGAACCAGCTGTGGCGCAAGCCGTTGCGTGAGGCGCTGGATGAGCTGCGCGACGGGATTGCTCTGCTGACGGAGCAAGAAGGCGCGAAACTGCTGAAGGATGTGTGGGCGGCGCGCAATGAGTACATCGAAGTGATTCTGCGGCGCAGCGAAGAGGCGCTGCAACACTTCTTCGACGAGCACCAGACGCATCCGTTGAGCCGGGAAGAGCGTGTGCGTGCGCTGCAGCTGATGGAGATGCAGCGACACGCGCAGTTGATGTATACGAGCTGCGGATGGTTCTTTGACGATATCTCCGGCATTGAAACGGTGCAGGTGATTGCGTATGCGGGACGCGTGCTGCAACTGGCGCAGGAACTGTTTGGCGAGCCGGCGGCGCCGCTGGAAGCGCAATTTGTGGAGCGGCTAAGCACGGCGCGCTCGAATGTGGCGAGCGCGGGCGACGGGGCCCGCATTTACAGACAGAAAATTCGCGCGCACGAGCTGGGGCTGGAACAAGTGGCGGCACACTATGCGATCAGCAGCGTGTTTTCTTCGTTTGCCGAGGAGACAGAGTTGTTCTGCTATCGCGTGCGACGCAGGTCGTATGAGATTTACACCTCCGGCCGCGGACGGCTGGCTCTGGGACGCGCGCGGATTGCGAGCTCGATTACGGGCGAGGAAAAGAATTTTTCATTTGCCGTGCTGCACTTTGGCGATCAGAACATCACGGCAGCGGTGAAGCCCTATGAGGAACAGGATGAGGAAGGCTTTGACGCATTTGCAGCGCAGGCGGTGGAGCATGTGCAGCGCGCCAACTTTCCTGAGGTGATTCGGCTGCTGGACCGGTATTATGGGCGCGCCGACTACTCGCTCACCTCGCTATTCACGGACGAACAGCGACGCATTGTGCAACTGATTCTGAACTCAACGCTGTGGGATATTGAGAGCTCGCTGACGACGATCTATGAGGACCATGCGAGTCTGCTGCACTTCCTGGCGCAGGCGGGGCTGCCGAAACCGCCTGCTCTGACGCTGGCCGCGGGGTTCGCGATTAACGCCGGGTTGAGGCGCGCGTTGGAGAGCGATCCGATTGATGTGGCGCAGTTGCGGTCGTTTCTGCAACTGGCAAGGGCGGACCAAGTGTCACTGGAGACGGCGACGCTAAGCTACATTGCGGACCAGCGGATGAAGCGCGCGATGGTGGAGCTGCAAATGTCTGCGGGTTCGCTGGAGATGCTGGAGCGGGCGCTGACCATGGCGCGTACTCTGCTGGAACTGCCGTTTGAGTTGAATCTGTGGCAGGCGCAGAACATCTGGTACGAGATTCTGCGCACATCAGACTATGCGCTGACGGCACTGGCAGACGATGACCGGCCGCGCTGGGACAGGGACTTCAGCGAACTGGGCGGATGCCTGTCGATTGACTGCTCGGCGATTACAGCCGAGGACTTTGCGCTGGAGACTACGGGGGACTGAGGAGGATCAGCCCCCGCCTGAATCGCTGGTTAGCTCTTGAGTGCGACGCGGATGTGGAGCTCGCGGAGCTGCTGCTCGGTGACCGTGGTGGGCGCGTCGACCATGAGGTCGATGGCCTTGGCGGTCTTGGGGAAGGCGATGACCTCACGCAGGCTGGGTGCGCCGGCGAGCAGCATGACGATGCGGTCAAGGCCGAGCGCGATGCCGCCGTGGGGCGGGGTGCCGTATTCCAGCGCGTCAAGGAAGAAGCCGAAGCGCTGGCGGGCCTCTTCATCGCTGATGCCGAGCGACTGGAAGATGACCTGTTGCACATCCTTGCGATGGATGCGGATGGAGCCTGAGCCGAGTTCGAGACCGTTCATCGCGAGGTCATAGCAGTTGGCGCGCACGCTGGCGGGGTCGCTGACGAGGTTGGCCATGTCGTGCTCATGCGGCGATGTGAATGGGTGATGCGCGGGCATCCACTTGCCGCTGGCAAGGTCGTACTCGAACATCGGGAAGTCGGTAATCCAGATGGGATGGAAGGCGGCGGAGCCGTCAACCTGTTTGCCGGTGTGCGCGTTGTACACGGCGTCGTCGGTGACGCGGAAGGCGCCGTGGCGCTCGGCGTATTTCTTGGCGAGCTCAGTGCGGAAGTTGCCAGCGGCGGAGTAGACGTTGATTTCGCGCTCGGAGAGGCGACCGGGGAACTTGGTGTCGCTGGCCTTGACGTGGTGGGCTGGGTCACCGGCGACGATGATGACGAAGTCGGCGTTGGACGCACCGGCCAGCTCGCGCACCTTTGCGGCGGCATCGGGGAAGCCTTTGGCGAGGCGCTTGAAGTCGTCAATGAACTTGGCACCCTTTTTCTGATCGAAGAGCGGGTGGTTGTCTTCGCGCTCCTTGCGGCTGAGCTCGCCCACGCTGGGGATGCGCAGCGCGACGATGGGCAGCGCGGGATCGATTTGCAGCGCGGCAAGGTTTTCATCTGTGAAGGCGGAGCGCACGTCGGTGAGGCCGGGCAGGCGCAGGTCAGGCTTGTCAGTCCCGTACTGCTGCATGGCGGCGTCGTAGGTCATGCGCGGGAAGGGACGGGGCAGCGTGACGCCGGCGGCGGCGAAACCAGCGCAGAGAAAGTCCTCGACGACGGCGAAGACATGCTCCTGGCGCGGGAAGCTCATTTCGAGATCGACCTGCGTGAACTCAAGCTGGCGGTCGGCGCGAAGGTCCTCGTCGCGGAAGCAGCGGGCGATCTGGAAGTAGCGGTCGAAGCCGGAAATCATGAGGATCTGCTTGAAGATCTGCGGCGACTGCGGCAGCGCGTAGAACTCGCCGGGATGGACGCGGCTGG
>JAKAFB010000048.1 GCA_021818105.1 Acidobacteriota bacterium
CGGATGGAAATCGCATCCTACAATCTTCATCGAAGGCTTCTCCTGATCTTCGAGCTCGTGGTCCTCTATCCACTCGCTACTCGATCTTCGCTGAAGCCTTCTTCCTTATCCCATCAAATGCGAGGCACCCGGGGCAACCATCCTTTGTGGGAGAACTCGCCTTGCTTCCCCCGGCACCCAGGCCAATGGCAGCTTGGCGCAGCTCGCCTGTATAGCCGGACTTGCACTGCCCTTCCGGGAAGGCAAGACTCCATTCTCCTTTGAATCCACTTACACGGCCGCGGCAGAGTTTCAGGCGCGGCTGGAGGAGTCGGATGCGTGAGGCCGCCTTTGGTGGTTCCCATCCAGTTCCGGGCGGCCGGGGGAGACTGATCCCCTAGCTCTTCCGTACGCGCGTGGGCAGGATTGGCTCGATGTTCCTTGTGCGATAAGAGGGGGAAATGATCTGCAAATTGCCGGGAGGATTTTTTCGGGGGTTCCCACGCATGGCCTGCGCTGCGCGGACGACGTGGATGGGGCAGCCCCGAAAGGGTGGGCCAGCCTGCCTGAGGTTCTTGGTCTCCCACCCATCCACGATAAGACTGTGGATGGATGGGGCACGAAAGGCTCGTGGCTACTTATGACCGGGCCACCTGCCCTGCGATGGTTTCTATTTCGAGTGACGCTAACGATGCCTCCGAAGGTCTAGCAGACGGTTCACGCTAAAACCGACCACCACCCCGATCACGCCGTAGATGAGGAAGTTGCTGCCATAAGCGATCAGCCCTACAGCGATTTTTGAACCGATGGTTCTCGGATCGATCAACTGCACCATCGACGCGGGCCAGAACGTCAACACGACCCCCGTCGATACGGCGTCATAGCGAAGCCCAACGGCCAGCAGAAGAGCTATCAGAACACCGAAGACGCCACCCGCCACGAACCACCGGCTCAAGTGAGCATCCCTCGGAACATTGTCAGCACTTTGATCCAGAAGCATGGTTAGGCCCTCTCTCCCATCACTGATGCCCCGGAAGTACGGTGAACTGGTTGCTGAGTTGCTTCATTAGGTCGTTCGGATATGGCTGCATCGGGCCTGTCTGGATGCCAGCGTCTTTCAAGACCTGCTGCGCCCACGTTGCACAGTCCAGTCCCAGTGCAGGATTCAGCGAGTAGTTCGGAGGAGCGGCTGTCGATTGGTTGATCGAGTTTTGGATCATCTGAGCCTGCATTCCTGTAACCGGGATCATTGCGAAGCTTCGTAACTGTCCGGTCGTTCCGTTCGCCCCTGGTTCGGGCTGGATTGCTCCGGGGACGACATTATTTTTCAGACCGCCGAGCAGCATATTCGATAAGAAGTCTGCATCGCTTCTGGGGTTTTGTCCCATCTGCGGTTGCCCAGTGAGACCGATGGTTATGTGCCCTGCTGGATTCAAGTCTGTGTTTAGCCAGCTATCCACGAAGACATTGCTCTGGATTTGGTAGGAAGCCGTCGAAGTTCCACTGTTATCCGCGCCCGTAATCCCGGTCAGCGTAATCGTGTTGTTCTTCTGGTCGATCTGCACATTCTGCAAGCCACCGTCAACCCAATATCCTCCAGACTTCCCGCAGTCGCCTGAACTGATTTGCTGATCCATGTGGTCGTAGCCACCGGAGCTGTTCAGATAAGCGCAATCGAGACCTGTTGGATCGGTAAAGCTCAGCGGGTTGTTCTGCACATAGGCGTACAGATTCAGGCTTTGAGGATTCGCAAGTGAAGCGAACACAAGGCCGCTGGGATCGGGCGACATGAACCTACCCATGCTGCTGGCGTAGTACCTAGCTCCGAAGTAGTCGTTGCCTGATTCTTGGTCACGTTCTTTGCCGGTGAAGTGGAGCGGGGTGGCGTCGTCGGCGGTGGGCGGGGCGTAGGGGTCAGGGTAAGCGTAGAGCGCGTCGCCGTAGGGCAGGCTCTGGATGTCGGTGTCGGGCACGCCGATGGTGTTGAGATTGCCGCTGAGCTGCATGCGGCGGGTGCCGAGGGGGTCGGTGAGGTGGAAGTGGAGGCCGTTGGTGTCGTAGGTGGCGAGCAGCTTGCCGGCGACGTAGACGTTGGTGCGCTGCCAGGTGCCGCTGACGTCCTGCTGGGTCAGCTCGGAGCCGTCCTCGTCGAGCACGTAGCTGGCGGTGAGGTGGAAGCCGTTGGAGCTGGGGTGGCGAGGGGAGACGGCGGGCATGGCGAACATCTTACATCCCAGGTCTCTGTCGAGACCCTTCGACAAGCTCAGGGCGGGCTCTGGGGCACCCGTTGTCGTGTGGGGGGTCAGGTATTGGACTACTGCGTGCTCGCGCCCATGCGACGACGGACTGCGCAGTTACTGGTAGCGCTTCTGGTGCCAGGTCCAGGCGGTGCGGAGGATGTCGTCGAGTTGAGTGTAGCGGGGCTGCCAGCCGAGTTCGCGGATGGCCTTGTCTGAGCTGGCGACGAGGACGGCGGGGTCGCCCGGGCGGCGGGGGTGGATTTCCGCCGGGATGGGGTGGCCGGTGACGCGGCGCGCGGACTCGATGACCTCGCGGACGCTGAAGCCCTTGCCGTTGCCGAGATTGAGGATGATGCGGTCCTGGGACTCGAGGGCGTCGAGGGCGAGCAGGTGGGCATCGGCGAGGTCGGAGACGTGGATGTAGTCGCGGATGCAGGTTCCGTCGGGGGTAGGGTAGTCGTCGCCGTAGATGCGAATGGACTGGCGGCGGCCGAGGGCGACGTCGAGGATGAGGGGGATGAGGTGCGACTCGGGCTCGTGGGCCTCGCCGCGGGCGACGCCGCTGGGGCCTTCGGGGGCTCCGGCGACGTTGAAGTAGCGGAGGGAGGCGTAACGGAAGCCGTGAATGCGGTTGAGCCAGGTGAGCATCTGCTCGACGAGGAGCTTGGATTCGCCGTAGGCATTGGTGGGCTTGAGGCGGGCGTCCTCAGTGATGGGAACCTGCTCGGGCTCGCCGTAGACGGCGGCGGTGGAGGAGAAGACGAGCTTGCGGGGGCCGTGGGCGATCATGGCCTCAAGGAGAGAGAGCGTGGAGGCGGTGTTGTTGCGGAAGTAGAGCTCGGGCTTGACCATGGACTCGCCGGCCTCAATGAGTGCGGCAAAGTGGAGAACGCCGTTGAAGGGCTGGCCCTGATTTTTGGCCTCGATGAAAAGGTTTTCAATCGCGGCGCGATCAGCGAGCTCCCCTTGTACGAAGTCAACGCCGGCGGGGATAAGGTCGCGGCGGCCGTGGCACAGGTTGTCAAAAACAACTGTCTTATGCCCCTGGGAGGCCAGAAGGCCTGCCACGGTACCACCGATATACCCTGCTCCTCCCGTAACCAATATCTTCACAAAAATGTTGTCCTTTCGCGAACGGTTTGCGCTAGGGTAAGTCTATTACAATAGGCACAGAGGACTGGCCGCAGGGCTGTCCTCTTGAAGACCGCCGGCGAGGCGGCTGCCGAAAATATCAAGTTGCCTGCCAGAGCGCGTTCACTGAGTACGCAGGTTCGGAACCGGCCCGGCCGGGCACCAGATTCCCCTCCTTCAATGCACGAGGAGATGCAGTTCCTTTTGTACAGATGCCTTGAATTCGCGGGAGCGTCTGGATGTCTGGAATGCGCAGAATGAATCGCCCAGTTGCCGAAGGCCGCCTTGAGATGAGGCGACAGGTGAAGTATTGGGGTTTTGGACCGGCTCATCCTCGTCGGGCCCTGGAACCTGCATGTTGCACGAGGCAAGACGGAGTGTTCCGGCGGCTGCATACTCTTTGCCCCAACAAAAATTCCACTGATAGGACCGAATCCCTGCCGGCAACAGAGAGACCGTTGTCTGCTTCTAACTCTATGACAGTCTCCAGAAACACCTGTGCCCCGGGACGTTGGCGGAACCAGATTCAGACACGCCGTTGGTCGCGTGACATTGCTCCCGCAAAGACTTTTCGACCGGGACGCGCGAACAATTGCCAATTGAAGGACATCAACCAAGGACCAAGAATATGCCGGTGAATCCTACTCCCCAACCGACCAACTTTGGCTTGCTCCCCGAGCCGGAGGGCAGGTCTGCATCGTTTATCACCAGCACGGTTTTGAATCTGATTGTTCTGTCTGCAGTTATCTACGTGGGGGTGGTGGCGAAGCACGTTATTCAAGAGCGCAAGTATGAGCAGACGGAGCTGATTTTTCCCACGACTCCGCCGCCGCAGCCAAAGGTTCATGTAAAGGTACCTCCCCCGAAGCCGGAGGATTTGCCGAAGCCCCCGCAGGTGAAGATGGAGGCGCCGAAGATTAACATGCCGCGTCCGGAACCGAAGCCCGCGCTGAAGCCGATTGAGATGGAGGCCAAGCTGACGACCCCGGCGATGAAGGCGGCGAAGCCGTCGATCATTCTGGCTCCACAACCGAAGGCAGCGCTGACGGCGGCGGCCCCGGCGCAGGAGCCGCAGGAGCATGTTTCGACAGCCCCGGTTCATCTGGGCCAGGTGTTTGGCGTGACGCCGAACCCCAATGCCACGCGACCGGCGACGGTGGCGGCGATTGGGAATCCTTACGGAGGAATGCAGGGAGAGGCGGTTGCACCGCGCGGCGTGGTGGGCTCTACGGGCATTGGAAACGGAACTCGAAAGGGCTCGAATGAGGGCGTGGTGGGCCGTGTGGCTTCAGCGGGAATTCCGGGTGGAACCGGGACGGCCTCGACGGGAGTGACGGGCAAAGTCGCCGCAGCGGGGATTCCGCACATGACGACGGTGGCGGCAACGCCTATGGCGAGCCGTTCGGAGCCAGAGTCCACCAACCTGGAGGTGCTGTCAAAGCCGCCGGCGCAGTATACGAGCGAGGCACGGAGGATGCGCGTGCAGGGCGACGTGATTCTGCGGGTGACGTTCACAGCGAGCGGGCATGTGATTGTGCATGGCGTGGTGCGTGGGCTGGGCTACGGGCTGGATGAGGAAGCACGGCGGGTGGCCGAGGAGATCCGCTTCAGGCCGGCGACGCGCAACGGTCAACCGGTGGACATGACGACAAATATCACGATCACCTTCCAACTGGCGTAAGTGAAAGATATTGCAGTAGAGAAACCGTCGTATAGGTTTATGCTGAACGGGCCCGCAAGGCTGTAGCTGCTGAAGAAAAAGAAAGAAGAAGACCACTAGGAGCGAGCAATGATTTTTCGGAAGTTAACCCTTTCCTTCCTCATCCTGACCCTGGGAGTGACTTGCGCGTACGCGAAGAAGAAGCGGCAGTATGAGCCGGGACATCAGCTTACCCCGGAGCAGGCGGCACTTATCCAGAAGGCCGTCGGCCAGGAGAAGCAGATTATCAAGAATATTCAGCAGCACATGCCCCTGGTGGAGACTTACATCCAGGACACACGGCCCGACCCACTGCTCTATGAGATTCCAGTAGGCGATCAGTACACGCTGAGCCGGGTTGACTTTGCGAAGACCTTCTACGACAAAACATACGACCAGCGGCAGCAGGAGAAGCGTGGGTTCTTCAAGGGTTCGCTCGCGGCGATCAGCGGACTGACGAAGGCGCTGGGGCTGGACAAGAGATTCACATACAATCCTACGGGCTTTATGCAGATGATGTTCCTGGACCCGACCGGGTTTGACGAACAGCACTACGACTTCAGCTTTGTGCGGCGGGAGTTTCTGGGGCAGGTGCGGACGTGGGTGTTTGACGTGCACCCGAAGGTCACAGGGATGGGCCGGTTTTATGGGCGCATCTGGATCGAGGACCAGGGTGGCAACGTGGTGCGCTTCAACGGGACATATACGGGAGCCCGATCGGAGGATGACTCGCGGTATTACTTCCACTTTGACAGCTGGCGTATGAACCTGCAGCCGGGGGTGTGGCTGCCGGTGGCCATCTATGTGGAAGAGACGGGCGGCGTGGCGGGCAACAAGAATGCCGGGCTGAAGGCACAGACTCACTTCTGGGGCTACAGCCTGAAGCTGCCGAACCGCGACAGCGAGAACGTGAGCGTTACAGTGGAGAACGCCGTGGACAAGAGCGACGACTCGCAGGATGTGAGTCCGTTGCAGGCATCGCATGAGTGGATGCAGCAGGCTGAGAACAACGTGCTTGAGCGGCTGGAACAGGCCGGACTGGTGGCTCCGCTGACGCCGGATGGCTACGAAACGAAGGTGCTGGACCAGATCGTGGTGAACCTGGCGGTGCCGAACAACCTCGCATTCCCGATGCCGGTGCATTGCCGCGTGCTGCTGACGACGACGATTGAGGCAACAACCATTGGCAACACGATCCTGATCAGCAAGGGGCTGCTGGACACGCTGCCGAATGAAGAGTCGATTGCCTCAGTGGTGGCACTGGAACTGGCGCACATTGCGCTGGGCCACTACATTGATACGCGGTATGCGTTCAATGACCGGCTGCTCTTCCCCGACGAATCGACCTTCCAGCGCATCGATATGGCACACTCGGCAACCGAGAATGATGCGGCGGCCAAGAAGGCGATGGAATACATGCAGGCCTCGATGTACAAGGACAAGCTGCCGGATGCGGGCCTCTACTGGGCGCAACTGGCGGCCCGAGGGACTGCCCTGAAGGCTTTGACCACGCCTCTGCTGGGCGATCCGCTGCTAAAACCGGATGGCACGCCGGTGATGGCGGCACTGGCCAACGAGGCGCCGAAGCTGAACTTTGCCGACCTGAACCAGATTCCCGCTCTGCCGCTAGGAAGCTGGCTGAAGGTGGACCCGTGGGACGACCGCGTGCGCATGCTGAACGCCAAGCGGTACGCTCCGATGAACGCCCGCGACAAGATGCCGCTGGAAGTGACGCCGATCTTCTTCAAACTGCAGCCCTATGAGGCGGCCAACCAGATGCCAGCAGCCGCTCCGGCGGAACCGGGCGGCGGAGGCCAGCAGGGCGCACCGGCAGCACAGCCCGCTGCTCCGGCACCGGGACAACAGTAGTTCCATCCTGCAGGCTCAGACCGATGCGCTGTGACGCGCCGGCCTGAGCCTTTTTTCCTTGGTTCCAGGCTGTAACAAACACAGTGCACATGCTTTAAACCAGGACAGGATATGTGGATTCCAATGAGAAGAATTTTTGTGGCTTTTTGGGCATGCATGATGTGCGCCGGGTCGGTGGCAGCCCGTGCGCAGGTGGCGCCGTCTGCGACGCGGCCGGAGTTTTCCATCACGGCCGGGGGGCTTTTCTCAGCCTTCCAGCCGGACTACGGCGGAGGAGGCATTGCCGAGGCGAGCCCAAACCGACTGTATGGATTCGGCGCCTATGCAGATATGCGCATCCGGCGGTGGGTGCAGCTGGAGGCCGAAGGCAGATGGCTGCGCCTGAACCAGTATCTGAACATCAATCAGGACAACTACCTGATTGGGCCGCGGGTTCCGATCAGCACCTATTTTGGCCGCGTGACGCCTTACGGGAAGATACTGTTCGGCATTTCACACATGAATTTTGAGTTCGGACAAACAAGCTGCCGCTGCGCCACGATTGCCTATGGCGGCGGAGCGGACGTGCAACTGACGAAGCGCGTGAGCTGGCGGGCCATCGACTTTGAGTATCAGCAATGGCCGAACTGGTATGCGCTGCAGACAAGCCAACTGCATCCTTACGGCTTCAGCACGGGCATCGGCTACAAGCTGTTTTAAGGGTCAGGGATCTCAGGAATTTAGAAAGTCACATACAAGGTCAACGCACAGATAAAAAGGGCCGTTCCGATGGGAGCGGCCCTTTCATTTGGCTGGAGATGGAATAGGCTATGCCGGTGACGGCGATCCCTCGGGATAGCTCGGGCCACGCGATTCCGGCTTGAGAACCTGCTGCACGCTGCCACCACCAGTATCACTGGGCGAGGCCAGCGTGGAGCGAACGGGCGGCAATTCTTTGCCCTCGATCAGCATGCGGACCTCTTCGGCGTCGATGGTTTCGCGCTCCAGAAGCGCCGCCGCGATGCGATGCATGGCGTCGCGGTGCGTGTCGAGGAGGTTGTGGGCCGACTGGTAGGCCTCGTCAATGAGACGGCGCACTTCCTGATCGATCTGGCGTGCCGTCTCCTCGCTGAAGTCGCGGTGCTGAGCGATTTCGCGGCCGAGGAAGATCTGCTCTTCCTTCTTGCCAAAGGTAAGCGGGCCTAGGCGGCTCATGCCGTACTCGCAGACCATGCGGCGGGCTAGCTCGGTGGCTGTTTCAATGTCACTGGAGGCGCCTGTGGACATCTGGCTGAGGAAAATTTCCTCGGCGACGCGGCCGCCGTAGGCCGTGGCCAGACGTGTCTCAAGGTACTCGCGGGTGTAGTTGTGGCGGTCATCGGGGAGGTAAACGGTGACGCCCAAGGCCATGCCACGGGGGATGATGGTGACCTTGTGGATGGGGTCAGAGTGCTCGCGGAGGAAAGACACAAGTGCGTGGCCCGCCTCATGATAGGCGGTAACGCGCTTCTCCTCGTCGGTGAGCAGCATGGACTTGCGCTCGGCGCCCATGAGGACCTTGTCCTTGGCCAGCTCGCAGTCGTACATGGTGACCTGTTTGCGGTTGGCGCGGGCGGCGTTGAGCGCGGCCTCGTTGACCATGTTGGCAAGATCGGCGCCGCTGAAGCCGGGCGTGCCTCGCGCCAGGATGTTGAGGTTCACGTCGTCAGCGACGGGCACTTTCTTGATGTGAACGCGGAGGATTTCCTCACGGCCACGGACGTCGGGAAGTCCGACTACAACACGGCGGTCAAAACGGCCGGGGCGCAGTAGAGCAGGGTCAAGCACGTCGGGGCGGTTGGTGGCGGCGACGAGAATGACACCCTCGTTGGACTCGAAACCGTCCATTTCGACGAGGAGCTGATTGAGCGTCTGCTCGCGCTCGTCGTGGCCGCCGCCGAGGCCGGCGCCGCGATGGCGGCCGACGGCGTCGATTTCGTCGATGAAGATGATGCAGGGAGCATTCTTCTTGCCCTGCTCGAAGAGGTCGCGGACGCGGCTTGCGCCGACACCGACAAACATTTCAACAAAGTCAGAACCGGAGATGGAGAAGAACGGCACGTTGGCTTCGCCGGCAACGGCACGGGCCAGTAGCGTCTTGCCGGTTCCGGGATGCCCGACAAGAAGCACGCCCTTGGGGATGCGGCCGCCGAGCTTCTGAAACTTCTGGGGCTCACGCAGGTACTCGATGATCTCCTTGAGCTCTTCCTTGGCCTCGTCAACGCCGGCCACGTCCTTGAAAGTAACCTTCTTCTGCTGCATGGAGAGAAGGCGTGCGCGGCTTTTGCCGAAGGATAGCGCCTTGTTGCCGCCGGATTGCATTTGCCGCAGCATGAAGAACCAGATGGCGCCGAGGAGAACAAACGGACCGATATTAAAGAGTAAAGGCAGCAGGATGCTGCTCTGCGGATCCTTGAGGGTGAAGGCAACCTTGTTGGTGTGCAGCTTCTCGATCAACATGTCAGTGTTGGCCGGGATCGTGGTGTGGAACTGCTCCTTGGGCGTGGCCTTCAAATGGCCGTGAAGCTCCGTGCCCTGAATGGTTACATCCTGCACCTGCTGCGCATCAATCTTGTCCAGCAGATCGGAGTAAGAAACCTCCGCGTCCTTGCCCATGTTTGTCCCGCGCTGCACGACACCCCATAGCAGCATGAGACAGATGAGGATAAAGACCCAGAACATGATTGTCTTGACAGTCGAATTCACCAGGATTCCTCTTTCCGGGCGGGGGAGAAGCTTATCACTCGGACCTCAAACACCGCCTTCGTTACCTTTTAGACGCCATAACAAGCCGTGAAGTCACAGAAAGTACGACGCCCCGTTGCGGAGACACTAAGATCTTGCCGCTCGACGAGCAGTATCTAGAGATTGTACTCCCACGGCGAGCAAAGTCCTACGAAATGAGATGGAGGGCGGCGGGGAATCAGGAGGGTTATCGGGTGCCTGGAAAAGAGGTTAACCGGAAGAGTGGCGGCGCGGACTACGCAGTGGCCGGGATACCAGAGGGAATCCGCGCCGTTTCGATCAGGCAGACTGCAGCATCACCACTGGACGCCGGGGTAGAGGCTGGGTATGCGATACGCCCGGTAGAGGTTAACACCCGTTGAGGTCAAGCTCCAGACGGTTTGTGCCGCGGAGTCCTGGGTCACTTCGTTGACGTAGGAATTGCCGCCTACGCCGCAAAGATCGTACTCGATGTTGCCGTTGGCAAGTTGTTCTGCATTGCCACCCCAGAGGTTGAAGAGGTTGGAGGACTCAATTTTGTGGAAGGTAAGGGTTGCTGTCTTTGCACTTTCGTCGATTCTGAAGACGGGAACCGTTGAGTAGGTGCAGGGCGGTTCGCCGGTGGAGCCGCAGGTAAAACCTGAGGGAAAGAGTCGATCATTGCCGTTGTCCATCAGGGTGAGGGAAAAAATTCCAGTGGTGTTGGGGCTGGTAAAGCTGGGGGCGTGTTGGGCGTATTCCCAGTCCGTTGGATCCGTGCCGCCAACCAGTGTGAAGTCGCCGCCCTGGCCGAGGCGCCAGAGAATATTTCCAGAGCCGATACCGTTGGCATAGTCCACCTTGACGACCCAATTCTGATGCCGGATTGAGACGAGGATATTACCGTCATCCGGGGAGTAGATCACAGCATTTGAGTGTGTCCAGTCAGGAAAGCCCATGGGTTGGCGGTTGGGATCGAGGTGATTGAACTCGTTCCATGCCCAGACAGGATGCATGTTTTGATCCAGATCGATGATGACATCTCCGAGCACATTCTGGGGCGGCGCATTGGTGAGGGCTGGGGTGGTCGTGTTCGAAAGGTACATGAAGGTGTTGGCCATCACCAGCCAGTGACCGTTGGGCAGCGGAGTCACATCGTGATGAAAGACCTGCAGCGTGACGTGGCACTCGGCGCAGGTGGCCGTGGCCAGTTCAGAGTTCAGATTGGCAATTGAAATCGAGCGGACAGTATCGCCCTCAAGATTGACTTCGCGAATTTCGTTCACATAGTCGGAGGAAATTGTTCCCGCGAAGGGGCTAAATGTAGGGCTGATACCGACGAGGAAGTCGCCATTCGGCAACATCTTGACACCCTCAATCCAGCTTGAGCTTTGATTGACTGGCGTAGGGGCTTGATAAGTCCACAGGATGTTGCCGGAGAGATCAGTGACCGCAAGGTAGTTGAGGGCGTTGAGCATTTCGACGCCAGGCTGGGGCGTGAGACCTGAGGGGGTTGAAACCGCCAGGCTCGGGTTGACGCCAGCGGGCAGGGCCTGCGTAGTAAAGGTATGGTCGGTGTCAGTGGCCGTGATGCCATTACTGAACTGGACGGTCGCGGCCATGTGGTAGGTCGTCGTGGCTCTCATGCCGGCAACAAAGATGCTGACCTGCTGGCCACCAGAATCAGTGGCTTGCGCGGAGGTGGTGAGGCCGTAGCCGGCGCTGGGGCCAAACTGCACTGCAACACTGCCCGGAAAGGGCAAGGTAATGGTGTAAAGGGCAACCTGCGGATTACTGGTCGCGGTGACGGTTCCTGGCGTGAGCGCAGCCGACATGCCGGAGAGCGAGACAGCCTGCTGGGTTCCCGCCTTCACATTAACGAAGCCCATATTGAGGACAGCTTCCTGTGTCTTGGGGACAGAAGCAGTAGCGGGGGTGTAACTCACGATCATGCTGCACTTGGCACCGGGCGCCAGCCTGGCACCGCAGGACTGGACAGGATCAATGGTGTAGCTCGGATCGCCGGTTATCGCCGGGTTCATTTGGAGCGTGTGGCCACCCGTATTGGTGACCACGGCAACCGTCTGCGTAATGGTGTGGTTGACGAGGTTGTTCCCAAAGTCAAACAATGACGTGCTGATCATGGCAGACGGGGCGACGTCAATCTGAGAACTTGTGACGGCTGTACCGCCGCAGCCAGTGAAAGCAGCTGCGGCAAGGAGTACGAGTGAGGCTGTCCATTTACGAGCATTCGACGACGGGGCGAGCGGAAGATTGCATGTGTTGTTGGACGAATTGCGTAACTGGCCTGAATGAAGATACCTGCGACGGATGCCCTGCATCTCTTCTCCTTATGCGTGGTTCAGCACAACTTTTCATCAAGGGCGGAATAAATGTGCGCATGCAAGCTCAGTCACAATTGGCAAACATGGTTACACCCAACCAATCTTTGAACGGATTGGAAAGCCACCCAAGCGTCATGAGAAAAGTGGCCAAATCATAGCCTGAAGGAGTGAAGCTCGTCCATCTTCGCGCAAGCCCGGTCGCGCGATTGTTCTTGGCATGCGGTATGCAAGACCACGCGAATTCCGATTTGGGAATGGCATACAAACTGCTGGATGGACGCGGGCTTTGCAGGGGCTTTCACCCTGAAGCAGTGAGCGAGGTAACAGTTGTGCGGAGAATGGGCTCCGGCTCGATCTCGACGCCTTGCATCCAGAGGATGCGGCCAGCCACTTCCAATACGGGCCAATGGGAGCGGCTGGTGCCAGTAACGCGCAAGCGCTCCAGCACTTCTTTAACCTTACGCTCGCCGCTGGAGTAGCGCAGTCGGACGCGGTCGCCGGGTCTCCAGTTGCGCAGCAAGGCTACGGCAGCGGGTGGTGGCGCGGCAGATTCAACCTCAATGCGGATGTGGAGGCCGAATGCGGGGGCGTCGGCTTCGCCGGGCACGGGGATTTCATACTGGGGAGCCTGACTGGCAGATGTGGCTGCGGCGACGGAGAGGCGTAGTTCGCGGTGGGTGCGCTCGGCGCGGAGGCCCTGCGCGAGTTCCCTTCTCTGCCCAGCGCGGCCGGTGAGGGCTAGGGTGCGGAGGGACTCGGTGGAGGCGAAATCCGGGGCTGCACCGAGTTGCGCTGCGGCGTGGCGCAGCAGGCGGCGCTGGAGGGCGATGGACTGTGTGGCAAGTTTGGAGGCATCGATGGCAAGCTCCCCGCCCGCTGCCCTGCCGCCGCCGCGCACGGGACGGCCGGGCAGGATGAGCTGTGGAGCGATGCGGTCGAGTTCGGCCTGCCACCAGTATTCCTCGTCGCGAGCGAGTTCGGCCATTTGGGCAAGATGTTCGCGGAGGCGGGGATTCCAGGTTTCGAGCTGGGGAAGCAGCTCGTGGCGGATTCGATTGCGGGTGAAGGTGAGGTGGCGGTTGGTGGAGTCTTCGCGCCAGGGCTGGCCAGCCTCGCGCAGCCAGGCTTCGATCTGTACGCGAGTTGTGCCGAGGAGCGGGCGGAGGATGCTGCCCTCGTGGGATTCAATTACGGGATGAATTCCTGAGAGCCCCTCCGTCCATGCGCCGCGCAGGAATTTGGCGAGGACGGTTTCAGCCTGATCGTCAAGAGTATGGGCGGTCGCGATTGCATCGAGCGGCAATTCTGACAAGAGCTTGCGAAACCACTGGTAGCGCAAGCGGCGTGCGGCTTCCTCGATGCTTTCGGCGGGCTTGCCGGTGGTTGGATTGGCGCGGGCCTCGGCGTCAGTGTCTACGTGTGCCTCATGGAAGGGCAGGCTGAGGCGGGCGGCGAGGTCACGGGCAAAGGCGAGGTCGGCGTCGGCCTCCTCATCGCGCAGGCCGTGATGAAGATGTGCAGCGTGGAGGACGAGGCCCAACTCGGAGGCGCGCTCGGCCAGGGCGCGGGTGAGGGCGACGGAGTCCGCTCCGCCGGAGAGGCCGACGGCGAGGCGAAGACCCGGACGGAGAAGCGTGATATCGATAGGCAAAGGAGCGCGCACGTTTGGATGATAGCGCCCGGAAGCGTGCGTCGTTGTATACTCCACGAGTTATGCAGGTATTTGTGATTCTTCCCGCAGCAGGGCTGGGCACGCGCATGGCGGGGCCACAGCCGAAGCAGTTTCTTGAGCTGGATGGAGTGCCCATCCTGGTCCATTCACTTCGAGCATTCGCCGCTGTGGAAGCAGTGACGGCGATCTACGTGGCGGTGCGCAAGCCGGAGATGGAGCGCGTGGAAGCGCAGGTGGCGGAGTACGGCTTCACGGGCCGGGTGCGCGTGGTGGAAGGCGGCGACAGCAGGCAGGAGTCTGTGGCCCATGCGCTGGCGGCACTGCCCGCACAGCCAGACGACATTGTGCTGGTGCATGATGCAGTTCGCCCGTTGATTGACGCGGCGACGATTGAGCGCACGATTGAGGCGGTGAAGGAGCACGGCGCGGCAATTGTGGGGCTGCCGGCGGTGGATACCATCAAGCAGGTGGAACGGGCGGCGCACTGGTCGCTGATTACAGCGACGATACCGCGGGAGTTTGTAGTGTTGGCGCAGACGCCGCAGGGCTTTCGCTATGACGTGCTACAGAAGGCTTTTGCGGAGGCCTCGTCGGACGGTTTTGTGGGCACGGATGAAGCTTCGGTGGTGGAGCGCGCGGGATACCCGGTGGCGGTGGTGCAGGGATCTCAGGTTAATCTGAAGATTACACAGCCGGGCGACCTGGAGTTGGCAGAGTTCTACCTGCGCCAGCGCGCCCGCTGAGAGCGGCAATCCTGAAGTCATGCGGATTCCCAAGTCTAAAAGATGAGAACAGGGGCCCCCGTATAACTGGATAGTCGCCGATAAGGCCCAACAACAGGCACGGAGAGCATGAACACACGGATCGGATTTGGCTGGGATTCGCACGCATTCAAGCCGGGAGTACCGCTGCGCATTGGCGGCATGACGCTGGACCATCCTGAGGGGCTGGCGGGGCACTCTGATGGCGATGTCCTGCTGCATGCCATTACCGATGCGCTGCTGGGCGCGGTGGCCGCGGGTGATATAGGCAGCTTCTTTCCGCCGGGGGATCCGCGGTGGAAGGATGCCGACTCGGCGATCTTTCTGAAGCTGGCACTGGAAGAGCTGCAGAACGCGGGCTACCGCATCGTGAACATAGACACGACTCTGGTGCTGGCGGCGCCGAAGATCTCTCCCATTGCCGGCGAGATGCGCGCGCGTGTGGCTGACCTGCTGGGCGTTGAGCTGAACCAGGTAAGCATCAAGGCCAAGACCCCCGAGGGGCTGGGGCTGGACCACGTGGCGCAGTGCCACGCGGTGGCGCTGGTGGAGCGGGCGGCCGATGAGGATGCACTGAAGAGCATGAGCGCGGTGATTGAAAGCCAGCGTCAACTGGAAGACGTGGTGGAAGACCTGCTGAGTTCAGTGCATGGCGTGCCGAAGAAGCGCGTCGCGCCGGTGTACGACACGGAGGACATTACGTAGTCAACATTTGCGACTTCCCTTGCGCGTATTGTGTCTTGTGGCAGCGCGCGCAGTTGGCGTATGCTCCGGTCACGCAGGTGTTTGTGACTCCACCCTTCCCGGACGGTCATGTTCCCATTCCCATTGGCAGAGTTGAAGAGGAGACGGCGGTTTGCCGGGGCGCGCGGATGCGCCTGGCGCGTGCTGCTGAGCGTGGCATGCGCGGCGTTACTGGCGATGCCGGCGGCGCGCGCGACCGAGACGCGGAACCATGGAGCTGCCACGCCCGCTGCACAGGAGGTGGAACTGGGCAATTCCACCGTTGATCTGACCGGGCCGTGGAAGTTCCACACCGGGGACGACATGGCGTGGGCGCAGCCGGGCTTTGACGACCGTAGTTGGGGCACGATGGACCTGGCTCCGCCGCCGGGTTCGATTGATCCAATCCTTGGCACCGGGGGATTTGTGCCGGGTTGGACGCAACGCGGCTATCCGGGCTACGCGGGCTACGCGTGGTATCGACTGACGGTGAATGTGCATAACCGGGCCTGGGATTCCGGGAAGGAGCCACTGGCAATCAAGATGCCAGACGACTTCGACGATGCGTACCAGGTGTATGTGAACGGACGCCTCGTTGGGGAGTATGGAAGGTTCACTTCAAAGGGCGTTACGGCCAATAGGCGCAACCGAGGGCCTTTACCTTACCCCCGGATGTGCGTGACGGGCCGGTGACCATCGCCATCCGCATGTGGATGGCGGAGTTCACGGCGATGGTGGACCCGGATGTGGGAGGACTGCACCAGCCACCGGCGCTGGGCGAAGCTGCTTCGATTGACAGGCTGCTGAAGCTGGATTGGGACTCAATCAACCTCTCAATGGACAGCGCGTTTGTGCTGACCGGGGCCCTCTTCCTGGCCCTTTCGCTCGCGCTTGTTCTCTCGATCCTGGACCGGAGTGAGCCTGCCTACATTGTTCTGGTGTTGACCTGCTCCCTTGAAATGGCGATCCTGGTCGTCATTATCCTTTCGGTCTACACGACGGTGCTCGGATTGAGCCTCTTTCTTATTGAAGATGCAATCCTCACGCCCGTGTACCTTGGCCTCTGGGTGATCTTCTGGGCGCATTGGTTTCGCTTGGAAGATATTGGCCGCATTTACCGCATGGTCTGGAGTGTGGTGGCGCTGCTGTGTGTGACTACGATGATGCTGCGGGCACCCTTCTATGGCAGCGTGATTCCTGTTCACGCATCGATTGTTCTTTCGCCATTGACGCTTGTGTTGAAGCTGATGGCGGGAGCAATGCTGCTGTGGGTAACGATTACTGGTATTCGCAAGGATAAGACGGAAGGCTGGGCAGCGCTGGCCGCGGTCCTTCTGGTCACAGTTTCCATTTACCAGGAAGAGTTGGTTGTTCTCCATGTGCCCGCGAACTTTTTCCTCTTTGGCGTTGCGAGCAGTCTGAGGCAACTGTCCATCACGCTGTCGCTGGGGATCATCAGCGTGCTGCTGGTTCGGCGGTTTGTGCGGGGACAGCGGGAACAGGAGCACTGGAAGCTGGAGATTGCGCAGGCGCGCGAGGTGCAGCAGGTGCTGATTCCGGAAGCGACGCCCACGGTGCCGGGCTTCCAACTGGAGAGCGATTACAGACCGGCGCAGCAGGTGGGCGGTGACTTCTTCCAGATTATTCCGGATGGCGCGGGCGGGGCGCTGCTGGTGCTTGGCGATGTGACCGGCAAGGGGCTGCAGGCGGGGATGCTGGTGTCGCTGCTGGTGGGGGCAATCCGCACGGTTGCGGAGACGAGCTTTGACCCGCGGGACGTGCTGGAGGCGCTGAATCGCAGGCTGTGCGGGCGAAACCAGGCGCATGCCACGTGCCTGGCGATGAGGCTGGACCGCGAGGGGCATGTGAAGATCGCGAACGCTGGACATCTGTCGCCCTATCTGAACGGAGCGGAGATCGAGATGGACGGCAGCCTGCCGCTGGGCATGACCGAATCAGCACGCTTTGAAGAGACACGGCTGACGCTAAAGCCAGGCGACCGGCTGACGGCGATGACGGATGGCGTGGCGGAAGCGACGAACGGGAGTCGCGAGCTGTTTGGCTTTGAACGTGCACGCAAGATGAGCGCGCAACCGGCGGCCCAGATTGCGCAGGCGGCGCAGGAGTTTGGGCAGGAGGACGACATTACGGTGTTGTCCATTGAGAGACTGGCACCGACGGAGTCAGCAAGCGTCACGGTACCGTTGGCCACGCGACCGGCGGAGGCGTAAGGCAGGAAGAATTCCGTTGCAGTTTTGCGGGATTGGCCGTACCGTGGCGGGGAGCATCCATTTCACTTCAGGAGCACCGCCCATGCACTTTGCGCTCTATGTGATGCAGAACCCGCCGGACCCGGAACAGGTAAAGAAGATGGTATTGGCCGTCATGGCGATCATGCCGGTCATCATTCTCGTGGCCCTTGCCGTGGTGATTGTTCCCTTCTGGTTCATCTGCAAGAAGGCCGGGTTTTCGCCGTGGCTTTCCCTGCTGAATATCGTGCCGTTCGGCGGGCTGATTCTGATGTATGTGCTGGCCTTTGGCGAGTGGAAGGTGGTGCCGGCGCCGCAGCCGGGATGGCCGCCGATGCCTCCGCCGCCCCCGCCACACGTCTAGGCCGGAACTGATAGCATCGAAGAGGAAAACACCTCAGAGATGCCTGAAGAAACTCACTCCCAGAACACAACTCCACGCGTTCGTTTTGCGCCCTCGCCGACCGGCTACCTGCATGTGGGCGGAGCGCGTACTGCCCTGTTCAACTGGCTGTTTGCCCGGCACACGGGCGGCACGTTCATTCTGCGCATTGAAGATACGGACTTTGAGCGCTCCTCAGAGGAGATGGTCGAGGGCATTCTGGAAGGGATGCGCTGGTTGGGGCTGACGTGGGACGAGGGGCCCTTCTTCCAGTCGCAACGGCTGGAGCTCTACAAGGCAACGGCGGCGAAGATTCTGGCCAGCGGGGAGGCGTATCCGTGCTTCTGCACAAAGGAAGAACTCGAGCAGCGGCGCAAGGAGGCAGCCGAGGCTGGCAGGCCGCTGATGTATGACCGGCGGTGCCGGAGGATTCCGCGCGCAGAGGCGGAGGCGCGGCTGGCCGCCGGAGAGCCGGCGGCGATTCGCTTTGCGGTGCCGGAGGAAGGCTCGACCGGGTTTGAGGATGCGGTGTTTGGGCCGGTGGAGTTTGCCAACGCAGAGATTGAGGATTTCGTGCTGCTGCGGTCGGATGGGATTCCCACGTATCACCTGAGCGTGGTGGCCGATGACATTGACATGCGGCTGACGCACATCATTCGCGGCGCGGATCATATTTCGAACACGCCGAAGCAGGTGCTGCAGTATCGCGCGCTGGGCGCGGAGCTGCCGGTGTTCGCGCATGTGCCGCTGATTCTGGGGCCTGACAAGACGCGGCTGAGCAAGCGGCACGGCGCGACGAGCGTGATGGCGTACCAGCAGATGGGCATTTTGCCGGAGGCATTCCGGAATTTTCTTTCGCTGCTAGGGTGGACGCCGGGAGCGATCAAGGACGAGAGCGGCAAGGACCGCGAGATCTTCTCCACAAAAGAACTGATCAAGCTGTTCTCGCTGGAGGGGATCTCGAAGTCGAATGCGGTGTTCGACAACGACAAGCTGGCGTGGTTCAACGCTGAGTACATTCGCGCACTGCCGGTGGAAGAGCTGAGCCGGCGGCTGGAGCCGGTGTTTGCCGAAGCGGGGCTGAAGGCCTCGCCGGAGAAGCTGCTGGCGGTGACGCCGCTGATTCGCGAGCGCATCAAGACGCTGAGAGACGCGCTGGCGGCCGCGGACTTCTTTTTTGCAGAAGAGATTGCGCCGTATGATGCTGCCGACCTGATTCCGCAGAAGGGGGATGCGGCATTGGCGAAGCGGATTCTTGAGCATGCACGGGCGCTGCTGGCAACGGTCGCTTTTGACCACGCCTCACTGGAGCAGGCGTTGCGTGAGGCGGCGGCATCGCTGGGTGTAAAGACGGGGCCGATGTTTCAGCCTATCCGCGTGGCAGTGTGTGGAAGGAAGAACGCACCGCCGCTGTTTGAAACCATGGCCGTGCTGGGCAGGGAGACCTGCATTGCGCGCATTCAACAGGCAGAAGCCAATCTTTCCGCGCTCGGTTGAGCGCAGCCTCATTGGAGTTAGGAATTGCAGCCATGACGAACGGAAACCAGGAAAGCCAGGAAATACGGACGGTCTCCAACTTTCTGCGCGATCAGATTGCCGAGGATGTGCGCACGAAGAAGTATGGCGACGCGGTTGTGCAGACGCGCTTTCCACCAGAGCCGAACGGCTATCTGCACATTGGCCATGCGAAGGCCATTTGCCTGGACTTTGGCCTGGCCGACGAGTTTGGTGGGAAGACAAACCTGCGCTTCGACGACACGAATCCTGAGAAGGAAGAGCAGGAGTACGTGGATTCCATCATGGCAGACGTGCGCTGGCTGGGGTTTGAGTGGGACCGGCTGTGCTATGCCTCAGACTATTTCGGCCAGCTTTACGAGTGGGCGCTGCAGCTTATCAAGGCAGGCAAAGCATATGTAGACGACCTGACAGCCGAGGAGATTCGCCAGTATCGCGGGACGCTGACGGAGCCGGGCAAGGACAGCCCGTATCGCAACCGATCTGTCGAGGAGAATCTAGACCTGTTTGTGCGGATGAAGAACGGGGAGTTTCCGGACGGCAGCCGTGTGCTGCGTGCCAAGATCGACATGGCTTCGCCAAACCTGAACATGCGCGATCCGGTGATGTATCGCATTCTGCATGCGACGCACCACCGCACGGGTGACGAGTGGTGCATCTATCCGATGTACGACTACGCGCACGGGCAGTCGGACTCGATTGAGCACGTAACGCACTCGATGTGCACGCTGGAGTTCGCGGATCACCAGCCGTTGTATCGCTGGTATATCGAGCAACTGGGAATTTTCCCATCGCAGCAGATTGAGTTCGACCGGCTGAACCTGACGTACACGCTGCTGAGCAAGCGCAAACTGCTGCAACTGGTGCAGGAGAAGCATGTGAGCGGGTGGGATGACCCGCGCATGCCCACGCTCTCCGGCATTCGCCGGCGTGGATTTACGCCGGAGGCGATCCGCACGTTCTGCGCTGCGATTGGCGCCACCCGCACCAACGGGACGACGGACATCGAGATGCTGGAGCACTTCCAGCGCGACGACCTGAACAAGCGCGCACGCAGGACCATGGCCGTGCTGAGGCCATTGAAGCTGGTGATCGATAACTACCCGGCTGGGCAGGAGGAGTTCGTGGAGGTGGCGAACAACCCGGAAGACCCTGCGGCCGGAATGCGGCAGGTGCCTTTCACACGCGAGCTCTACATTGAGCAGGATGACTTCCGCGAAGTGCCTCCGCCGAAGTATTACCGTCTCTCGCCCGGGAAAGAGGTCCGCCTGCGCAATGCGTACTTTGTGACCGCGCAGAGCGTAGTGAAGGACGAGAGCGGCAACATCGTTGAGGTGCATTGCAGCTACGATCCGGCGAGCCGCGGAGGCAACTCTCCCGACGGGCGCAAGGTGAAGTCCACAATCCACTGGGTTTCGGCCGCACATGCCATCTCTGCTGAGATTCGACTCTATGACAAGCTCTTTACGAAGGCTGATCCCGGCGACGTGGAGGAAGGCAAGAGCTTCCTGAGCAATCTCAACCCTGATTCGCTGGAGATTGTGAAGGATGCGAAGCTGGAGCCTTCGCTGGCAGACGCGAAGCTGGAGGACCGCTACCAGTTTGAGCGCGTGGGCTACTTCTGCGTCGATCGTGACTCAACCGCGGACAAGCAGGTCTTCAACCGCACGCTGCCGCTGAAGGATTCCTGGGCGAAGATTGAGAAGAAGGCCGGAGCGTAGGTGAGGGCAGTGCCCCGGGGTCTCAGAATAGAGACCCGCAGGGCACGCAGAGCCAGCTGAGTTGATGTGGGACGTGCGTCCTGAGGCCCGGAAAGCGCGCCGAACAGCTATTTGTTGAGGTCGTTGTCCTTGTAATACTTCGTGCCCTGGAGTGTGAGTTGAAGGGCAAGGCCGTTCTTCGTGATCTGGTAGACCCAGACTTCAGGCGCTACTTCCACCGCTCCTGAGTAGGCACCGCCCGACTTGCCTGCCTTGGCGGCAGCGTCGGTCTGGGCTGATCCTGACCATCCCGAGTTGAGGAAAGTGTTGAGTGCCTTTTCACTCCCGAATACAAAGATGACCCGGAAGTCCTTGACGCCCATGCCAAGTCCTGCTCCTGCCGAAATCATCTTCATGAAGGTTTCCTGCCTGGTCTTGGAGTTGACGGCCAGCCCTGAACCGCTTGCCGTGCTTACGACCAGCACATTGGTTCCAAAGTTCTTGAAGACTGCGTATCCCGCTGAATTCTGAATTGCACCACGGGCCGACGGTTGCAGCTTGTAAAGGTCCTGAAGGGTCTGTTCGGCTGCCTTTCGGATTTTTGCCTGCTTCTCTTCCTTGCTGGCAGCGGGACAGACGACAGACATCGATAAGATTGCGACTGCGATCGCGACCACCATCGTTCTGAATTTCATATGCGCGCTCCCCTTGCATGTAACGGCCGTTTTGACGGGCAGGTCAGCATCGACTTCACCACTCCAGTCACTTGCAAAAGTATGGAAGGCTGCATCCCAAGGGGCAACTAGCAAAACTGGAAGCCCGAATGCACAGGCCTGAAGCAGGGCTGAATCTGAATCAGAGAGTATTGGGTATTTGGTGGCAGCGGTGGGCGCAGGTTCTAAGGCCTGACGATCATCTTGCCGACGCCGTCGCGATATTGGCTGGCGATTGCGAAGGCTTCATCGATGTGTTCAATCGCTCTTGTGTGTGTCAGCAGCGGGCGGAACCATGCGGCATGCGCCTGGAGCAGGTCCAGAGCCTCCTGCGTTTCGTGGTTCGAACGGCGCACGTTGAAGATGGTGAGTTCCTTGCGCCTCATGGCTGACCCATCGAGCGGCACAAAGGGGATGGAATGAATTCCAGTGAGCGCGATGCGGCCGGCGTTGCGGGCAAATTGAATCGCCTGGCTGGTGGTCTGTTCTCCGGCGGCGCAGTCGATGGCGCAGTCCACGCCGCGCGTGCCAGTATCTTTGATGATTTCCTGAACAGCTTCTCCGGGATCGAGCGTGGCGTCGGCACCGAGTCCGCGAGCCAACTCGCGGCGGTGGGCGAGGGGCTCCACGGCCCAGATGCGCCCTGCCCCGGCGGCTCGCAGTGCGGCGATGGTCAAAAGCCCGATGGGGCCCGCGCCGATGACCGCAACCGTTTCGCCCGGGCGTATGGATGCCAGGCGGAGGGAATGCAGGGCAATCGCCAGAGGCTCGGCCAGGGTGGCTTCATCCGCCGACATACCGGCGGGAATGGGGCGAAAGTTGACGGCCGGCAGGGTGACCAGTTCGCGGAAGAAGCCCGGATGGTGAGGATTGCTGAGAAAGCGGATGTTTGCGCAGACGTTGTGATGGCCGCTGAGGCAGAACTCGCAGTGATAGCAATAGAGCGCGGGCTCGAGCGCTCCGCGGTCGCCGACGGAGAGCCCGGTGACGCCTGCGCCGGTCTTGACGATGCGGCCCGCGGGCTCGTGACCGAGGACCATGGGGTAGACATTGGGCGTGCTGCCGACCGCGCCATCGGTGTAGGCGTGCAGATCGGAACCGCAGACGCCTACGGCTTCAATGCGCACCTGCACTTCGCCCGGCGCGGGATCTTCAATGGGCATTTCAGTATGCCGAAACGTATGAGGGGCGATGAGTTCCGCGGCGCGCATGGAGTGGTCTTCCTGAGAAAACGATACCTCATCCGCAGGCGGGAACTGAAGGCGAGCTGACCTTTCCCCAGCAAAGGGCTCACTGTGCGCTGGCGGCAAGAGTCAAGTTTGAGCGGGCCTTGCCGGGCGGGATGCTCCGGAGAGGCAAGCCTCTGCCCGTTGCTTGTGTCGCATGGATCCCAAGGCCGGGACCGCCCGCGCGTTTTGCAAGGGTGGACAGGGACCTGGAGAGGGTGAAGAATAGAACCGGCCCTTCGGCAGGAAGGAGAGGTGCGATGAAGCAGGCTGCATTTGTTGCATGTGTGCTGGTGATTGCGCCACTGGCCGTTGCCGCGCAGACCGGCGCGCAAAGCTACGGCGCAGCAGGGATGGAGCCCGTGGGCCCCAATGCACAGACAATTCTCCGCATCGAAAAGCTGCCGAGTACGTGCCCGGTGGGAATGCGGGCGAGCCACCTTTCCGATGGCAGCGTGATTAAGACGGATGCGGCGCATCCGAAGGGGCTTGGGCAGAGGCTTCGCCTGACGCTCACCAGCCCCGACAGCCGGAGCATCACGAGCGCGACTGTGAATGTGCGCGGCTGGACGGCGAAGGGCCGGATGGAACAGGCGGATAAAGCCAACGATGCGGCTCTACAGGTGAGGACGCTGCAGGTTTCCTTTACGGCTGGGACGGATCACACGGCCACGGCGGACGCGTGGGTGCCGGGGTTTACGGCGGTGAGCTCGGTGGAATTGCTTTCAGTGGCTTACGGGGATGGCACGACCTGGACACCGGTGCAGGGCAAGACCTGCCGGGTGAAGCCCGATCCGCTGATGCTTATTGCCGACAAATAAGCGAACCTTTTTGGCGGTGAGGAACTGCCAATCTCGGCGGCTGGTGAAGTCGCCGCTGACCTGAAGCTGGAAAGCCGCGCGCTACTTCCCAATTACATCGATGGGGACGGTGATGGTTTTTGGGGGCATGCAGGCGTTGTTGTCGCAGGCCTGGTAGCGCAGTTGCGCCTGCACGAGGTGATTGCCACGCTGGGCGACGATGCGCGTGAAGATGGTGAATTCGCCGGTGTAGACGCTGAGCTTTGTGTTGGGATCGAGCGGCAGGGTGAAGTCGGTGCCGGGGGGGTAGGTGGCGTTGTCAAGCCGCACGCCGGACGAAGCGGGGACGGAGAGCACGGTGGGGATGAGGTAGCTATCCTTGGGCGTGTGTGAATTGATGTGCAGGCCGTGGGCGACGCGGAAGTGCATCTCCACTGCGCTGGGCTTGCCGGCGGGCACGGTGACCTGCTCGGGGTAGAGATATTGGACGGCGTTATTTTTTGCCGCGGCGTGGTCCTGCGATGAATTGAACGGAAACTGCGCGGATGCGGCGGTGGCCGCAAGCATGAGGGCTGCGGCGGCGAATGTACCGCGCCATGTGGACTGAAGATTCAACATTAATCCGATTCCCTTCCCTTTTTTCGCGCTGACCTGCCTGGTGCTCTAGTTCTTTGACTCCAGGGCCTTGCGGATGTTGCCCTCGATTTCATCCTCTGAGGTGATGCCCACCTGCGCGGCGACGACGGTGCCGTTACGGCTGATGTAGAAGGACGTGGGCAGGTCGTCGAGGCCGCCATAAGGCTTGCTGATGGAGTCGGCGTTGAGCAGCACGGGATAGGGGATGTGCATCTGCTGTGCAGTTTGGGCGATTTGCTGCTTCTCTTCGCTGAGCTTCTGCTTGTCGTTGAGGTCGAGGTCATCGGCGGAAATGCCGAGCACCTCAAAGCCCTGCGAGGAGTATTTATTGCGCAGGGCGATGATCCAGGGAGTTTCAATTTTGCAGGGCGCGCACCAGGTGGCCCAGAAGTTGATGAGGACGGCCTTTCCCTTGTAGCTGGAGAGGGAGACCTTGTTGCCGTGGAGGTCTTCGAGGGTGAAGTCGGGCGCGGGCTTGTTGATGAGCGGCGAGTTGTACTGGAGGGTATCTCCTGCGGCGTCCGGGACGAGCTCGCCTTTGGCGGACAGGGCGAGACGGCGCTCAGCGGCCTGCTGGCGGTACTTCCAGTTGGCCCAGCCAGCCCAGCCAAAGATGGCAAGAATGAAAAGAACGACGAAAAGAACTATGGTGTTGCGCTTCACGGAAATCGACCTCGCAGCTTTATTGTACGAGCGCAGCAGGTAACGCGTGAAATGCCGGGCGAGGTTAATGAGCGATGACGGTCAGGGAAACTGATACCATCAGATTCCGATGAGGGAAACGGGCGAACCCGAACGCATGAATCCGGCGCAACTGGTGCGCACGGAGGCTACAGCGCTGGAGGCGCTGGCGACGCGGCTGGAAGGGCCGATGGCCGCAAACTTTGAGCGCGCGGTGGAGCTGATTGTGCACTGCGGCGAGGCAAACGGCCGTGTGGTAGTAACGGGCATGGGCAAGAGCGGCATTATTGCGCAGAAGATTGCCGCGACGCTGAGCTCAACGGGAAGCCCGGCGCTGTTTCTGCATCCGGCAGAGGCGGTGCATGGGGACCTGGGTGTGCTGATGCCGGGCGATGTGGTGGTGGCGCTCTCCGCTAGCGGCGAGACGGAGGAGATTTTGCGGCTGCTGGCAATTTTGAAGCGCAAGGGCGACGCGCTGGTGAGCTTCTGCTGCAATTTGAGTTCTACGCTGGCGCAGGCAAGCGATGTGGCGCTGGACTGCGGCGTGGAGCGCGAGGCCTGCGGGCTGAACCTGGCTCCCACTGCGAGCACCACGGCTATGCTGGCGCTGGGCGATGCGCTGGCGATTGCGGTGAGTTTGCGAAAGGGCTTCAAGGCTGAGGATTTTGCGGAGTTGCACCCCGGCGGCAAGCTGGGCAAACGGCTGGCCAAGGTGCGCGACCTGATGCACGCGGGCGAGGATGTGCCGGTGGTAGCGCCGGAGACGACGATGGCGGACGTGATCTACGAGATGTCGCGGAAGAAGCTGGGTATGACGACGGTGCAGGAGAACGGCCATTTGCGTGG
>JAKAFB010000049.1 GCA_021818105.1 Acidobacteriota bacterium
TTACATTTCTTGCGGGGTGATAAACACGATGCAAGTCAGCTCTCTTTCCCGTCCGTCGGCTCCCCTCGCGTTTGCCGCAGCCGTCCTCCTCGCCTTCACCATGCTTCCGCAGCTCCGGGCTGTCGAAGCTCCCAAACTTGTAAAAAAGGATGGCCGCTACACCCTGATGGTCGAGGGCAAGCCGTACCTCATCCTCGGCGGTCAGATTCACAACTCCAGCGCATGGCCCGCCGAGCTGCCGCAGGTCTGGAAGTCCATGGCCGCCCTGCACGCCAACACCGTTGAAGCGCCTGTCTACTGGGAGCAGTTTGAAGCGCAGCAGGGCCACTTCGATTACACCAACGTGGACCAGATCGTGGAAGGCGCACGCGCCCACAACCTGCACGTGGTCCTGCTCTGGTTCGGCACGTGGAAGAACGGCAACAACCACTATGTTCCCGCATGGGTAAAGGCGGATACAAAGCGGTTTTCGAGAGTGATTCGGCCGGATGGCGAGCCGATTGATGTGATGTCGCCCATCTCGCGCAACACACTGGAGGCGGACAAGACCGCCTTCGTCGCTCTCATGCGTCACCTCAAACAAATTGACGGCGACCAGCACACCGTCCTGCTCGTCCAGGTCGAAAACGAGTCCGGTAACATCGGCAGCGTGCGCGACTTCTCCCCTGAAGCCAACCGCGAGTTCGCCGGCAAGGTTCCCGCCGACCTGCTGGCCGCCACCCGCAAGCAGCCCGGCACCTGGAGCCAGGTCTTCGGCTCCGAAGCCGATGAGATCTTTCAGGCCTACCACCAGGCAAAGTACATCAATGAAATTGCCGCCGCAGGCAAGGCCGAATTCAACATCCCCTGCTACATCAATGTCTGGATCGACTACCCCGCCGCCGAGCTGCCCCAGCGCCAAGTCGACCTGCCCGGCATCGGCTACCCCAGCGGCGGCGCGGTCCAGAAGCTCGTCGGCCTCTGGCGCGCGCTTGCCCCCTCCATTGACATGATCGGCCCCGACATCTACACCGACGACTCGCCCTTCTACCGCGAGACCATGCGCGCCTACAATCGCCCCGATAATCCCTTGTGGATTCCCGAGACAGGCCGCAGCGACAGCTTCGCAAAATTCTTCTACTACGCTCTCGGCAGCGGAGCCGTTGGCTTTTCGCCCTTCGGCGTCGACGAGTCCGGCTGGAACATCCTCGGCGACGAGCCGTGGATGGCGCACGCCCGAAACTACGCCCTCATCGGCCCCATGGATCGCGAGATTGCGCAGCTTGAGTTTGATGGCAAGCTCAAAACCGCTGTGGAGGAGCCTGGTCAGGCCACGCAGGAGATTGACTTCGGCGAGTGGCAGGCAACCGTGGCCTTCGGTTTTCCGCAGCCTGACGGCCGCCGCGCTCCCGGCACCAAGGACGCCCATGGCGCAGCAGTCGTGGCACAGCTTGGACCCGACGAGTTTCTCGTCACCGGCGTGGACGCGAGCGTGACCTTCCATCTGCGCGGCAAGCAGCCATGGATGAACAGCCAGATCATCACAGCCGAGCAAGGCGCGTATGACAACGGCACATGGAAACCGCTGCGCCTGTGGAATGGCGATGAAACTGACCGCGGCCTCTGCTTCCATGAGCAGCCAGAGGTGGTGCGCGTGCGCATGGGCCGCTTCTAGGGCAAATGGCAGCGCTCGCGCAGCGACGATGCTGCATGCTGCCCATTCAACAGGCATTGCGGATGGTCTACTCCTGTTTGTTTCGCCATCCGCAATGGATCCGGCTTCCCATACGCAGGACCGGAAAAGGGTTCGTCGCCTTGTTGATCTCCAAAGGCCCATTTCCATAGGCGGAAGCGCCTTCCCGGACGGGCGTACTGTGACGCCCGCAAGCCGCGGGATTCTGTTACACTAACGCAAGCGCATCAAGCGGGAGAACGCACCAGGCCGCGCCCGATGATGTGCTCTTGCCAACCATGTTCGGGGAGTGGCTCAGCCTGGTAGAGCACCTGGTTCGGGACCAGGGGGTCGGAGGTTCGAATCCTCTCTCCCCGACCATATCTAGAATCAATCTTTTACAACAAATCTTCCGGTACTGGAAAGTATGCGCCAATGGGTCATTTTTGCAAGCATTTCCCCAGCGCTTTCGACACATCGGACACACGCATTTTCCCTTATCCCTACTACAACTTAATTGCTTTCTAAAAGGGTCAATCCGATAAGTTGGAACACGTGTGTCTTGCGTGTCGGCTCAGACTTTCGCTCAGGCAGCGCGAACAGTCACGCCGGAGTTAGAGCGGGCGGGGAGTGAGTCCAAGTGCAGCCGCACACCAGTGAAAACGCGGACGCTCTTGCCCTCAGCCTTGCGAAATGCGTACCGCTTGCCCATCCGCTTACGCAACTCGCCCATGAGTGGCCGCGTCCGCCTGCTTCTGTACACCAACAATCTGCTCCACAGAAAAGCGTTTCTTCTTCATCAGCCAATCCTCCCCCCTTCTCAGGCTCGGTTCTGGCCGAAGACTAACCGTCCATTTGTTCCAGTTTTAGCCGGGGCCCATCAACCGCTGATGCTGCTTCTTTCTTGGTACAGCCTTATGCAAGCCCTTACAGCCAACATGTCTCAGAAGAGGTTGCCCGCCACTTGCTCCGCGGCTGTGACGATTTTCATTGCGAGCATCCCGGGAGTAAGAATTGGATCGTTTCGGATTGAAGTACTTAGAGAAATGATGAAGACTTGGTTTCGCACACGGCCGAGTGCTCGCTCTCCAGTCACCGTCTTGCGGTGGAGAATCGAGCATGTTGCGGCTTCGTTGCCAACGGCCATTAATGGTTCTTTCGCAATGGCGCAGAATGTCCGAAGGCTAAGCAGGTAATCGGCATGTGCGTCGCTGGCGTTTTCAACGATGACCTGCAGCGTACGGCCAGTTTGGCCGCTTTCCTCTGCGAACGTGCATCTTGCTGACTTGTCTAGGCCCGCAGCATAGGTCCCGACGACGTTAACGCCCACGATATCAGAGGCCGTAGCTTCATTCATCCAAGGACAGTTGTTTTCGGCACACGCGATTGCAGAGATAGCCAGGAAGAATGCACTGATGAGAACCCATCGGGCCGGTGTAAAGTGCCAGTACACAGCGTGAATCCTATTGCTCATGCTGCACGCTTCCGCTGTCATTGAATAGCTCTGAATGTGTGTGCCAGGGAATACTCTCCGTTGATATCTCCGGGTGAAGACGCAGATAGTTTAAGGAATAGGTCGGCGCTCCCGGATCTACCTTCTTGTCTACAAACATCGCCTGTTGCTCGGCCGCCTTGTTACGCATTCCCATGCGACGGTACAGAATGGAGAGGTTGTAATGCGCCGAGAGGTCGTCCGGATCAATCTTTTGCAGCGCCTCGAACTGTTGCAGAGCCGCCTTATCGTCATTTTGCCGGAAGCAAGCAATGCCGAGTTCGCGGCGTGCATCCGGCGACTCCGGATACATGGCGACCACGCGGCGAAAATCCTCAATTTCCTTTGCCACATTGCCGGCACGTCGCTGCAGCAAACCGTCATAATACAAGGCGCGCGCGGAGTCCGGTTCCAGCGTGAGCGCTCTGCGGATGGCCGTGCGGGCGGAGTCGTATTTCTCCCAGAGAATCTCTGCTACAGCGATGTTGACATAGGCATCCGCGTAACTGTAGCGCAACTTGATCACCTCAGTAAATGCGGCGACCGACTCAGCGTATTGCTGCTCATCTAGCAATGCGATGCCGAGATTATTCCAGCGCATCCAATCCGGATTGTCCGCTGGGTTCGGCTCCTCCGGCACATTGTTGCCGATCTGCATCGTGCGTGTTCGTGATGCCAGTTCCACAACCGGATACATCGCGTGGTCCTTGCCGAAGACGTTGTTCAAATAGCTCTGGCGGAGGTGGCGGTAATTGACTTTCGCAGTAACAGAGATTGGCCCCTTCACGTAGCTCGGCAGCTTGAATTGATAACGAACGAGAACAGACCGCCCGGCCTGCACGGTGTTGTCATAAGCCACAGAGTGGATGGTCCATACCTCATGATCATCGACGAAGTCCCCTTCGTCATTCACAGGACGGTTAGTAAAGCTGTGTGCCCTCGGGTCGAGCATGCCATCTGGCTTCAGAAAGCCACTGTGGTAGATATCATTACCGCTCTCATCCTTGACCGTGAACTCAACCCACGCTTCATACAGATCACGCACTTCTGGAATCAGCGAGTGGCCGATGTTCTTGTTCTGGATGACGACGTAGGCTTCCACAATGTCATTGGGTATGAGGTTGAACGATCTCCTGCCAAGCGGTGCAATCAGCAGATCCTCTCCTCGGATGCATAGACCAAAGATATCCACGTTAAGGTAGTTGCCTGAACGCAGGAAGCGGATAGTCTTCTGCAGTTGCGCGTCATAGCCAAAATAGAACGGAACGGCTGTATTGCCCGCAAGCCAGCGATGCGACGCGAGTGTTCCGTTCTTGGCTCCATACTCCACAAGCTGTGTAGGCTGGCGCTGCATGTGACAGCCCTGGCACGTGGTAAGGTCCGCGGTATAGAAGGTCAAGGGATTCCGTTTCGAAAATTTCGATTGTTGCCACTCATCATATGTAGTGAAAGCTCGGATGAACTTGTAGTCGTTGAGCATCGCCGGGAGATTTGCCTTGTGGCATGCAGCGCAGAACTCAGGAGAATGCAGAAAGTCGTGCATCACAGCTCGCGCATGTCGCTCGGGATGCAGCATGATCTCTGAAAACGGTACTTGCCCAGGGATCCGGTTCCCATTCTCATCAACCATCACAGAGGGCACGCCCATCTTCACGCTGGCGTTTCCTTCGGTCGAGTCCAGTTTCACGACCGAGTGGCAAGTCATACAAGTCAATCCATCAGAATCCATCATGACGCGATCCACTTTGGAGTCTGCGGTGAGCCCTCCACTCAACACAGCCACGGGATTATGGCAGCTATCACAATGGCGCGCGAAGGCGATGCCTCTTTTTGGATCGCGAATAAGAATGTTCACACTTGTGCGATAGAAAGGCGTGCGAAACGAATTGGAATGTAGCGCCTGTCGCCACTGTGCGTAGGCTTCCTGGTGACAGGTTCCACAGTACTCAGCAGTTGGAAAGGCACCCGGCTGGATAAACCCCTCACCTGTAACCGAGATGTTGCCCGGCGCGAAGGGATTGTTCTTTCCGAAATGAAAATCGTAGGTCGGCAGAATCGTTGCGTTATATGCCTTGCGATCCTTCGTCTCTCGCTCCTCCGCCGTGGCCGCAGTTTCCGCAAAGGCATTTTGCTTTGTCTGCTTCTCGCTTGCGGCGCTGCTTTGAGGAGACTGGCTTTGCGATATGCCATCAGCCTGCCCCTGCACCATCGAGCACCAGCAACCAAGAAGCATTGAAGCAAGCAACACTCCCATCAGGCGTTTCTTGCCATCCGTGCATGATCCAACCTGGCTCATTGGAAGGCCTCACATTGCGTGTTGGAATTGGAATTAGCGCGTTGCATGACGGGCAGGTATTCCTTTTTGAGACATTGCCGCTGCAGTGCCTTCATAGACACCTGGCACGATCCCCTTGCCTTCCTCAATCGTGTAGTAGCGGTCTACTCCGGGCAACCGATAGGCCTCCTTCGCGCCATCGGACCAGCGAATCTCCACCTTGTCCACTGTTGCGGCCTGACCGATACCAAAGTGCAAACGGAAATCGTTCGAGGATTCGAAGCTCCCCCCGCTCATTACGTCGTCGCGCTGGCGAAGGCCGCCAGCCGTCAAGTACACAGTCGAGCCAATTGCGTCGCGGGGGCTCTTGGGTCCTCCAATCAACATCAAACCAACCCAGTGGTTGGTATTGCTGCTCACGTTTCGCAGCAGGACCGGCGTATGGTCAATACAGTTGATGACCACGTCGATCTTCCCGTCATTGAAAAGATCACCGAATGCAGCGCCGCGCGCAGGAAGGACATCACTCAGGCCCGTGCCCAGTACGGCCGGCATCAGATCGAATTTCTGACCGTGATTCGCATTGTGAAAGAGCAATGGCCGCTCGGCCCACGATGTGCCCCAGTTGTGCTGATCCACCTGCGGATATACATGACCTGCGACAAACATCAAGTCCTTCCACCCATCGTTGTCATAGTCGAAGAATTCGGTCCCCCAACTGAGAAACGGATAAGTTGGCTCGGCCATTCCCATCTCTGGCGTGACGTCGACGAAGTTGGCGTCGCCGTCATTTCGATACAGCGTCTTGTAGTCGTCTGAGAATGTCGTGGTGTAAAGGTCCAGCCTTCCGTTGTTGCGATAATCGCCAACAGCTAATCCCATGGACGCTGTCTCTCGCGCATCCTGATTTAGAGCAAATCCAGAGTAGAAGCTTGAATCATCAAACGTACCGTTACCTTTGTTGATGTAAAGGTAGTTAGGCGAAGAGTCATCCGTCACAATGAGATCGACTTTGCCATCGTTATCAATGTCGACAAATGTGGAGGAGAATCCGAAGTAATGGCGTTTGTCGCTTACGCCCGCCTTCTCGCTCACGTCAGTAAAGGTGCCGTCGCCGTTGTTGTGGAAGAGATGATCGGACTCACCAGGTAGGCCGCGCGGCCCGCACATGGTCTGTGCCCCACGGAATGAGCAGTTGGCATAGCCCACCGCCTTGTTGCCCGAGAGTGGCAGATTATTCATGTCCCAATGCACATAACCGGGAACAAAGAGGTCGAGCCGACCGTCTCCGTCGTAGTCCCCAAAGCTCGGACCCGTTGACCAGTTACCAAGTGTCACGCCCGCCTTCTCGGCAACGTCAGTAAATGTGCCATCGTGGTTGTTGTGATACAGGCGATTCTTGCCGTAATTGGCAACGTAGAGGTCGGGCCAGCCATCGTTGTCAAAGTCGCCCACGGCCACCCCAAATCCCCACCGATCGTTCGTCACGCCAGCCTGCTCGGCGACATTGGTGAAGGTGCCATCATGGTTGTTGTGGAAGAGCGCCGCATGGGGAGGCATGGCCTTGCCGCTCTCCGCATCGAAGGTAGAGCCGTTGACGATGTAGATATCGAGCCAGCCATCATGATCGTAGTCAAGCAGCGCAACGCCCGAGCCAATGGTCTCTAGGATGTACGCTTTCTGCGGCGTGCCCATCACGTGCTTCCAGGTTGTGAGACCGGCCTGCTGTGAGACGTCCTTGAAGATCACGGGGCCATCTGTCACGAACCCGCCTGCAGTGATGGGCCGTTGCTCTGAGTCAAGCACCGGAGCGAAAGTACCCCCAGTGGCCGATCCAGACTGCTGCTGCGCTGACGACGATGCCGCGCTTCCTCCATAGAGCGGTGGTTGTGACGGCTGTTGGGTCTGCGCGCGTGCTACGGACGTACCACCAGCGATAAACACGCAGAGGAACATGGCTGCAACACGCAGCATTAGCCACTTCAACATGAAACAATTCAACAGTGACCTCACGAGCGGGAAAGTGCTCTGGTCACCCATCTTGGGGGTTGATCTAGAACTATGTCACCAGCGATATGGATGAAGGCATAGTAGAACTTCCGATGGAGACAGAAGCAAAGCTGGTTAGAGATAACCCACAAGCGGCTTTTTCATGCTCCCATCTTCGGTATATTCGGTACTTTCTTGAAAATTGAAAGACCGAACTCCGTAAGCTCAAATCCGATCCCGCACTTCTCGGCCCATTCGCGCCGGAACTGAAAATCTTCCTTGACCTTGTCGTATCGGGGTAGCCGGAAACGGAGTCACATAAATCTCGCTCAAGTCAGTCTCGTTGGAGGTATAAGCGATCCAACGTCCGTCGGGCGAAAATTGCCTCTGGCCTTCGGTACTCATTGTCTGCGCCAGCACCAAAAGAACCAGTTCCTCTTGCATTGGTTGTATTGGCAGAGTAAACAGGTCAGACGCGGTGCAGGGATCGTTTCCCCTCGCGCCTGGCCAGTCCGGCGCAGCCATACCTCAGCTGCTGAATTGTGATAGAACTGGAAGCCTTGGCAAGCCCCGTTCTCTCCCCGATTCCTCTGGCTCTCGTTCTCGAATTCAACGTAAACTCGCCGACGCATTGCCTCGGCGGCCAACCTGAATGGGAAGTGCAATGACAACACGAAGAGATTTATTAAAAGGTGCAACTCTTGCCGCAGCGGCAAGCACCACCGCAGCCCTCGCCATCCCGCTCTCTTCGACTCCCGCCCCGGAGTCGTCCCAGCCAAAACACCTGGTAAAGATCGGGCTCGAAGAACACTTCCTGATCCCCGAGTTCATCGACTACTTCGCAACCACCTATCCCAACATCAGTCCACAAATCGCAAAGCTTGGTCTGGCTGCCTTGCTTGACCTTGGTGACAGGCGCATCGCGACCATGGATGAAAACGGGATCGACTTCCAGGTATTGTCGATTGCCGGGCCCGGCGTCCAGGTAGAAAAGGATGCAGCTCTTGCGCTAATGCGATCAAAATTGGCGAACGATTTCCTTGCGAACGAGATACAAAAGCACCCGACGCGTTACGGCGGATTCGCTCATTTGCCCATGCAAAATGCAGTGGAAGCTGCCGACGAGCTTGAGCGTTGCATTCATGAACTGGGTTTTCAGGGAGCCATGATCAACGGCCAGACCAACGGAGAGTATCTTGACCTGGACAAGTACTCCATTTTCTGGGAGCGCGTTCAGGCGCTTCAAGTGCCTATCTATCTTCATCCCGGAAATCCCGTTGACCATCCAGCCATGTATGCAAATCACCCGGAACTCTGGGGGCCTGTATGCAGTTGGGCATTCGAGACTGCCACACATGCTTTGCGACTTGTATTTGCCGGGGTCTTTGAGCGTTATCCCGGTGTCACTCTTGTGCTCGGCCACATGGGAGAGACGCTTCCCCTGAACCTGTGGCGCTTCGACAGCCGATGGCCCATCTCTCACCGCGGCTCAATGACCCTCGTGCAGCCGCCGTCCTTCTACATCAGGCGCAACATCGCGATTACAACATCTGGAGTCTGTTCGGATGTCTCCCTGCGCTGCGCGCTAGACGCGATGGACAAGAACAAGGTGATGTTCTCAGCCGACTATCCCTTTGAAAAACTCGACGTCGAGTCCCGATTCATCTCAGAAGCTCGTGTGACTGAGGCTGAGCGCACACAGGTAGCTTCACAAAACGCCAAACGGCTCATGCGGATCAATCGGCCTATCGGGAGGACAAGCCAAACTTGAGTTGCTTCCATCATCTTCTCTTACCCCTCCATCGGTATCGGGGAATGAGCGCGAACACTGACAGGAGTTCAGCCTCCGGAATCTCCGAAATTCCACCGTCGCAAAAAACAGTAGGATAAGGAGCGGAGGCAAACCCGATGCTCATCGTTCACGTGCATGTGCACGTCAAACCCGAATCAGTCGCAGACTTCCGCCAGGCCACCATCGAGAACGCTCGCGCAAGTGTGCAAGAGCCTGGCATCGCGCGCTTCGATGTTATCCAGCAGCAGGATGACGTGTCCCGATTCGTTCTGATCGAGGTCTACCGCTCGCCAGAGGCGGCCTCTGCGCACAAGGAAACCGCACACTACGCAAAGTGGCGTGACTCGGTCGCAAACATGATGGCCGAACCGCGGTACAGCGTGAAATATAGCACAGTCTTCCCCGAAGCCCAGGACTGGTAGCTCATGCGCTTCGAGTTCGCAACCGCAACCCGCATCATCTTCGGCGAGGGCACGTCGGCCAGCCTTCCTGATCTGACCCGTGCATTCGGCACGCGCCCGCTGGTCGTAACAGGCGCATCGCGAGAGCGTGCAGCAGCGCTTGTCTCAGCGCTCTCAGCGGCCACTTTTGCCGTGCCCGAAGAGCCGACCGTCGACCTGGTTCGCGATGGCGCCCTTCACGCGCAGCAAATGCACTGCGACGCTGTCATTGCCATTGGCGGTGGCAGTGCCATCGATGCCGGCAAAGCAATCTCTGTGCTTGCTACTAACGGAGCCGACCCACTCGAGTTTCTTGAAGTGATCGGCAAGGGCCACGCTCTTTCATCCCCGTCGCTCCCCTTTATCGCGGTGCCAACTACGGCGGGCACTGGCAGCGAGGTCACGCGCAATGCCGTGCTCGGTTCACCACAGCACGGCGTCAAAGCCAGCCTGCGAAGCCCGCTCATGCTCCCGAGCATCGCTCTGGTCGATCCCGAGTTGACCTATGCTTTGCCGCCCGCGCTCACCGCGTTCACAGGCCTTGACGCGCTGACGCAACTCATCGAGCCCTATGTCAGCGCGCGTGCCAATCCACTGGTCGACGCTCTCTGTGTCGAGGGCATTACGCGTGCTGCTCGTGCACTTCGCAATGCATACCACAACAGCGCTGATCCCGACGCGCGACGCGATATGGCTATGGCCAGCCTCTTCGGTGGTCTGGCGCTGGCCAATGCCGGATTGGGCGTAGTCCATGGTTTCGCCGCACCTCTCGGAGGCCAATCGAAGGCGCCACATGGCGCTCTCTGTGCTGCACTGTTGCCACACGGCATGGCAGCCAACGTAGCAGCCTTGCGCTCCCGTGCGCCCCAGCATCCAGCCTTGGAACGATACGCAGCCATTGCGCGACTTCTCACCGGCCAGGGCGATGCAAGCATCGAAGATGGCATCCAATGGCTCCGTATGCTCTGCTCTGAATTCAATATCCCTGCGCTGCGCGTCTGGGGCATCACGATGGCTGAATTGCCTTCGGTCGTCGAAAAGGCGGCCAAAGCAAGCAGCATGCAAGCTAATCCTCTCCCGCTCACGCACGATGAGTTGAGGGCGATGATAGAAGCAGCTCTGTCATGTGAGCCTTGTTGACGAGCTAACCCGGGCTAAGCTAATGCTTGAGCAACGTCATTCTTTGCAAAGCGCTCATCTGCGTTCGGGCGGAGGGCGCCACTCGGTGATTCATGAAAGCGCTGGTACTGGAAGAAAAGCATCACCTATCATTGCGGAACATCGACCTGCCAACTGAACTTGGGCCAAACGATGTGCGAATTCGCATCGCGCGCGTCGGCATCTGCGGCAGTGATGTCCACTATTACACCCACGGCCGTATCGGGTCATTCGTTGTCAATGCGCCAATGGTGTTGGGCCATGAGTCCTCGGGAGTCGTTGCCGCCATAGGCAGCGCAGTGCGGGACCTCATGCCCGGCGACCGCGTCTGCATGGAGCCGGGCATCCCGGACCTCAGTTCGCGCGCCAGCCGCGAAGGCCATTACAACCTCGATCCCGCTGTGCGCTTCTGGGCCACTCCGCCCGTTCATGGATGCCTCTGCACTGAGGTTGTGCATCCGGCCGCGTTCACCTTCAAGCTGCCCGCTCATGTATCGCTTGCAGAGGGGGCAATGGTGGAACCCTTTGCCGTGGGCCTGCATGCAGCCACCAAGGCCGGCATCAAGCCGGGAGCGACGGCTGTCGTGATCGGAGCAGGGCCCATCGGCATCATGACAGCTTTGGCAGCTCTGGCTGCAGGTGCGGACCGCGTGATCATCTCCGATCTGGCGCCTGAAAAGCTAAAGATTGCCGACCAATATCCCGGTATCGTAGGCTTCGACATCCGCAACGGTTCGCTTGCAGAGTTCGTCACAAATGCCACCGCGGGCTGGGGCGCAGATGTGGTCTTTGAGGCCAGTGGCAGCCCGCGCGCTTACGAAGGAATCTTCGACCTTCTTGCACCTGCTGGAACACTGGTGCTGGTCGGGATGCCGGTTGAGCGAGTCCCCTTTGACGTTGTAGCAGCGCAGGCTAAAGAAGCGCGCGTGGAAACCATCTTCCGCTATGCAAACGTTTATCCCAAAGCGGTGGCACTGCTGGCATCGGGCAAAGTGAACTTGAAGCCGTTGCTCTCGGCCAGTCTCCCCTTTGAACAAAGTGTCGCTGCATTTGAACGCGCCGCCGAGGGCCGCCCTGCGGATATCAAGTTGCAGATTGTGGTTGAGGAATCCCTCTCGTGAGTGCGGTCAATCTCGCTCCCGCCGCCGGCAACACCGCGGACAATGAACGATTCATCCTCGGCATGCCCCTGGCACTGTTAGGCGGTTACATTGCCATCGTCTTCTGCATGACCGGCGACGGCATCGAGCAGGCATTTCTCTCAAAATATCTGGTCCAGCTTGGGTTCAGCGCTCGCGAGGCCGCATTGGTTTTCACGGTCTACGGCGCAACGGCCGCACTTTCCAGTTGGCTGTCTGGCGTACTGGCAGAGATCTTCATGCCCCGCCGTATCATGCTCATCGGCGTCGTTTGGTGGCTCGTATTCCATGCCCTCTTCCTGGTCCTTGGTCTCGCTCATCCTAACCTTCCCCTGACTCTCCTCTTTTACGGAATACGCGGCATCGCCTATCCGCTATTCTTTTACGGTTTTTTTGTCTGGGTCGTACAGCAAAGTCGGCCACATCAGCTTGCCTCCGCCATAGGATGGACCTGGGGCATGTTCACCATCGGCTACGGCATCATCGGCTCCTATCTGCCCAGCTACACCATTCCCGCAATCGGTTTTCGCGGCACTCTGTGGATGTCCATGGCATGGGTAGCAGCAGGTGGATTGTTAATTGTCTTCTTCACCCGCGCCGAGACAAAGGCTCCGCTCGTCCTTGCTCACCAGGACCAGCACGCTCGGCTGGCAACCGGAAAACTTGCTGAGATTGCCAAGTGCGTCACTCTCATCTTGCAGAATCGCAACATTGCCCTCGCGCTCGTCACGCGCATGATCTGCAACCTCTCGCTGTTTGGCTTTCCTGTCATCATGCCCCTGCTCTACACTTCGCCGCGAGTTGGCTTCACCGTGCCGGAGTGGCTGCGCATCTGGGGCACATTTTTCCTGGTCCAGCCCGTGACAAATGTGTGCTGGGGCTTAATCGGCGACAGGATTGGCTGGATGCGCCAGATGCGCTGGTTTGGATTCGTTGGCTGCGGCACAGCGACTCTTCTCTTCTACTGGCTGCCCATTCACTATCCGCGCAATACTTTGGTCGCAACCATCGCAGCCCTGCTCTTCGCCTTCACCGTAACCTCCTTCGTGCCCATGGGCGCCATCTTTCCCGCGATGGAGCCGCAACATAAAGGAGCGGCTGTCTCGGTGCAAAACCTCGGAGGAGGCCTCGCCAACTTCGGCGGTCCTCTGCTTGCCGCCATGATCCTCCCCTATTGGGGAATCGGCGGCGTGGTGGTGGTCTACGGCCTGCTCTATTACGCTGCCGCAGTTCTCACGCTGTTCATTCACGTGGATCAGCCCAGGCACGTAAAGGCGCCGACGGTTGCAATGCATTGATTTACACATGCTATCCGCTTCCAGCGCTCCTCATCGCCCCATCTTGCGCCAGGAGTGAGAACGCCCGCCGCAAACCCAGCTTCTTCCTTCCCACCTCTCACATGATGCAAGTTTGGAGGTACGATGGTTGAAGTCAGCGAGGAGGCCCGGATCATCACACCTCCGGCAGGGCAAACCCTCATTTTGCTCAGCTGCCAAACTCGGAGGAGAATCCGAAGGAGGGTATCTTGGCTTCAGATACGAACGCAAACAAACAGCAGAAAATTCGCATCGAACAGCATAGTCTTGCAGGATGCCTGTGGTTTGCTGCATGGCTTTTCTCGATCGGCTACCTGCACCTGAGTTTCTGGAAAGGTGCCCTGGCAATTGTGCTGTGGCCGTATTACATCGGCGTCCACGCCAGCAACCTCATGCGTTGATCGCAGAAGGTCCGAAGCTCGCCAGCCCACATAGCCCTTCGTGGCGCGGCTAGCCTACAACGGAAATGCCCGGAGAGATTTCTGAGCGCACGTCGCATCCGAATCGCAAAACGCAGCAAGGCCACCTTGCAGAAACAAGAATCGCAGGCCCATCCCATCCAGACTCCGCAAGGGCCTGCGATTTCTCATCGCTTCAATTCACCCGCTGACGGATCACCGTTCGTCCGGCGCGGCAGGCATCGAACGAATAAAGGTAATCAGCGCCTTCATGTCCGGTGGATTCAGGTTGGTCAAAGGCATGCCTCCCTGTTGCATGCGGGTCGTATGGTGCCGCAGCAGATTTTCGAGCACGTTCGTCGGCAGCAGTGACGCAGTTCCTGCCAGAGGCGGAGCCGCCGCAGTTCCATGCAAACCGCCTTCGCCGTGGCAACTCGCGCATGACATGCTCTGAAAGATCTGTTGCCCACGCAAGGCCAGCGGACTCAGCGGCGGTGCCGGCACAGGCGTTGTCTGGGCAGTCTGCGCTGCAGGCATCGGCACCATGGCTGGCGTTGATGATGGAGCAATGCTTGCCGATGCACTGGCTTTCACCAGAGTCGGCGCGGCCGCTGGCTGCAGAGAAGAGAGATAAGACACCAGTTGCTGGAATTGCGTGTCAGCCAATGTCACGGTTGGCATTCCTCCCGCACGCATCTTGGCAGTTGGATGGTGCAGAAGATACGGCAGCTTGTCTCCAGGAAACTTCTTTGAGACGCCGATCAGCGAAGGCGCAAACTGTGTTCCCTCCGCAGCCCTGCCATGACAGGCAGCGCAGCCCTGGGCAAGGAAGAGTGCCCGCCCGGGACTCGGCGCAAGAGCAGCTGAGCTCACTCGAACCGCAGGCGGCGCAAGTGAAGCGCCAGTGCCGGTATTCGGGTTGGAAGCCGTTGCAGCGGGAACTGCTGCCATATCCGGATACGGAACGCTGCCTCCGCTGCTGGCCACTTCCGCTACAGGCTGCTGCTGTGTCTGCTGCGCAACCTGCTGGGTCGCTGCATGTAAAGTGCGCAAATACGCAATCAGAGCGCCGCGCTCCTGCGCATTGTCAACTGGAGGCATTCCTCCCGCGCGCATCTTCGGCGTCGGATTCGTGAGCAACTGATCGAGATTTGCGTTGGACTGATGCGCAATGAGAGGAGCAAGTGCGGGCGCACGGCCTCCCGCACCCGCAGGACCGTGGCAGGCAAAGCAAGCGTGCTGCTGATAAACCTGCTGCCCAGCCTCAGCCAGGCTTGAGAGCTGTGCTGGAGCGGTAGTCCCCGAGGAAGCTGCACCCGCCTGCTCAGCCATTGCCGGCATGCCTGAGACTGCACTCGCTGCCACCTGCGGCGTCGCTCCTGAGGTTGCCTGAACGTTGGCAGCTGGCGTACCGATGACGCCGAGGTACGCCAGCAGCGCTTTCATATCGCTTTCCGAAACATCCACCGAAGGCATGTGGCCTGCACGCATCGCCGGGTCGAGGTTACGGAGCAAGGTTTCGAGCTGCGGGCCGGGATACTTTGTCGTGATCCCCTTCAGGCTTGGCGCCACGGTACTGCCTAGGCCCACATCTCCGTGGCAACCCGAACAGCCATGTGCCTGGAAGATGCCGCGTCCACGCGATACCAGCGGGTCCACCGGGCCCATGGGCAACGCCAGCGGACCCGTTCCACCCGGCGATTCGATGTAAGGTTCAAACGGGGCAGCAGTGTAGGCCTTCTCCTGTTTTTCCTGGAGTGCAAGCTGCGCAGCAGTTGTTGGGTCGTCACGATCATCAAGATGGCTCTTCTCGCCCAGATACAGGGTGCCTGTAAGCACGATGGCCACCGCCAGCACCGGAATAGGCCTGCGCCAGGGACGCCGTTCCAGGCTCCGGTCGAGAAATGGCAGTAGAAAGAAGAGCGCAGCAAGAATGCCCGGAATCACCACGATGGCGAACACTACCTCCGGGCCTTCCCAGAACTTCAACCACTCAAACATCGGCAGGTAGTACCACTCCGGCCGTGGCAGGAAGTGCGTATCAGCGGGATTCGCAATGGGGCCCAGGCCAACCGGATGGAAGTACGCGAGAAATCCGAGTCCCACCATCAGGAGAAGTGCGAAGCCCATGTCCATCAGGACCTGACGCGGATAGAAGTTCTCTGCAGGCAACTTCGGCGCAACCGGATCTTCATGGATCGGCCCCGCGGCTCCCGCCTTGCGGAACAGGTAAATGTGAATCGCGATTAGAGCAAAGATAAAGCCAGGAATCAAAAAGACGTGCGCCACATAGAAGCGCGACAGCGTGAGCGTGCCAATCGTATCGCCCCCGCGTAGCAGCCGGGTCAGCCACTCGCCCACCAGGGGCACTTCGCCCACAATGTTCGTGCCGACTGCAGTTGCAAAGTAAGCCTTCTGATCCCATGGGAGCAGGTATCCGGTAAAGCCCATGCCCAGCACCAGCAGCGACAACGTGGCACCCGACATCCAAAGCAACTCACGACGCCCCTTGAACGACCCATAGAGAAACGTCTGCAGGAAGTGCAGAACGAGCACAATGATCATCGCGCTCGAGCCGTAGTAATGCAGGCTCCGCAGGAATGCGCCAGCCGCAACCTGCTTCGTTATGTACGCAACGCTGGTGTGCGCCGTCTCCGCCGACGGCACATAATAGATGGCCAGGCAAATGCCGGTGATGATCTGGGAGATAAAGATGAAGAGTAGTCCCGAACCGAAGACGTAGGCAAAACGCGCGCCACCCGGGATAGGTTCGTCGAGCGACTCCTTCATTAACGTGTCAACGCCGGCGCGCCGGTCCATCCAGTGAAAAATTCGTTTGGCCAGGCTCCCGCCCTCGGTTCCGGCCGAACTCGTGCTCTGCTGTTTGTCCATGCCCTCACCCTCTCGCGGTTAGCTCAGCTTCTCCTGGTTGGGCACATTCGACCGGAAAAATTCGAAATGCACCTGCAACTTTCCATTGCTCACACGGGTAGGCAGTTGATCCATGCCGCGCGGGGGAGGACCGGCGAGATGCTTTCCATCCGGCGCAAACCGTCCTCCATGGCACGGACACACAAACTCATCCTGTCCCTTCTGCCACGACACGCTGCAACCCAGGTGAGGACAAATGGCGGAAATCACCTCAAAGGTTCCGTCACCGGTTCGATTGACGTAAACCGACTGCGCCGACACCACTTCGCGCCACCCGTCACGCTGCGCAAACGTAATGGTCTTTCGCACCGGCTCCGTGCTCGAAGCAAATTCGCTCACCGGCCCCACGTCAGACCACCCCATACCGCTTGCCTTTGCGTAGAGCGGATAGAGAACATACCGCAGCACTGGGACTGACAAGAGCGCGCCCATGCCCAGAGAACCAACCGCCATCAACCCGCCAAAAAAGGAGCGCCGGTTGATGACAATCACATCTTTTCTTCCTTCGATATTCTGCGTCTCGATTCGCTGTTCCACGCCGTCTCCTAGAAGCTCAGCCACAGGGCCATGTACACAGTATTGTTGTCCGACGCATTCCGCATGGCGCCATCGTAGTTTGTTGTTGCACCATTGAATTTGGTGTAGCCGGTGTAACTTACGTTGAGGTCGATATTCTCCATCGGCCAGAAGGCAAACTGAGCAATGTATCCGCTCGTGTCGGGGTTCCCGTTCTGGCTTCCGGTCACCGCGGCCGGCGCATACAGCAGGGCATCACTGTTGCCTGTCGTGGAGAAAAGCGCGCCGGTTGCTGAGTACCGGTTCCTCCAGTGATACGTGCTGTCGATGCGAAATGTATTGAGATGGTTGTTTGTCGTGCTGGCGCCGCCGGCCGCAAATGTGGCGTCCAGGTTCGCCTTCTCGTGGATGTACGTGCCGTGCACATCCAGCGAATTCGCCCCGAACGGTCGCTCATATTGGAAGTCAAATGACGGATCGACGTATCGGTCCTCGGGCCCCGAAATCGCACCGGGGAAGGACCTCATGTAGATGCCATACGTCCCGACCTCAAGATAGTTGGCGCCCCACGCCTGTTGCCATGCAGCACGCCAGTAAGGAGCAACGCCGCTGATGTTGTACGACTGTCCCACGCCGGTGTTCGGCGCAGACGCTCCGGCATGCTCAGAGCGATACACCGTCAGTTCCGTGTAAAGGTGATCGTTCCACATGCTGTAGCCACCCAATCCCCCCACATCCTGTCCAAGCGCTCCAGTAATAATCGGAGCGGCAAGCGGACCCACGGCACTCGGGCTCGATATCCACGGAAATCCCCACGCTGGCGTGCTGTTCCATAGGTCCTGCACCGTGGGGTTGTTGTTGATCGTGATGCCATAATCCAGCGACTTCCCACCAAGCTTCGTTTGATTGGCAAAGCGCAAGTCGGTATTGTCCATCCCAAAGTGATCGTCCGAATGCGTATACGTGACCTGGGCCATCGCTCCAAAATGCGGGGCCAGCGCGCCTGCAAGAAAAATGCTCAATTGTTGCGGAAAGCCGACTGAATTGTTCTGCGCCCCCGGCTGATTCGCCTGGTAGGCACTGTTCGACAGCAGCGCCATGAAGGAAATCGGAATGTTCTTCGAAAGCGACAAATCCTTTGAGATTCCGACCTTGTCCTTGGACTTGGTGTCGGTCAAAACATATCCATTCAATTTGAAGATGCGCCCGAATTGAGTCAGCTCGGGGGGATTCGAGTGGCACACATTGCAGGAGAGCCCGGTTTGGCGGGCGAAGCTCGGGACGGCGTAAACCAATTTCAGTTGAAACACAAAAACAACAAGCACAGCGAAGCGCAGCAGCTTTGACATAATTCGACCTCGTTGCGCTGAGACAGCAAAATCTCGCGCGGGGAAATCTCACTCACATGCTCCAGCGGAAAATTGGGAAGCACCCGCTGGCTCAAGCAGACTCGTACTTAGTTGTGTATAAATCGCCCATTCCAAGTAGTTCGAACATTACTTGGAGGGTGACAATTGCCGCGCCTGCAGGCTCGCGCATTCAACACAAGCCAGCAAACCGAAATGCTCACTTCCAGCCAGTGGCAAAGCAAGCATACCCATCGGATCTTACGGCAGCCATCATCTCGTTCATCATAAATGCTGCCACCGCAATCACCCATATCCCATTCAGATGCGACTCGATGCGAGTGGTTTTTCTCACGGCTAAACTTGCATCTTGCAGCTGGCGCATCTCCCACAAGAAAACCCGCTCCACCCTTTCCGGCATCTAAAATGGCCGTATTACACACCAGATTCTCCACAGACCAAATTCGCAGGACTCACCATTCGCCCGCTACACACTGCCCGTAGCAACTCGCAGACCAACCAAAACGCACCGCATTTTTAGCCAACCCTCCCCGCATCTATTTCCCATCTTGGCCTATGAACCGTATCGTAGGTGGGTGCGTCCCTGCCGCAACGCAAGTGCCGTTCACATGCCACTTCAGGAAAGGTGATTCCCTTGCCCACCGTTCGACCGCACTTCATCTTCAGATTTCTTGCTCCAATTCTCGCCCTCGCGTCCCCTCTTCTTGCAGCAGCCGCATCGCTGCCGCCCGCGCCGGTCATACTCGATGGCGAGTGGCGCCTCCAGGAGGTTTCCAAGGCACCCGAGCCCGGCGCTGCCATCTCCGCGCCCGGCTTCGACGCGTCCGGCTGGTACAAGGCCACTGTTCCTGGCACCGTGCTCACCACTCTCGTCAACAATCACGTCTATCCGGAGCCCCTCTACGGCGAAAACAACCGGCCAGAAATCATTCCTGACACCCTTGCGCGCGCCTCTTACTGGTACCGCACCACGATCACCGTGCCCAAGGCCTACAAAGGCCACCACGTCTGGCTCAACTTCGACGGCATCAACTACTCCGCCCGCGTCTGGGTCAACGGATCCGAAGTCGGCACAATCCGCGGCGCCTTCATCCGCGGCATCTTCGACATAACCTCGCACGTCAGACCCGGCAAGTCCGCAGTCGTCGCCGTGCTCATCACGCCGCAGCCGCATCCCGGCATCCCGCACGAGCACACCATTCGCGCGGGCATGGGCCAGAACGGCGGCGAGACAGCCATCGACGGCCCCACGTTCCTCTCCACCATCGGCTGGGACTGGATTCCCGCCATTCGCGACCGCGACTCCGGTATCTGGCAAAAGGTCTTTCTCTCCGCCACCGGCCCCGTCCTCCTCAAAGACCCCCTCGTCACCACCGATCTGCCATTACCTCGCACAGACTCCGCCGACATCTCCGTCATCGCTACGCTCGAGAACATCAGCGACAAGCCCGTCAAAGGAACAATCGAAGGCAAGATTGAAACCATCACATTCAAGAAGAAGATCGACCTTGCTCCGCACAGCACACAGCAGATCACCTTCGATCCCACAACCACCTCCGCGCTGCGTATGCAGAATCCGCGCCTCTGGTGGCCCAACGGCTATGGCCCGCAAAATCTCTACACTCTGCAACTCACCGTGCGCAAAGGACGCAAAGTATCCGACGCGCAGAACATCACCTTCGGCGTTCGCAAAGTCACCTACAGCGTACCCGGCACTGAGAACCTCACCATCTCCGTCAACGGCGTGCCCATCTTCATCCGCGGCGGCGACTGGGGCCTCGATGAGGCCATGAAGCGCATTCCGCGCGTGCGCCTTGAGGCTGAGATTCACATGCATCAGCTCGCTAATCTCAATATGATTCGCAACTGGGTCGGTCAAAGCACAGGTGAGGACTTCTACGAGCTCTGCGACAAGTACGGCATCCTCATCTGGGATGAGTTCTTCCAGCCCAACCCTGCCGACGGCCCCAACCCCACTGACATCCCCACCTATCTCGCCAACGTCCGCGACAAGGTCCTGCGCTTCCGCAACCATCCTTCCATTGCGCTCTGGTGCGGACGCAATGAGGGCTTCCCTCCGCCGGAAATCAACGCCGCGCTGCAAAAGCTCATGGCCGAGCTCGACTCCACGCGCGTCTATCAGCCCAGCTCAACTGACGGCCACGGCGTCCGCTCGCACGGCCCTTATCATTGGCGCTCGCCGCGCGACTTCTACACCGTCACCGACGACTTCTTCAAAACTGAAACCGGCAGCGTCTCCGTGCCCACGCTCGAATCCATTCAAGGCATGATGCCCCGCAAGGACTGGGAGACCATCAACGACGACTGGGCCGAGCACGACCTCGCACGCGGAGCGCAGCAGGGAGATCTCTATCCCGGCATCATCGCCATCCGTTACGGCAAGCTCGCCAACCTCGCCGACTTCGTCCGCAAAGCACAGCTCGCCAACTACGAAGCCTTACGCGCCATGTACGAAGGCCGCAACGCGCAGTTGTTCCATCCCACCACGGCCATCCTCACTTGGATGAGCAACCCCGCGCAGCCCAGCTTCGTCTGGCAGCTTTACCACTACGACCTCGAGCCTAACGCATCACTCTTCGCCGTCATGCATGCCTCTGAGCTCCTGCATATTCAGCTCAACGAGTCCAACGGCCAGTTGCAGGTCATCAACAATCTCCCTCATCCTCTCATCGGCGCATCCGCGCACGTCGCCCTCTACAACCTCGACGGCTCGATCGTCTACGAGCACTCCATGCCGGTCACGGCAGCCGCAGACCGCGCGACGAATCTGGGCGTGCTCGAACTGCCCCCCACGCTTTCGCCTGTCTTCTTCGTCAAGCTCGACCTGCATGACGCCACCGGCAAGCCGGTCTCCACCAACTTCTACTGGCACGCTTCGTCCGCGCATCCTGACGATCTAACCGCTCTCAACAACCTGTCCACGGCCACGCTCACCGCAACAGCCGATGCAAAAGACGCCGACGGCACGCGCGTCATCGACGTCACGCTGCACAATCCCACCAGCCACGTTGCGCTCATGGCTCATCTGCAGCTACGCAGGCGGCAATCAGGTGATCGCGTCCTGCCCGTCTATTACAGTGACAATTACGTCTCGCTCGCGCCCAATGAGTCCCGCGTCATCACCATCCAGGCCGCTGATGCTGACTTCCACAACGAAGACCCGCTCATCGTCCTCGATGGATGGAATGTCTCCGTTGCTCCCGCCACCTCATCCGGCGTCACGTTTGAAACAAACGTCAACGCACAGCCCGGCCACTGGCCCACCACGGGATTGCCCTTCGCCACTACTGGCCTCAGGTAGTGAGCATCGCCATTACAGGCGGGAGGGAATCGCATATTGATTCCCTCCCGTCCGCTCTCTCACTTCCAGCTCTGTATAACCGGATGCTCCATCTGCAGCAGCTGCAACTTGAGATACGCCGTCCAGTCCTTCATCGTCGGCATGTCCGCCTTTGACCAACCGGATCCCGCGTAGTAGACAAACGGCTCACCCGAGCGCCGCGTAAAGACCATCAACGCATGCCCGTCTTCCTCCCGCGTCACCGCATGCTCGCGAGGATCAGCCACTATCCCCGTCGCAATCCGTCCCGCACTCGGCAGTTGCGGCGTGTCCCACACCGCAGCCACGCTCCCCGCAACCGGAAACTCCACCATCGCGCCGTCGTGCATCGCCAGCCCGGCAACCATTTGCAGCGTTGGAGCGCCCTGGAACGTATAGGTCGATTCAATCCGATTCAGATGCGTTCCCGCATCCAGCGTGATTTGTTTCTTCTCAGTCACCACAACCCCATTCGCATCCCACGGCGCATAGGTCACTTCAAATGCAAATCGAATCGGCCCGTCCGCCAAAACATGCAGGGACGTGTAGTTCTTTGACGCGTACAGCCTGCCATCCACAAGCACTGCCGTTCCGCCGCATCCTCGCGTCGGCCCCACCAGGTACGAATCCAGCCCCTGCCCATTGTCCCGGTGATACGACAAGGCCGGATTATGCGTGCGTTGCCCTTCCAGATCACGCGTGTAAAAGCTGTCAATCACAAAATTTGGCACACGCTTTGACCACACATCGATGCCTGAAGCGATCTCCCCCGTCGCCTGCAGAGCCGGACCGTAGATCCTATACGTCACCAGCTCGTTTTCCCACGCAAAATCATCCTTGCGCTCCGGCGCTTCCCTGCCAAACACCAGCGCATTCTGCGCCGGCGCATGCGGATCCACACGAAACACAAATTCTTTCGTCCCCTTCGCTGCAAGCTGAACATAAAGCAGCAGAGTGTCCGGGCTGCTCCCTCCTGCCGCACTGTAAAGCTGCGCGGGAACTCTCTGCTTGCTCGCTGCATCCTCAGCCACAAGGAATTGAGCACTTCTTTCAGGAATGTGCGCGTGAAGCAGAACCTGCGAAAGAGGTATCTCAATGACTTCCGCCGTACGATCGCTGGGCAACCGATTGTGCAGTTGCAGAACCTGCGCGTCCGTTTCCTGCCCGGTGAGCAGCAGAAGGGCAAGCACAAACTGAATACACACCAAGCGCACAAACACGGCACCTTTCGCTCCGTCTCCGCCGCACATGCCCGCCACTCTCTTCCAGCCGCGCATCTCCGCCACTACTCCCCCTGTTTTTTCACCGTGCCAGCCACCCTCCATCCACCACCAGCACATGACCGTGGATGTAGTCGCTCGCGCGCGATGCGAGAAACACGGCCGCACCTGCAACATCATCAGGCCTGCCCCACCGCCCGGCGGGAATGCGTTCCAGAATCTGCCGCGATCGCGCCGCATCCTTGCGCAGTGCCTCCGTGTTGTCCGTTTCCATATAGCCCGGCGCAATCGCATTCACATTCACGCCCTTTGCGGCCCACTCATTGGCGAATGCCTTCGTCAGTTGTCCCACGCCACCCTTTGCCGCCGCGTAGGATGGCACATTGATTCCGCCCTGAAATGTCAGCAGAGATGCAATGTTGATGATCTTGCCCGAGCCCCGCTCCAGCATGTGCCTGCCCGCCGCCTGTGTCATGTGGAAGACACTGGACAGGTTTGTATCAATCACCGTTCTCCAGTCCTCCTCAGAGTGAATCGCGGCAGGAGCGCGCCGGATCGTCCCCGCATTGTTCACCAGGATGTCGATCGTCCCAAAGTGCTGCACCACCTGCTCCACGAGCGTGCGACACATCGCTGCGTCACGAACATCGCCGTGCAGCACCAGAGGCTCTGCCCCTGCCCGCGCAACGCGCTTCACAACCACATCCGGCACGGATGCAGAGCCGTGCAGGGCGACCTGCGCGCCAGCCTCAGCGAGAGCCACCGCAATCGCTGCGCCCAGGCCGCGCGAAGAGCCTGTAACCAGCGCCACCTTGCCATCCAGTTTGAACCAATCCAGCGTCAACGCCGCTCCACCCCTTCGCGCCCTTACAGCAGATCCTTCACAGCCAGCGCGTCCATGTCCGTGTACACCTGGTTCTCGCCGCCCATGCCCCAGCAGAACGCGTAGTTTCGCGTTCCCACACCTGCATGAATCGACCAGCCCGGCGAAACCACCACTTGCTTGTTCGCCGCCACAATATGCCGAGTCTCGTCTGCAGGACCCATCAGGTGCATCACCCGCTCACCTTCCGCCAGGTCGAAGTACAGATACACCTCTGACCTGCGCATATGCGTATGCGGAGGCATCGTGTTCCACACGCTCCCCGGCGCAAGCTGCGTAAATCCCATCACCAACTGGCAACTGCGCACGCCATCCAGGTGGATCAGCTTTGTGATCTCGCGCGCATTGGCACTCTCCACCGCACCCAGCTTCGTCCGCTCCAGGCTCGCACCGCGAATCACCACCGTTGGATACTCCATGTGCGCTGGATAACTCAGCAGATAGAACTCCGCCGGCTCATCCGGATTCAAGCTAGCAAAGCGTACATCCTCATTGCCGCGCCCTACGTACAACGCATCGCGCCGATCAAGAGCAAACTCCTGCCCGTCCACCGTCACAATACCGCGCCCGCCAATGTTCAGTACGCCAAGCTCGCGCCGCTCAGTAAAGTACTGCGTGCGCAGCTCCTCGAATGCGGGCAGGCGAAGCGGCTCCCGCAGCGGAACCGCGGAACCCACGATAGTGCGGTCCAGGTCAACATACGTTGCGCTCAGCTCTCCCGCTCGAAACAAATCATCAATCAGGAATGTCGCGCGCATCTCCGCCGTCGTCATCGTCCTGTAGCGCGTCGCATCGGCCATTTGCAGTATCTTCATGTCTGCGCTTCCTCTATTCACAAAAGCATTCCAGTTTCCATCGCACTGCTGCGCACTCCTTCTCTGAAAGACGCCCCGGCCTCAGCGCCGATCCATCTCCGCGACCTCCGACCCAGCCAGCAGAAATGCGCCCGTGCCAAACACGTAGCTCGCCCCCGGCGAATACGCTCCCGGCGCTGCCCCCACGGGCTGAATGCACCCAAGCCGCCCATCCTCGTAGATATGCGAAACCAGCCCGCGCCAGCCCTTCGCCACGACCGGCCGGTACACCGCGCGATCAAGGACTCCATGCCGCACGCCCCACGCCATTGCATACACAAAGAACGCCGAGCCCGACACCTCCGGATAAGGATAGTCGTTCGCGTCCAGCAGGCCCGGCCTCCACAGCCCATCGCTTCCCTGCAGGACGCGCAGCCGTTCCGCCATGGCGCGAAACTTCTCCAGATAAAATGCGCGGCGCGGATCACCTTGGGGAAGCGTGATCAGCACGCGCACCAGCCCGCCCATCACCCAGCCATTGCCGCGCGACCAGAAAACTTTCTCGCCATTCCTTTCACGCTTATCAAAATACGTGCTATCGCGAAAGAAGAGATGCTCCTTCGCGTCCCACAGCAGCCCAGCCGTGGTGTGCCACTCGTGATCCATGTAGTCCACATACTTGCCCTCATGCGTCACCTCAGCCAGTTGCGCCCACACCGGTGGCGCCATAAACAGCGCATCGCACCACCACCACACCGGATGCTTCGGATCATCGGGCTGCTTCATGATCTCGTCAAACTGCGCTTGTAGCGGCGCAATATATTTCGGATTCCGATCTCGGCTGTACAGCCACAGGTAGGATTGCCCGATTGCCTGGTCATCCGCGTGCGTCTTCCGGGGCCCCAGCCGCCAATCGTAGTGCTCTGCCACTCCCTGCACGTAGTCGCGATAGCGCCCGTCGTGCAAAGTCTCCGACGCCGTCAGCATGCCAAGATACAGCGTCGCAAACGTCCAGTCCTGGCTGTAGGAGCGGTTCACGCGCGCCAGTTGCCAATCCGCCACCTTGCGCATCGCGGCCTTCACATGCACAGGCTGAAGATCGCCAGAGATCCCCTTTGCCAGCGGCCCGGGATTCTCCGGCGCATCTCCAACCACCGCCGGATGCTC
>JAKAFB010000050.1 GCA_021818105.1 Acidobacteriota bacterium
AAAGGAGGGGCACGCACATGACGATCAAGAGGCCTGCAGCCGGTTGGAATGTACGGCGGATCACAACCCATCCGGGCGAGATGTTGCGTGAGGAGTTCCTTGTGCCCCTCGGCATCAGCCAGAATGCACTGGCCATGAAGATTCGCGTCCCCTCAACGCGCATCGGTGACATCATTCATGGCCGCCGCGGCATCACCCCGGACACTGCGCTGCGCCTGGCGCGCTTCTTCGGCAACAGCCCTGAGTTCTGGCTGAACCTCCAGCAGATGCACGATCTCTCCAAGGCTCGGCTGGAACTGAAAGACACCATCGAGCGCGAAGTGGACGTCTTCAGCGCAGCCTGAGGCACATTGTCCAGTGCCGGACTGGCCCACCCTTCCCGATCCAATCAACTTGGTTGCCCCACCCTTTTCCGCGCCTCTTGCGGAAAGGGTGGGATCGCAAAAATCTGCGCTCAAGTTTGCACATAATTTCCCCCGCTTATCGCACAATGAACATAGAGCCAATCCTGCCCGCTCCCGCGCAGCAAAGCTGACAGCTAAAAGCTAGAGGCTAGCGGCTAAGGGGTACCCCTACCCCCCCTTAAATATTTTTGTTTTCCACAGAAAGTTTGCAGAAAATTTCGCGCCGCTGCGCACCAGCCGCTTCACGCCGGGTGCCCCACGTCTCGCACTTGAGACGTGGGATTCCACTCTCCTCCACGCGCAAACATTCCGCGAACTCGTAAACTCGCCGCTTCACGCCTGCGGCAACACGCGCTCAATCCTTCGGTCCGGCACCAGCCACATCAGCGCCACCAGCACAAAAATCCCCAGCGCCGCCCACCGGCCCGCAAACGCCAGCGGAATCGCCACCGAGTACAGCGCAATCGAGAGCACGCCTTTCCTGTCTCGCCCAATCGCCCGCGCCAGCACGGACTCCGCGCCCTCCGCCGCAATCAGCGCCCGCGCCAGAATCCAGTACGCCGTCGCCGCCATCAGCAGCACCCCGCCATACAACGCCGTTGGAATCGCCGCAAAGCTGTTCTCACCCATCCACCCCGTCACAAACGGAAACAGCGACAGCCAGAACAGCAGGTGCAGATTCGCCCACAGCACGCCACCCGACACGCGCTTCACCGCATGCAGCATGTGGTGATGGTTGTTCCAGTAGATGCCTATATATACAAAGCTCAGCACGTAGCACAGAAACACCGGCAGCAGCGGCAGTAGCGCGCTCAGCTCCCGCCCGTGCGGAATGTGCAGGTCCAGCACCATGATCGTGATGATGATCGCCAGCACGCCATCGCTGAAGGCCTCGAGCCTCGCCTTATGCATAGGACCTCCTCGTCCGTCGGCAAACGCAAAAGCTCCCACACAAGAGCCCGCGCGTCAGGATTCTATCAGTGCGCCGCCCCGCTCGCGATGGGTCGCTCCGGCGCCCGCATTCGTCCTCAACACCGACGGCTCGGCCCGCGTATAGTGATTGCGACGGTTCATTTCCGGAGATTCCCGATGCCGTTCATCACGCATCGCGCCGCGCCTCTGGCTCTTGCCCTCGCGCTCTGCCTGCCCTTGCACCGCGTGAACGCACAGCAGCACATCAAGGCGCTCCGCTCCGACGGCCACTCAACGCCGCTGCTCGTCTATCCCGCGCTAGGGACGCATCACAGTTGCGCACCTCTCGCCATCATCTCCCACGGTGCCGGAGGATCTGAGAACGGCTATCGCTACCTTGCCGAAGCCATGGCGCAAATGGGCTACACAACCATCGTGATGGGCCATAAGGAGAGCGGTCTCGCCGCGCTGCAAAAGAGCATCCTCCGCCACGGACTCATGCCAGGTATCCGCGCTCTTGTTGCCAACCCGCAAGCCGAACAAGCACGCCTGCTCGACGTCGGAGCCGCCCTCCAGTGGGCCAACAGCCAGTGCCGTGCGCCCTTCCGCATTCTGCTCGGTCACTCCATGGGCGCAGAGACGGTCATGCTCGAGGCCGGGGCTGCCAACATCATCGGCATCCCTGCGCCGCCCGCCCTCCAGGACCGCTTCGATGCCTACGTGGCGCTTTCGCCTGAAGGCCCCGGCGTCGTTTTCCCGCAAAATGCCTGGCGCAACATCCACAAGCCCATGCTCATCCTCACCGGCACACGTGACCAGTCGCTCAAGGGCGGTCCGGCCGCGCGCCAGATTCCCTGGCATGGCCTGCCCGGCACAGCAACTCGTTGCCAGTGGATGGGTGTCATCGACGGCGCCACCCACTTCAACTTCGCCGGCGTCGGCTTCGGCAGCAACCGCGTCAAAGCACTCGTCACGCAAACTGTGGCGACCTTCCTCAGCGGTGTGCATCGCCACTCCTGCGTGCTTCCTCCACACAAGAACGGCATGAATCTCACCGCAAAATGAGCAGCAAAAAGGCCACCCCGCGTGTGCGAAGTGGCCTTAGTTGATACTCGCCTTCGTTTACTTCGACGCCACCAGCGGGCGCGTGCTCAGCGTGCCGTTCTTGTAGCCCTTGGCAATCTCCTCAATCGAGATAGGCTTGTAGTCGCCGCCGTGTCCGGCTTGGCCGAACTCACGCATGCGCTGCGCCACGACCTTCTTCATCGCCTCACGCGCAGGCTTCATGTAGTCGCGCGGATCGAACTTCTCCGGGCTCTCCCACAGCACCTTGCGGATCGCGCCCGTCATCGCCAGGCGGTTGTCCGTGTCCACATTAATCTTGCGCACACCGTTGCGGATGCCCAGCTGAATCTCCTCCACCGGCACGCCCCACGTCGGCTTCAGCTTGCCGCCGTACTGGTTCACGATATCCTGCAGATCCTTCGGCACCGACGAACTGCCGTGCATCACCAGGTGCGTGTTGGGCAGGCGCTTGTGGATCGCGATCAGCACATCCATCTTCAGCACTGAGCCATCCGGCTTCTTCGTGAACTTGTACGCGCCGTGGCTGGTGCCAATGGCAATCGCCAGCGCGTCCACGCCCGTGCGCTCCGCAAACTCCACCGCCTGGTCGGGATCGGTAATGTGCTCCAGGCCCGATCCGCCCGCGCCGTGGCCGTCTTCCACGCCGCCCAGCACGCCAATCTCGCCTTCCACGGTGATGCCTCGCTCGTGCGCATAGTCCACCACGCGCTTGGTCACTTCCACGTTCTCTTCAAACGTAGCGGGCGTCTTGCCATCTTCCTTCAGCGATCCGTCCATCATCACGCTTGTAAAGCCCAGCTCAATCGCGCTCTTGCAGGTCTCAAAGCTGTTGCCGTGGTCCTGGTGCATGGCAATCGGAATCTCCGGATAGAGCTCGCTCGCAGCCAGAATCAGGTGGTAGAGATAACGGTCCTGCGCAAACTGCCGAGCGCCGCGGCTGGCCTGGATGATGACCGGCGAATTGGTTTCCTTCGCGGCCTCCATAATGGCCTGAATCTGTTCCATGTCGTTGACGTTGAATGCGCCGACGCCGTATCCGCCCTTGGCGGCCTCGTCGAGAAGCTGCCGCATGGAGACTAGGGGCATAGCATTTCTCCTTCTGGGGTTGGGTCAGGCCGCCTCTGCTTGTTCGCGCCCGCGGGACGGGAAATCAGCCTGTTTGGCGGCGGAACCTGCAATCATCCCTATGGTAGCAGACGCGCGCAATCGCTTTTTGTGCTGCCCGCCACACACCATTCTGTTTGCAGCAGGTGAAACTCGTTTCATCCAGCATCAAGGCACCACGCACCTCGCCACGCTTATCTCATTCAGCCAGTGCGCATTCAGATCGCCCACTATCGCGCAAAGTCCTCCGGCTTGTCCTGCTTCCAGTCCTCAAATGCGTCGTCCATACTGTACTGCCACTGGTAACCCAGCTCGCGCAATCCGCGCGGGTCTATGTTCGTAGACCGGAACAGCTTGCGCACGCGCACCGGGCTCACTGGCTGGCGAATCGCCAGCGTCCGCGCCACCGCATCCATGGGATACGACACACCCAGCAGCAGCCACCGCGGCACCGCCATCGGCGCGCGCCTGATACCCGCCACGCGACGGATCGCCTCCACAAACTCCTCCAGCGTCGGCGTCGGATGCATCCCTACATTCAGCAGCGTTACCGCCTCGTCCGTTCGGTCCTGGTGCTCCAGCGCAAAGTTCATCACGCAGCACAGCTCCTTCACATAGGCGCCAGCCTTGCGCGTCTGCCGGTTGCCCATGTACGCAAAGTAGCCCTTCACCAGGCTGCGCACCAGCCGTGTCACGTTGCCGCCCTCGCCCGCGCCAAACACCACGCCCGGCCGCAGAATCACCAGCTTCCGCCGTGCGTCCTCAGCCTGCCACGCACGATGAATCCGCTCTGCCTGCAGCTTGGATTTTCCGTACGGCGTCTCCGGCGCAGGCTCTGTGCCCTCGTCCTTCTTCTCCTCTGAGGGGCCATACGGCGAAATGCTACTGGTAAACACCACGCGTCTGCACTGCGCTGCTGTCGCATACGCACACACATGCTCCGCCCCACGCAGATTCGTCTCGTAATACTCTTTCGGCTCGTGTCCCGGCTCGCGATGAATTGCCGCAAGGTTCACTATCAGGTCCACACTCCGCGGCAGACGCTCATCCCGCACCGGTTCGCGCACATCGCAGCGCACATATTCCACAGCACCCGTGCGCAATCCCTCCTGCAACCGCGCTGTCCACGCCTCATTGCGCGGCTCATTCAAATCCGCCAGCACAATTTGGCGCGCCAGATCGCGCTCCAGCAGATACTGCGTCAGGTGCGTCCCGATAAAACCCGTGCCACCAAACAGCACAACCGTCTCTGCCGTCTTCATCGCTCTCCTCGGCAGCTGCATCCGCTCCGCCCGTTCATCAATCATCGGACGCGGGTTCAGCGGCAACTCCACATGCCGTTGCATGCACTTAATTGCCCGATTTTGCCTGCTCTCCCATTACGTGAAGAAACCTATCCGCAATCACGCCTATCGCAAAATGTTCCTGTGCATACCGGCGCGCGTTCCTCGCAAACCGCTCGCGGAGAGCCTTGTCCTCCAACAGCCGCAGCGTCGCTTCTATCAATGGTTCGGCTGTGCTGGACGACACCACGAATCCTGCCTGTGCCTGCTCCACCACCCTGGCAGCCTCATTCTCCGCCGGTGCAGCGATCACCATCGCTCGCCCCGCGCAAAGATACGCCAGCGTCTTCGACGGCACGGCAAAGTTGCCTGCCTCTTCGTCCAGCAGCGCAATCAGCACATCCGCAGCGCCCAGCACCTGCGGTACCTGCTCGTATGTCTGGAAGGGCAGCAGCAGCAGAGCATCCTCACGCACCTCATGCCGGTGCGCCGCCAGCCACTCCGCGCCCGCACCGCCCGCCACTACGATAAGCTGCGCATCACCACGCGTCGCGAGCCTCTTCGCCAGCGCCAGCAGCAGCTCCGGCCTATGCTTCATGCCCAATGTGCCGGAGTAGACAAAGCAGAACCGCTCCGCCACGCCCATCTCACACGCCCAGGAGTTGTTCTTCGGCGTGGGCACAATCTCTTCCACCGGCGCCCAGTTGGGAATCACTGACACATGAGGCCCCGCAATTCCCCACTGCGCCAACTGACCAGCAAAGGCCGGCGCAATACACACAATCGCATCTGACTTGCGCAGCAGCGCCTTCTCTGCCCGCTCGTAATACCACCCAGCCAGCCCCGCCAGCAGCGGAGCCCGCCTGCACAGCACAAACCGCACCGCCGTGCTGTACACATCCTGCAGCCAGAAGACAAACCGCGCCTGCACAGCCCGTGCGGCCTTCAACAGAATTTGCTGCCCATCCAGCGGCATGTCTCCGGAGAGCACCACTTCAGGCCGGAAGCCGCGCACCTCCGTTGCCACTGCCTCGCCATACTCCATGTCTGCTGCGCGTCTGCTGAAGAGGCCGTGCTTCTCGAACTTCCTCTGGATGTGCAATCCCTTGATCGTCAGCGCCGGCACCGTATCCGCCGCTGCGTCCGAGCCTTTGGGCGTGCTCATGTTGTCCGCAAAATAGGTGTGCAGAACCGTGTGCCCACGCCGCGCAAGTTCCCGGCTCAGGTCGATGCCGAAAGGGTGCCCGCAAAACTCGTTCACTAGAATCCGCATCCCCGACCTCAACACTCTGCCCGCGCCGCTTCCGTGATGATGATTGCAGTTACTGCCCCAGCACCAGCCTCTGCGCAGCAAAAATCTCGCGCAGTCCTGACTCCGCCAAATCGAGCAGCCCGTTCAATTGAGCGCGGGAGTAGTTGCCCTTCTCCGCCGTGGCTTGCGTCTCCACCAGCCCGCCATCGGCGGTCATCACCACGTTCATGTCCACCTCGGCCTGCGAGTCCTCCTCATAGCACAGGTCCAGCAGCATCACGCCGCCCACCAGGCCCACAGAGGTGGCTGCCACCAGTTGCTTCATCGGCGAAGCCTTGAGCGTACCGGCCTTCACCAGCGCCTGCATAGCCAGTGAGAGTGCCACCGCCGCCCCGGTAATCGCCGCTGTACGGGTGCCGCCATCTGCCTGCAACACATCGCAGTCCAGGATCACCGTCCTCTCACCCAGCGCCTGCATGTCCACCACCGAACGCAGACTGCGGCCAATCAGCCTTTGAATCTCGTGCGTCCGCCCGCCAATTCTGCCCCGCTCGCTCTCTCGCGGCGTACGTGTCACCGTGGCGCGCGGCAGCATCGCATACTCCGCCGTTACCCAGCCGCGCCCGGAGTTCCGCAGCCACCCCGGCACACCCTGTTCCACCGTCGCGTTACAAAGCACGCGCGTGTTGCCCAGCGACACCAGCACCGAGCCCTCCGCCGTCTGCACAAAATCCGGCGCAAAACTCAGGCGGCGCAACTGGTCGGTTGCCCGCCCCCCGGGGCGAAAGTACGTCTGATTCCCTTGTTCGTTCATAGGGGGAATTGTACGGGATGCGCGGACAGGCCACGCGTTCCCGTGTGGAAACAAACCCGTCTCAGAACGGGAATGCGGAGTCAGCCTGGTCTGGAATAGGAATTTGATGCAATCCCTTGCAAATGAGCTAGATACGTAAACACATGCCCGACATGATTCCCGTTCTGAAACTTGATTCCCGCTGCACCTCCACGCCTTCCAGACAGCCACATTATATAAATCAAAGCAAAATAACAACTTAGAGAATAAGTTCAGGTTTGGCACGCAACGTGTAACAGAAGAGGACAACTTCCCCGGCAGCCCATCCACATACTGCCCAAATACGGAAGGACCCTGTGCAGAAAAGAGGACTGAAATGCAACTTAATGAGGGATTTACACAGCAGAGCGGCATCCAGCAAGGCAGCAGGGCCGCGGCAGCCATACTCGACAAAGGAAGGGGAACGGGTGAGAGCCTGGCGGAGGTCACGCACGACGCGCGGAACTTGGTAGCGGCGCTTGGTCTTTACTGCGATCTACTGGAGACACCCGGTGTGCTGGCTGTTCCCTACACGCACTACGGGGACGAATTGCGGCTCGTGGCCACCGCCAGTCGCCGCCTGGTACAACGGCTGGCGGGCCTGCAGGGCGGAGTTCAGGATGCGGCTCCGAGGACGGCAACAGCCGCCGGTCCCAGGCTTGTAGGTTCCGGTAGTCAGGTACGCCATACTGCAGCCAAGTGCTGGGAGATGATCCCTGCCGCGTCCATCCAGAACATGGCCGTCCAGTTGCTGGCCACTCGGAACCTGCTCGCCACGCTGGCAGGGTCGGCCATCCAGCTCACGATGGACGTGCAGGGGGCCGAGTTGCCCGTGCACATGACCGGCGAGGACCTGACGCGTGTCCTTATCAATCTGGTCAAGAACTCCACTGAGGCTATGCCGCGCGGCGGTCACATCCGCCTGAGTCTGCGCGAGATTCCCTCCCGTCCCGGCAAAGCACGCTGGCTTACCCTCACCGTCGAGGACAACGGACCCGGCATTCCCGACTTTGCCCTGGACAAACTCTTTGAGCCGGGTTTCTCGACACGCGGCAAAGAATGCGAGCCGTCCGGCCTCCACGCACAGCAGCGCGGTCTGGGACTATCCATCACGCGCTCCATCATCAGGGCCGCCGGCGGGCGCATTCATGCCGCCAATCGCGACCCATCCGGCGCTTGCTTTCAGATTGGGCTGCCGGTAAAGGGCCGCTGAGGTGACGATGACGCGACGGAAGACCCCACATTCCTTTCTCCCGCATGAGGCAAATACAATGCTCGATACTGTAGTTTCATCTCAGGAAATGGAATTCATCCCCCAAGTAACGGAGCCTGCGGCAAGGCTGTATCTGCTCGTGGTGGACGCGGATCCAGCCGTGCGCTCGGCCTGCTCGGAGATTGCCGCGAGCCTTGGCTACGTGGTGGAGAGCACTGGAGACATGGGCCAGGCACGCAGCCTGCTGCGCGGCCACGCCGCTGATGTGTTGCTGGTGAACATGCCATACGGAAGCAACCGCGGACTGGAGTTTGTCTCCGAGGTCAAAATTCTCTACCCGCAGATGTCGGTCATCGTGATGACGGCCACAGGCACGGTTAGCGCTGCGGTCGAGGCCATGCGCTGCGGGGCCTCGGACTACCTGGCCAAGCCCTTCACCATCGACGAGCTCTCCACAGTGCTGGAACGAGCTGCGGCCAGCCAGACCACGGACACCGCCACGCGCCAGCTGCGTGAGCGCCTGCGCATGGCGCAGGGCCTCGGCGCGATGATTGGCCGCTCCGCCGAGATGGAGAAGGTCTACCGCATCCTCTCCAAAGTGGCACAGAGCGCACATCCGGTGCTGATCCTCGGCGAAAGCGGTACCGGCAAAGAGCTTGTGGCGCGCACCATCCACGCCTACGGACCCAATGCACAAAAGCCCTTCCTGCCCGTCGATTGCGGCTCGCTGGTGCCCACGCTCATTGAGAGTGAGCTCTTCGGGTATGTGAAGGGGGCATTCACCGGAGCCAACCGCTCCAAGGACGGACTGCTTGTCTCTGCCGAGGGCGGCACCGTCTTTCTCGACGAGGTCGGCGAACTCTCCCTCGATTTGCAGGCCAAATTGCTGCGCGCCCTGCAGGAGCGCGAGGTGCGCCCCGTCGGCGCCACGCACCGCGTGCCCATCCGCGCGCGCATTGTGGCCGCCACCAACCGTGACCTCTCCACCATGGTGGAGAAGGGCGCCTTCCGCAAGGACCTCTTCTATCGGCTCAACGTCGTGAACCTTCGGCTGCCCGCACTGCGCGATCGACGGGATGACATTCCGCCGCTGGCCGCGCACTTTCTGGACCGCATCAGCCGCGAGCGCGGCACCAAGTTCACGCTGAGCAACGACACGCTGCGCGCCATGATGGCCTATGACTGGCCGGGCAATGTGCGCGAGCTGGAGAATGCGGTCGAGCGCGCCTGCGCTCTTTCCTCAGGCCCGGTTATTCACCTCGGCGACCTGCCCACGCAGCTCCAGCAGCGCGGTTTGGATGCGTATCACTCCGCGGCCAACGGCGGCATCCAGCAGGAGGAGCCAAATCCGGTCAAGCCCTTGGCCGAGCTGGAGCGCAATGCGATTCTGCACGCCATCCGCGCCCTCAACGGAGACAAGTTGCAGGCCGCGCGCCTCCTGGGCATTGGCAAGACGACGCTGTACCGCAAGCTCAAAGAGTACGGTATTGACGATCCGATGCAGGGCGAGTAAGCCGGACCCAGCGGAATGCACACATGCGCTCTTTCACTCAACAGCTTCAGGCAAGTCCCGACACTCGCGGGTACGGGCAGATGGTAAGGAGAATACGATGAGCATTTTGATGGTCACAGGCATTGAAGGCGCCCACCAATGCGCCGCAGCTATCAGTGCACAGCTGGGCATGGATGTCGAGTTGGCAGAAGCACGCAGGGCAGCGCTGGCCTTGCTGCGCAAGCGCGAGTTTATCGCGGTGGTGGTGGACGAGACCCTGGCAGAATGTGACCCCGCCGCCGCTGAGGCCATCTGGGAGCGCGCCGGGCTGGCCATTCCCATGCAGGTCAACTTCGCGCTCTCCGGACCTCAGCGCATTGTCCGCGAAGTCCGCGCGGCGCTGCACCGTCGCGAACGGGAACAGGCACTGGCCCGCCGCGCCGCAGCCACAGCCATCGAAACCGAGCTAAAGACAACGGTTGCAGGCCTCCTGCTACACTCCCAGCTTGCGCTCGCGGGCAGCGAGATCCCCGCACCGCTTGCGGAGCGGCTGCGCATGGTCGCAGAGCTCGCCGGCAGCCTCCGCCAGCAGTTGAGCACGCCTGCACATGCCTAGGGCGCCTCAGCAGTTGCAACCTCGCACGCAGGCAGTTTTGCGTTGAACGCGCACGCCGGAGCCGCATACGCTCCGGCGATTTTTTTGTCCCCCGCAATCTCTTGCCAGCATGCCGTAAGCTGGAAAGAGCATGTCTGATACCGCAGTTCTGCTCATTGATTGCCCGGACCGCAAGGGACTCGTGGCTCGCGTCTCCGGCCTGCTCTTCGAGTTAGGCGCCAATATTCTGCACGCCGATCAGCACCAGGATCACGACCTGGGCCTCTTCTTCATGCGTGTCGAGTGGGCTCTGAACGGGAAGAATGGCTCCGCCGATGCCGAACGCTTTGACCTCGACGGCTTTGAGAAGGCCTTTGCGCCGCTCGCCACCGATCTTGCCATGCACTGGCAACTCACCTCCAGCACAGAGCGGCCCCGCGTCGCGCTCTTTTGCTCGCAGTATCTGCACTGCATGGCCGACCTGCTGCACCGCTGGCGCTCGGGCGAGCTGCGCTGCGAGATTCCCGTCATCGTGTCCAACCACCGCGCGGTGGAGAATCTTGCAGCCTTCTATGGCATTCCCTTCGAGCACATTCCTGTCTCACCCGGCACACGCGTCGAGGCCGAAGACCGCCAGCTCGCCCTGCTGGAAAAACACGACATTGACCTCGTTGTCCTGGCCCGCTACATGCAAATTCTCTCGCCAGGATTCGTCGCCCGTTACCCGGCAGCTATCATCAACGTGCACCACTCCTTCCTGCCGGCCTTTACCGGTGCCAAGCCCTACCACGCGGCCCATGCGCGTGGCGTCAAGCTCATCGGCGCCACCAGCCACTACGTCACCGAGGTGCTCGACGACGGTCCCATCATCGAGCAGGATGTAGCCCGCATTTCGCACCGCGACCAAGTGGAGGACCTCGTCGCCCGCGGCCGCGATCTTGAGCGCCTGGTGCTCTCGCGCGCTGTCCGCTGGCATCTTGACCGCCGCATCCTTTGCTACGGCAACAAGACCGTCGTCTTCGATTGAGACACACCGTAGACCGCCCGTAGCCGCGCAACAGGCGCGTGTCTTGACAGTGCATGCCCCCATGAATACTGATGGTGAACGCCCAGTCTTCCCGCCTGCGCCGGTGCCCGGCACAAGAGCGGCTGGAGATCGCCGGGTCCCTTCCGGCACTGAAGGAATGAGTCCATGGATCGTACGCGCATAGTCCAACTGCCTCTTGTGATGAGTCTCGCCGCAACCTGCAGCCTTGCCCCGCAAGCGCTCAAGGCTGCAGCCCCGCAGGCGTCTGCCTCTGCCACAGCCTCCGCGCCCCTCCGGGTTGATCGCCGTGATCCCGCGCTGGACCAGATCGTACCCGCAGGCGCGCAACTCGAGCGCGTGGCCACGGGCTTCAAGTGGGTCGAGGGCCCCGTCTGGAGCAACGGTAGCCTTTACTTTGCCGAGATTCCCAGCAACCGCATTCTCAAGTGGACACCCGGCCAGGGCGTCACTACCTTTCTGCATCCCAGCGGCTACAAGGGTACCCTGCCCTATACCGGCCCTGAATCCGGTTCTAACGGCATGACGCTCGACGTCCGCGGCCGCCTCACCGTCGCAGGCCACGCGCAGCGCGATGTCTACCGGATGGAGTCGCTTGCCCCAAACGCGCAAATCACCATCCTCGCAGACAGCTTCCAGAGCAAGCAGTTGAACAGCCCCAATGATCTTGTCTACCGCTCCGATGGCTCACTTTACTTCACGGATCCGCCCTACGGCCTGCAGACGCAAAAGGACACCGACCCCGCCAAGCAGCTCAAGGTCAACGGCGTCTATCGCATTCCCGGCGCGCTCGGGCAAAAGCCCGGCGCTTCTCCCAATCGTTCCGCGCTACAGTTGCTCATTAGCGATCTGCCCCGGCCCAACGGCATCGCCTTCTCGCCCGACGAGAAGTATCTCTACGTGAGCAACTCCGAGCCAAAGAAGATCTGGATGCGTTATCGCGTCCTGCCTAACGGCAAGCTCACCGATGCCAAGCTTCTCTATGACGCCACATCCGACCCGCGCCCCGGCGGTCCAGACGGCATGAAGGTGGATGAAAAAGGCTATATCTACAGCGCCGGCCCCGGCGGCGTGTGGATTCTCTCTCCTGACGGCAAACTGCTTGGCGTCCTCAGCGTTCCCGAACGCGTCGCCAACGTGGCCTGGGGCGATACTGACCACAAAATGCTCTACATCACCGCCAGCAGCAGTGTCTATCGCGTGCATCTCAACATTGCGGGGGCGCCCATTGTGCGCAGTCGATAACTTTAAGCCATCTGCATAAACAAGCGGGCCGTCTCATCCTCGCGTGAGACGGCCCCTTTTCTGCCTTGTTTGCCCAACTTGCTCTCCCCTTACGCCTCCACCAGCGCATCGGCAATGCCCAGGTGCCGGTCAAACGCCGCAAACCCGAGGTCCAGTTCTTCCTTGGTAATGATGAGCGGTGGTGCAATCACAAAGTGGCTGATCCAAGACTGCTGCGCCACGCCATCGGCCATCATCTTCGCCGCAATCTGATCCACCACCGTCGGATTGCCCTCCACCTTGTCGCGCATGGTGTTGAAAGGCTCCTTCGTCCTGCGATTCTTTACCAGCTCGATTGCAAAAAACAATCCAAGGCCGCGCACATCGCCAACAGACGGATGCTTCGCCTTCAGCGCCTCCACCTTCGCGCGCACGTAAGGCTCCAGCTCTGCTGCGCGCTCCACCAGCTTCAAGCGCTGCATTTCCTCAATGGTGGCCAGCGCAGGGCCCAGCGTGATTGGGTGCGCCGCGTACGTGTGGCCGTGCGAGAAGTAGCGATCCTCAAAGTAATCCGCAACCTTCTTCGTCGTGGCGCACAGTCCCAGCGGCACATAGGCTGATGTAATGCCCTTGGCCGTTACCAGGATATCCGGCTTCACACCCCAGTGCTCCACGGCAAACCACTTGCCCGTGCGTCCCCAGCCCGTCATCACCTCGTCGGCAATCAGCAGCACGCCATGCCGGTCGCAGATTTCGCGAATCCGCGGGAAGTACTCCGGCGGCGGAATCAGCACGCCGTTCGTACCCACAACGGGCTCCATGATGACGGCCGCCACATCGCTCTCATTGCGAATCATGTGCTCGATATAGTCCGCGCACGCCACATTGCATCCTGGATACGTGTGGCGAATCGGGCAGTCATAGCAGTTCGTCTCCGGCGCAAAAATAAAGCTCTGCCCCTTGGCCACCGGCTCCGCGGGCCAGCGGCGCGGATCGCCCGTTGCAGCAATCGAGCCCGGAGTGGAGCCGTGATACGAGCGATACCGCGAGATGATCTTGCTCTTGCCCGTCACCATGCGCGCAATCTTGAAGGCGGCTTCGTTAGCCTCGGTGCCGCTGGTGGCAAAGAAGAACTTCTCCAGCCCTGCTGGCAGCACCTCCAGCAGCTTGGCGCTCAGCCGCGCGCGCACATCCGTTGCATAGGCTGATCCGATAAAGGCCAGTTCGCGCGCCTGCTGCGCAATCGACTCAATCACACGCGGGTTCTTGTGGCCCAGGTTCACGCACATCAACTGCGAGCTGAAATCGAGATACCTCTTGCCCGCACTGTCGGTAAACCAGCACCCTTCCGCGTCCGTCACATGCAGCGGTTTCCACGTCTTCTGCACGCGCCACGTGCCGTAATTCGTCTCTCGCGTCAGCTTCGTGATTTCCTCTGACGTAAGGCTTTGCGTCTGGGATGCGTCGCTCATGATTGGGTACTCCGGATACGATGTGAGGCCATCCTATCATCGCAAGCGGTCGCTCCTCTGTGGGCGAAAGAAAAGCCCCCGGCCATTGTGGCCAGGGGCTTGGGGTTTGGTGGAAATAGGATTATGCGCTGTAGAGCAGAACGCCCGCGGCCTTTTCCTCGCCCGCGCTCTCGTCGGAACTTACCGGGCGATAGAAAAGCTGGTTGCCTTCGAGGTAGACCTCCAGGAACGCTGGCCGCTGGGTGATTTGACCGGCGATCAGCGCCTCTGACAACGGGTCTTCCACATAGCGCTGCAGCGCGCGGCGCAATGGGCGTGCGCCGTAACTGCGGTCCACCAGCGTCTTCTCGAGAATCCACTTCTTGGCCTCCTCGGTCACGCTGATGGTAATGGCCTTCTGCGCCAGGTTCGTGTTCAGTTGCTGCACCAGCAGTTCCACAATCTGCAGCAGGTCCGCATCCGAAAGCGACTGGAACAGGATCACTTCGTCGAGGCGGTTCAGGAACTCGGGGTTGAAAGTCTTCTTCACCTCGTTCTTCACCAGTTCCTCGACCTTTTCTGTCACCAGGTCCTCGCGCTCGCTCTGGAAGCCCAGCCCCTGTTTCTTCTGCAGGTGCCGCGCGCCAATGTTGGAGGTCATGATGATGATCGTGTTCTTGAAATCGACGGTGTTGCCCAGGCCGTCGGTCAATTGACCATCCTCAAACACCTGCAACAGCAGATTGAACACATCCGGGTGCGCCTTCTCGATTTCGTCCAGCAGGACCACCGAATACGGCGAGCGCTTCACACGCTCGGTCAACTGACCGCCCTCCTCATAGCCCACATATCCCGGAGGCGAACCAATCAGCTTTGAGACCGAATGCTTCTCCATGAACTCCGACATATCGAAGCGGATGAGTGCCTTTTCTGACCCGAAGAGGAACTGGGCCAGCGTGCGCGCCATCTCTGTTTTGCCCACGCCCGTGGGGCCAAGGAACAGGAAGCTGCCGATGGGCCGGTTGGGCGACTTGAGCCCCGCGCGCGAACGGCGAATTGCCCGCGCCAGCGCGCTGATCGCCTTCTCCTGCGAGATGACGCGCTTGTGCAGCTCCTCCTCCACGCGCAGCAACTTCTGTGTTTCTTCTTCCTTGATGCTGGTCACAGGCACGCCTGTCCAGCGGCTCACCACGTCCTCAATGTCCTCGCGGGTCACGATGCCCGCCGCGGAATCATCCAGGTGATACTTCTCGCGCAGCGCGCGCAGGTTTTCGCGCTCCTTGCGTTCCTCGTCGGAGTAGAAGCGCGCCTTCTCAAATTCATGGTTGGCGATTGCCGAATCCATGCGGTGCACGATGAACTTGATACGCTTCTGCACCTCTGTAATCTCATCCGGCAGCGACGTCTGGCGCAGCTTCACGCGGGCGCCCGCCTCGTCAATCAGGTCGATGGCCTTGTCCGGCAAAAAGCGATCCGGGATATAGCGGTTTGAATGCGCCACCGCGAACTCAATGGAGTCATCCGTGTAGCTCACCGCGTGGAACTTCTCATAGCGGTCCTTGATGCCGTTGATGATTTTGATGGCGTCCGCCTCGCTCGGCGGCGGCACCTTCACAGCCTGGAAGCGCCGCTCCAGCGAGCGATCCTTCTCAATCGACTTGCGGTACTCACCCGGAGTCGTCGCGCCGATGCACTGAAGCTCACCGCGGCTCAGCGCGGGCTTCAGAATATTCGCGGCGTCCAGCGATCCCTCGGCTGAACCCGCTCCCACCAGCGTATGCAGCTCATCAATAAAGATGATGGAGTTCTGGTTCTCCATCAGCTCCTTCATGATGGTTTTCAGCCGTTCCTCAAACTGGCCACGATACTTGGTACCCGCCACAATCAGTGACAGATCCAGCGCAAGCACACGCTTGTCCGCCAGGAATGAAGGCACCTCGCCATCGGCAATACGCTGCGCCAGTCCTTCAACAATAGCCGACTTGCCTACGCCCGGCTCTCCAATCAGCACGGGGTTGTTCTTCGTGCGGCGGCACAGAATCTGAATCACGCGCTCCAGTTCACTATCGCGCCCCACCAGCGGGTCCAACTGGCCATCCAGGGCCGCCTGCGTCAGGTCGCGGCTGAACTCAGCCAGCAAACTTGACTCCCTTTGCCGCTGCTGTTGCGGAGCTTTCTCCTGCGTCACGCGCGACAGTTCGTCGCGAATCTGCGCCAGCTTCAGCCCGCGCTCCTGCAGTATCTCCGAGGCAAAGCACTTTTCCTCGCGCAGCAGGCCCAGCAATAGATGTTCCGTGCCAATGTGCTTGTGCCCCAGACGCTCGGCCTCTTCGGCTGCATAAGCCAGCACGCGCTTGCACTCGTTGGAAAGCGGCAGGTCAACTGACGTGGAAACCTTCTCGCGAATGGTAGTGTGGGCCTCGATCTGCTTACGAATTGACTCCACCGAGGCATGCGAACGCAGGAAGCGGTTGGTTAATGCCTTGTCTTCACGCAGCAGCCCAAGCAGCAGGTGCTCGGTCTCAATATAAGGCGAGCCAAACTGGCTGGCCTCATACCGCGCGAAGAAGATCACACGCCGTGCCTTCTCCGTATAGCGTTCGAACATGGTGTTCTCCCTTGCAGCGGGCTTTCGGTGGGAGTAGCCGTCCGGTTATTGCACCGGCTTCAGCTCAACCCGCACGCGCCCTTCTTTGAACTACGCCGCCGGAGGCCCCTTTGGAAAATCCCTTGCCTGCCCCGAACAGCCCTTGAGGATGAGCCGGATACACCGTAACACCTTCCGGCCGCCCCCGGTCATCGTGCCCACCGGGAACCCTCATCCTAACGCTAACCAGCCTGGAGGGGAAAACACCCCACCATGCCCAGACCCCTTACTACATCAGACTCAATAACCACCCAATTCGGTGCAAGATCGTCCGCACCCATAGGGTCAAGCAACTATGCCCGGGCCGCAGCCCCGGCAACAGTCAGGCGCCCGCTCTCCAGGCGCAGAGTCCGCGTACAGCGCGCGGCCAGATCCGGGTTATGGGTCACCACAATCGACGTGAGCCCGTGCGTCGTGTGCAACCGCTCCAGCAAGCTAAAAACCTTGCCCGCCGTCATCTCGTCCAGGTCGCCCGTCGGCTCGTCCGCCAGCAGCAACCGAGGGCCGCCCACCAGCGCTCGAGCCAGCGCCACGCGCTGCTGCTCGCCGCCAGAGAGTTCGCCCGGCCGATGCTCGCTTCGATCCTCCAGGTCAACCTCCTTCAACCAAGTCGCCGCCACCGCCAGTGCCTCGCGCCTTGCCAACCCTCGCGCCAGCAACGGCATGGCCACATTCTCCAGCGCCGAAAACTCCGGCAACAAGTAGTGGAACTGCCACACATAACCAATTTCGCGATTGCGAAAGACCGCCGCCTCCCGCTGCGAGAGACTGGCCACGTTGGTTGAGGCGCAGTGTACAGTTCCCGCGGTAGGAGCATCAAGAGCACCGAGGATGTGCAAAAGTGTGCTCTTTCCCGCGCCAGACTGGCCCACAATGGCCACCAGCTCGCCGGGGAAAATCTCCAAATCCAATCCGTGGAAGAGCGTAAGAGCGCCACGCGCCGTGCGGTAGGTCTTTTCCAGCCCGCGAACCTCAATCATCGGCGCCCGCGACTCCGGGTCCCGCGTGGAGCGGGATACCTGGCTGGCAGCCGCTGAGGAGGTCTGGTTCATCCGAATAAGCCCATTCTATCGTGACCGGCATAAATACGTTACAAAGGCGCAGCCGGCCCCGAGATGTGAAGAAAATACGCCAGTTATCATTTGCGGGCAAGAGACAGTGCGGGAGCAAAGCTGGCCGCTCGGTTGTCACCACATCAGCGCCTGGTGCGGGCCGCAGGAATGGCCGCCGCATTGATCCGCGCAATCCGTCCATTCGGCCCGACGACGAACGGCAGCGACAAAGCATTCCAATTGCCATCATCCAGCGGCTGCCACGTCTTGCCATCATCGCGGCTGATGTCCGAGCCATTCGTCCCCACCGTAATCCACGCCTTCAGGCTCTCGCTCCACTGCACGGCTGAGCGATAGCCGTGGGGTGGGCGCACAGACTGCGCAATAGCTCGTGAGCCCAAGACAAAGCGTGGCGGTCCAGGTACGAACGCAACGCTGCCTTGTGCATTTGGTCTTGAATAGTCCCCACCGACAACCATGAAATCAGCAAAGGGCGATTGAGGAAATCGTCGAGCAGCAATGGCGAAAGCGCCTGCACTTGTGCCGGACGAAAAGCTGAGATCCTTCGAGGACAAAGACTCCCACCACCGAGCATCAAATGGCGAGTGGGATTGACCAAGGTAGATTCTTGCGTCAGCCCCTCCGGTGACGAAGGCGAATGGTCCGTTGCTGCCCGGCGAGGTGGCTGCTTGATTGCTTGCGGCAAATAGCGACTCCCCTGCGTTTGCCTTCGGGAAATGCTTCGGATCCTTCTCGTTCCAGCGGGTCCAGGTTTCCCCTCCATTCCTAGTAACGAAGATCGCGAAAATCCCTCTTACGGGATCGCCGACAAGAACACCATTTGTTTCCTGATGAGAATAGGGGGACGATGGATGCCGGTCAAAAAACTGGATGGCATCCCAGAAACCGTCTTTATCGGGGTTGGTGAAGACCAGCTTCCACGTTCTGCACCCGTCCACCGTTTTGTACAACCGGCTCTTGTCCCCCGGGCCGCTCGACATCACAATCGCCGTCTGTGCATCCCACGCCTGTACGCCGCGAAAGTCCAGCGTTGCGCCGTCTTTGTCCGCGTCCGGCGTGGCGCAGCGCTGCCAGTGCGCGCCGCCGTCGATGGTGCGCAGCACCGTGCCGCCCGTCCCGCTGGCCCACGCAACCATTCCATTTGTCCCATCCACCGAGTCGATGCCCCGCAGCCCGGCCGTAGTGCCCGACTCCTGCATCTGCCACACCGGCCCCGTCTGCGCCGCGCCATGCGCAGCCAACCCCAACGCCATCGCCACAACCAGCGCGCCTGCCCGCATCCCCAACATGCCACGCAGTATAGCCCACCGTTCACACTGCGGTATGCAAGAGCCCGCACGCCCCGCGATCCACACCTGAACCTGAGAAAATCGATGTAGTGGCGCGCATCACAGAGCTGCCCGCGTCCCCTCCGCTATAACCGGAATCAGTCGTGAACCTTTCCAGAAATCTTGCATCCCTGGTCCTGGCCGCCGCCTGTGTGGCTGGTGCCTGCGCCGCACAGGCGCAGCAGTCCTACTACGCACAGTTCCGCCGCCACAACGCCACCATGGCAGACCTGCAGCCCTCGTGGATGGGCCCGCTCATCCAGGCAGACTCGCGGCTCGCGCAGGCGCTGCGATTTTCCGTCAGCAACCAGTACGCGCCCGGCGAGCACATCTTCATCTACGGCAACAACCACGGCCTCTCCACCGTCATCGCCAACCGCTTCCAGTGGGATCTCGACCCGCCGTCCTACTTCCGCAACCACTCTTCGCAGTTCAAGGACGGCTTTGGCAACGCAGCCACGCAGTTGAAATACCGCATCGTCTCCGGCAACGAGCAGCACGGCAACTTCGCCGTCACCGCCATCACCAGCTTCGCCTTTGCCCCGCGCGCCTATGAGAACTTCATGCTGACCAGCTACTTTGACCCGCGCATCGCCGCGGGCATCGCGCGCGGCCGCTTCAACGTGCAAACCACCATTGGCGGTCTCCTTCCCACCGGCAAAATCGCGCAGCAGGGCCGCCTCATCGAGTGGAACGTGACCGGCCAGGTGCACCCCACCAGCAGGCTCTGGTTCGACGTGGAAGACAACGCTGCCTTCGTCAAAGGCAGCCCCTACGACGGCCAGACGCAGAACTTCATCACTCCCGCCGCCTTTTACATGATTCGACGCAGTAGCTGGGAGTCAACGCACCCCGTGTTTGTGCTCGACGGCGGCGTGCAAACTGCCACCTCGCACTTCTCCTTCTATAACCACAACGTGATTACAGAGCTCCGCGTCCTCTTCTGACGCGCTCGCCCGCCGTCAGTATTCAATCTTGTCCGGCGAAGCAATCCACGCGGCAAAGCTCACCCACGCTTCGTCGCTCAGCATCTGCGTCATGGGCATGGCACGTCCGGTGCGGTCCTTGCGCATTTCCTCGTAGAGGTACGCATCGTCAAAGCCCGCTCGTGCCGCATCGGCCGAACTGCAGGCGTAGTACACCGCATCTAGCCGCGCCCAGTAGGCCGCTGCCAGGCACATCGGGCAGGGCTCGCAGCTGGTGTAAAGCTGGCATCCGGCCAGCGAAAACGTGGCCAGTGACCGGCACGATGCGCGAATGGCCATCACCTCGCCATGCGCCGTGGGGTCCAGCATTGTCGTCACCGAATTTGCACCCTCACCCACCACCGCGCCATCCCGCACAATCACCGCCGCAAAGGGCCCGCCCCGCCCGCTTTCCACGTTTTCTGTTGCTAGCTGAATGGCACGACGCATGAAGACTGGATTCGGCAACTGATGCATGGGGTCTTACTCCGGGGCACTTGAAAGGCGCAAGTAAGCTCAGTATGTCACACGGCTTAACATGCGCAGCCGCCCTCCACGCCGGGGGAAGCCGATGCATCAACGCCTGCCTTCACGTCAGCAGCGTCAGGTCGTCCGGCTCATCGATGTCCGCCTCGCCGCCTGCAAAGGTCACATCGACCACGGGGCATGACGCCTCCGCCAGCAGAGCGCGCGCCCCCTGGTCGCCGCGCAAGGCCAGCAGCCGCGTAAACATGCTTCGGGGCATAACGGCTGGCACTCCGCGCCTGCCCGCATAGAAAGACGCGGCCATGCCACTTCCTCCTCCCGCCGCAAAGGCATCCAGCAGCGCTCTCAGATGCGACTCGGTCAGCCGCGGCTGATCGCAGCCCATCAGCAGTACGCCTTCAACCTCCAGCGCATGCGCCGCCAGCGTCCTCAGCCCCGCGTGGATTGACGACGCCATTCCCTGCTCCCAATCCGCATTGACGGCCACAAGCGCAGCGCCCTCAGGCACCGCCTGCCGGATGCTCGCAGCATGCGCACCCACGACCACCACGACCGGCTGCGCGCCAGCCGCATCCGCCAGCCGAACGGCACGGCCCAGCAGCGTTTCGCCTTGGAACATGACAAGCTGCTTCGGCCGCCCGAGTCTGCGGCTGCCTCCTGCAGCAAGAATGATGGCGGCGACGGCCATGCCCTCAAGTGTATCTGTATCCCACACCGAACCGCCTGCACGCCGCATTTTCGCCGCGGCCCGATATGCTTCCCGCGCCTACAATCGTGTCTATGACCAACACGCCATGGACGCTGCGCGGCCTGCGCCGTGCGCTCGCCGAAGAAACCCTGACGCCCGTCGATCTGGCAGCGCTGGCACTCGAACGCAGTAATGGCAATGCTGGCCACAATACCTATCTGTGGCAGGATCGTAACTGGACTCACGCGGAAGCATCCAACGCAGCAGCCCAGCCCCGCGGCACAGGCGGACACTTTGGCGATGGCCGTAGTGCGATCTGGGGCCTGCCTATCTCCGTCAAGGACTGCTTCGACCTCGCCGGCTCTCCCACCACCTGCGGCGTGCACTTCTATCGCGACCTGCACGGCCCCGCCTCACGCGATTCATGGCTGGTGGACCGCCTCCGTGCGCCAGGTGCCGTAATCACCGGTAAGACGCATCTGCATCCGCTGGCCTACGGCATCACCGGCGAAAATCCCGAGTTCGGCGACTGCACGCAGCCCGGCAACGCAGGCGCACTCACCGGCGGCTCCTCCAGCGGGGCAGCCGCCAGCGTCCTCGAGGGCTCCGCCGTTGCCGCCATCGGCACAGACACCGGCGGCTCCGTTCGCGCGCCGGCTGCACTCTGCGGACTGGCCGGCTATCGCGCCTCCCTCGGTCGCGGGGACTGGCGCGGCGGCGCGCATCTCGCGCAGTCCTTTGACACTTTCGGCTGGCTTTTTCACGATCTCGAAGATGCACCACTTCTCACCGAGTTTTTCGCGCCTGATCCCACTCCTGCGCCGCGACCCCTCACCCGTTTCGCCGTCATCGCAGAGAGTTTCCTGTACGATTGTGAGCCGGGCGTAATTGAAAGTCTGCGCGCCACAACCGAAGAACTGCAGGCCCTCGGCCTTCAAACCACCACCTTCGACCCTCACTGGTGGCACGATTCCTTCGAGATCTTCGCGCCGATTCAGGCTTGGGAGGCAGCCCGCATCCACGCCGGTCATCATGCGCACTTCCAGCCCGCCATCCGCGAACGTCTGGAGTGGGGCGCGCGCATCACCGACTACGAACTCGCCGCTCTGCGCCAGCGCCATGCAGAATTCTGTGCACGCATGGATGAACTGTTCGCCACACACGAGTTGTTGCTGCTTCCCGCCATTCCCGTCGCCCGCCTTGCAGCCGGAGCCGACCACAGCCAGACTCGCGGCCGCCTGCTGCGTTACACCACGCCCTTCAGCCTCGCGGGCGTACCCATTGTCACCATCCCTTGTCGCATAGGCGGCATGCAACTCGCCGCAACCCTAGGCGCCGACGAATCCCTCGTCCACCTCGCCGCGCAACTCGGCGCAAACAGACGAAGAGCGGCTCCACATCTGCCATAGCAACTGCGCCCGGCAGATTCACCTTGTCGCCATGCTTATGCGCGCCGGCCTCGCCCGCTGGTTATATCTGCGAATACGCCAGTGGCCTCAATATCTGATTCGATATCTTGCTCACGATAGCTTCATAACTGAACCGCGGATCGTTGGATAACTTCTTCCACGCAGGGTGATTGCGAAAAATGTCCCATTTCGCATCCAGCTCTGCCATGTCCGTAAAACTCAGCATGTAAGTCAGGTTTGGCATCTGCGGACCAATCAAAGTATCGCCAAAGAATACCGGGTGGAACCCAGCATCCTGGAAAATCTCGAATTCACCCGAGTGAAACATCCTTACCTTGAGCACGTGATCCTTGTTGCTTGCGCTCTCATACGTCCGCAACTGAAAAATGCGCTTCGCATTTGCTGCCGAGGCCGCCGGCGGAGTGACTCGGGGCCAGCCTTCAAAAGCCACAAGCAGCGAGCTCTCCACCCGCAGGAATGACGGCGCCGTCGCGGGCGCATTCCAGAAAGCATCCGCCGCCTTCAGAAACTCGGCATCCTCCGCCAGACGCAGATCTACCTCAGCCAGTGCCTCGACAGACGCGCCGGGAATCAGCACATAAAACGTTGGCGTCTCTGGCCCGATCTCCAGTTGAAATGCGCCGACAGGGCCCATCCGCATCCGCCCCAGCGCCGGAATGAGCGCCTCGCCGATGTACCTTTCCGTCAGCGCAGTTTGCGGCCCCGATTGCAGAAAGTAACGGCGAAGCTGGTAGAACTCGCGCGTGCGGTTGGCAGCAACCTGTGCAAAACCCTCACGTGTGAAGGCTGCCCCAGACGCGGCAAGTGAGGCAGCAATGAATTGGCGGCGCTGCATGGTTGTCTCCTGGTGACGCCTCATTGTATGTCAGGGCATAGACTGCGCAGGATGCGCTATTCCTCCCCGATGTCTTCGTTCCACACCTCAGGGTGCTCGGCAATGTAGCCCTCCAGCAGCTCGCGGCACGCGCTACTTTCCAGGTCGATGACATCAACGCCATTCTCGCGCAGCCAATCCACGCCGCCGGAAAACGTCCTGCTCTCGCCCACCACTACTGTGCCAATGCGAAACTGCCGCACAAGCCCGCTGCAATACCAGCACGGGGCCAGCGTGGTCACCATCACCGTGTCACGGTAACTCCGCTGCCGCCCGGCACGCCGAAACGCATCTGTCTCCGCGTGCACGCTGGGGTCGCCCTGTTGCACACGCCGGTTATGTCCGCGGCTCAGCAGTTCGCCCGTGCGCTTAAACAGTGCTGCCCCAATCGGGATGCCGCCTTCGGCACGCCCCAGTCGCGCCTCTTCCAAAGCAATCTCCAGCATGCCCTCACACAATGCCCTATCCATCATGAACTCCCCTCACATGTGCAGACTTCATTCACAAGCTCAAATTGCGATTATCTGCTGCATCAAACCGATTTTGCAGCCACTTGGAAGACGCGCTTGACTTTGAGCGCGCTCCAAGTTGTACGGTGGTTATATGCAGGACTCCGGCTACACCATTCAGGACATGGCAAAGCGCTGCGGTATGACCACCCACACGCTCCGCTACTACGAACGTGTCGGGCTCATCCAGCCCGTGGGACGCGCGCGCAACGGCCATCGCCGCTACTCTGAGGCAGACGCCGCCTGGCTCAACTTCCTCCACTGCATGCGCGCCACCAACATGCCCATCCGCGAGATGCAGCGCTACGCTGAACTGCGCGAACTGGGCGATTCCACCTCTCTTGAGCGCCGCAAAATTCTTGAGGACCACCAGGCCGCCATCGCCGCGCAAATTGTCGAGCTGCAAAAAGCCCACGCCCTGCTCACGCACAAGATTGCCAACTACAAGAAGATAGAGCAGCGCATTCGCATAGGTGGCCCGCAAGTCGCCGAGCCGGAAGTCGATTGTTCCCTGGCTCCTGCAAGCTGATATCAAGGCAAGACCCTGCTCTTGCCTTGCGGAAAACTCAATTCCTGCCCGTGATGTCCATCGGGTAGGCTTAACAGGCGGACCATCTGGCATTTTCCCCTGCGCTCTGCGCCCCTCGTCAGATGCTCCCCACACAGTAATGCTTCAACTGTCCCGAGGAGGTCACCTGTGGCAGACAAGTCTGATCTGCGTTCCAAGCAGCACAGCTCACAACCGGCCCTCGCATCCGGCGAATCTCTCAGTCTGGATCAGCAGACACTGGATCTTGACCCGCTGGACGCGCCTCAGCCCGCATCTCATTCCGGGAGCGGCCGCTTCAGCCGCCGCTCCTTTCTGTCCGGCCTGGGCGCCACCGGCCTGCTCGCCGGCGCGGCACCCATCGTCGTCACTGCTCCCGCCGTTGTTGCCGTCGCTGAGGAGCCGGAGACCGCCGCAGGCTCCGCCACTCTCACACTGCGCGTCAACGGCAAGGACTACACCCTCCGCGGCCTCGACCCCCGCGCCACATTGCTGGACACACTCCGCGAGCGCCTACACCTCACCGGCACCAAGAAGGGCTGTGACCACGGCCAGTGCGGCGCCTGCACCGTCCACGTCAATGGCCGCCGCGTCAATAGTTGCCTCTCCTTCGCCGTCATGCACGAGGGCGACGACATCACCACCATCGAGGGCGTCGGCCAGCCCGGCAGCCTGCATCCCATGCAGGCTGCCTTCGTCCAGCACGACGGCTACCAGTGCGGCTACTGCACCAGCGGCCAGATCATGAGCGCCGTGGCCCTCCTCAAGGAGCCCATCGGCTCCACCGACGAAGACATCAAGAGCGCCATGGCCGGCAACATCTGCCGCTGCGGCGCCTACACAAACATCGTTGCCGCCGTTCGCCAGGTGCGCGCGCGGGCCTGACCGGAGAGAGACGACCATGCAAACCTTCAGCTACACCAAGGCCACAAGCATCGACAAAGCGCTCGCCGGTTCCGGCAGGTTCATCGCCGGCGGTACCACGCTCGTTGACCTCATGAAGCTCGACGTCGAGAAGCCTACCGGCCTCGTCGACATCAACCCGCTTCCCCTCAGCAAAATCGAAAAACTGCCCGACGGCGGCCTGCGCATTGGCGCGCTTGTGCGCAACTCTGACCTCGCCTGGAACGACGACGTAAAGTCCTCCTACGCAGTCCTCTCGCAGGCTCTGCTCTCCGGCGCTTCGCCGCAGTTGCGCAACATGGCCACCACCGGCGGCAACCTCCTGCAGCGCACCCGCTGTGCCTACTTCCGGGAGCCCAGCGCGGGCACGCCCGGCGCTTACGGCTGCAACAAGCGTACCCCCGGAA
>JAKAFB010000051.1 GCA_021818105.1 Acidobacteriota bacterium
GGCTGGCAAAGGTGGCCGAGGCGGGCTACAGCAACGTGGAGTTGGTGGGCGAATACAACAACTGGACTGCGGATGACTTTGCCCGCGCCAACGCAGCGCGCAAGCGGCTGGGTATCCGCTTTGATGCGACAGCCGGGCTGAAGCACGGCATTGCGGACCCAGCAGCCAGCGATGCGTTCCTTGCCGAACTGAAACAGGCGATGACGCCGATGGAGACGTTGGAGTGCCCGGCAATGATTGTACTCACCAGCAACACCGTGCCCGGGCTGACGCGCGCGGCGCAGCACCAGTGCAGCATTGAGACGCTGAAGCGCGCAGCTGCGATGGTGGAAGGCAGGCAGATTGCCGGGCAGCCGGTGCGGCTGCTGCTGGAGTGCATCGACCCGGAGGAGAACCCGCACTACTTTTTGCCCTCGGCGGCTGAAGCAATCGAGATTGTTCGCGCGGTCAATCATCCGCAGGTGCAGTTCCTCTATGACCTGTTCCACGAGCAGATTGCCGAGGGCAACCTCATCGAGAAGCTGGAGAAGCACATCGACGTGATCGGCCTGATTCACGTGGCCGATGTGCCGGGCCGTCATGAGCCGGGCACGGGCGAGATCAATTACACCAACATCTACCGCACGCTGGCGCGGCTCAATTACCGGCACATGGTGGCCATGGAGTTCCGGCCCACGGGCGATGAAGTTGCAGCGCTGCGCGCGGCCAAAGAGATGGCGTTGCGCGCCTGAATTCCTCAATTCCAGGCTGCCGGTCGAACTTTTTCCGCACGGGCGCGTATCTTTTTGCATCCGAAGATGCGCCCTGCTGCGGATTAAGGGATAGAAGCGAAAGATATGGCCCGCGACTGGCAGCCCGATTTCGAACAACTCGTGGACGAGCACCAGTCGATGGTCTTCTCGCTGGCGTGGCGCATGACCGGCGACCGCGGCCTGGCGGAGGAAGTGGCGCAGGATGTCTTTCTGGAACTGGACAGGCACCTGAGCCACATGGAGTCGCCCGAGCACACGTGCAACTGGCTGCGCCGGGTGGCGATGAATCGCTCAGCAGACGCGCTGCGCAGGCGAAGGGTGCGCGGCGTGGACCTGTGGGTCGAGATGGAAGAGGACTACAGCGCACCGGTGGAGGATCGTTTTTCGCCGCTAGGAGCGCGCTTGGAACAACTGCTGGCGACACTGCCAGAGCCGCAACGCGCGGCGCTCGTTCTCCGCTACCAGGAGGACCTGACGCCGGAGGAGATTGCGGCCACGCTGGATGCGCCGCTGGCAACGGTGAAGAGCCACCTGCAGCGGGGACTGAAGCTGCTGCGGGTCAAGGCTGCGAGCCATTTGAAGGAGTACATCCGTGGAGCCTGAACTGATGGACGACTTTGAACGCGAACTGCGTGAGGCGATGGAGCGGCAACCCGCTCCGCCCAACCTGAAGCGCAGAGTGATGGAACAGCGCAGCTGGCGGCGACCGCAGAGCCATGCGTTTGCGTGGCAGCGGCTGGCTGCGTCCGTGGCGATCGCGGCAGTGCTGGGCGGTGCGCTGGCATGGCACCGCGCGGAGCAACGCCGCAAGGGTGAAGCCGCACGCCAGCAGGTGCTGACGGCGCTGCGCATCACCAATCACGCTCTCAACGAAATGAACGCGCGGCTCGCCTCGCACGACCGCAACGACCAGGAGTAAGGAGAAAGTTGATGAAGAACCGCATTGCAATGTTAGTTACGGCAGCCCTCGCGCTGGGAGTTTCCGCTCTGGCACAGACCTCGCCGCTGCCGCTGCCCTCGGCCGTGGAAAAGGAGCTGGCGGCGCGCGCCTCCAACGTGACCGAGGTGACGCTGGACAAGAACATGCTGGGCTTTGCCTCAAAGTTCATGAACGACAAGGGGGACACGGAAAGCCGCCAGTTCATCCAGGGGCTGGACGGCATCTATGTGCGCGAGTACGAGTTTGACAAGGAAGGGCAGTACTCGATGGAGATTGTTGACCAATTGCGCAAGCACTACGAAACCAGCGAATGGATGCCCATGGTGCGCACGCGCGAACGCAAGACCGGCGAAGTGACCGACGTGATGATGAGGATGGTCAACGGCGAGTCGCGGGGCATGTTTGTGCTGGAAGCCGCGCCGAAGGAACTGACCATCGTGCTCATCCAGGGGCCGATTCGCATGCAGGATCTGGGGAAGCTGGGCAGCCTTGGTGGACTGGGCGCGCTGGGTGACGTGGCAGGCAATACGCAGGGCAGCGCGCAGAATGCGGGCAAGGCGCAGAAAGGCGGCAAGCAATGAAACGCCTGCTGTGGATTCCCGTATGCCTGGTGGCGCTGGCGGTGCCGGCAGTTGTGTTGGCGGGCAATGGCGAAGGTGGGTTCAACGGCGTGGTGAACTCCATCGAGGGCCGCTATCATGTGCATGCCGATCGCATTCCTTTCCTGGGGCTTATCAGCTTTGTGGCGCGCCACGCCACGCACGGACAGGTGGGCAGCGTGCGCGTGGCAGAGATCCACAACTTCAGCCAGCCGGTGGATGGCGAGGAGCTGAACGAGATGGTGAACCGGAAGATCGGCCAGGGCTGGCAGCGGATTATCCGCGAAACCAGCCGCCAAGGTCACGAGCAGACATTGATCTTTGTGCGGCCGGAGGGCAAGCGCATGGGGCTGTTTGTGGTGGACCTGGACGGTAACGAGATGAACGTCGTGCAGGTCTCTGTGGATCCGGATTATGTGGCGGACAAGATCGACGACTATGCGCCGCATCACGGCCATCCCAGCAGTCACGATGTTTCTGACTAATCAACCAACAACGTCTCCTCCAGGCTGGCTACACTGTTGAAAGCGTGGCCAGCCTTTTTTCATCGCCAACATCGAGCTATCGCGGCAGGCTTGCACCCTCGCCAACGGGCTACCTGCACGTGGGGCATGCGCGCACCTTTTGGACGGCGTGGCAGCGCGCGCGCGATGCCGGTGGCGCGCTGGTGATGCGCATGGAGGACCTGGACCCGGACCGCAGCCGCGTGGAGTATGCGCAGGCGGCGATGGAAGATTTGCGGTGGCTGGGCATTCGCTGGCACGAGGGACCGGACAAAGGCGGGCCGTATGCGCCGTATGTGCAGAGCCAGCGGCGCGATGTGTACCTGGCGGCGTGGCGCAAGTTGCTCGAAGGCGGATTCATCTATCCGTGCCGCTGCTCGCGCAAGGATCTGGCTGCCGCGCTGAGCGCCCCGCATGAGAGCGTGCGCGGCGAGCAGGATGCGGACGATGAGCTGACTTACCCCGGCACGTGCAGGCCGGCACAGCCGACGGTGTTCACGGCCCACGAGCCGAAGGGCGTGAACTGGCGCTTCCGCGTGCCGGATGGCGAGGCGATTGAGTTCAATGACCTGAACCTGGGGCCACAGCGCTACATTGCAGGGCGCGACTTTGGTGACTTTGTGGTGTGGCGGCGCGACGATGTGCCGAGCTATCAACTGGCGTGCGTGGCCGACGATGCGGCGATGCGCATTACAGAAGTGGTGCGTGGCGCGGACCTGTTGAAGTCCACGGCGCGGCAGATTCTGCTGAACCGCGCGCTGGGGTACGCGAATCCTGCGTGGTTCCACTGCCGGCTGATTGTGGACCAGCATGGGCGGCGGCTGGCGAAGCGGCATGATGCGCTGAGCCTGCGCGCTCTGCGGCGGCGCGGACTGACGCCACTGAACATTCTCTCTGCCGATTTGCCTGAAAACATTTGAGCGACCCTGCTCAAAGCTGAAGCAGCCCCCTTGCCGGACGGCTCACAAGGCTGATCCACATGGGCGAGATATATTCGGCAAGCCTTCTGTGGAAAAGCGCAAATAAAAAAGGGGGGGTGGGGGGGTACGGACCCGGGGCATGCCTGACATTTTGATCTGGCAGGATTCCTGACCCTGCCCGGCGATGCCGGAGCTTTCGCTTCTCATGAACCCATTGTGCGACGCGGCGAGGGAATATTCTGCAAAGTGCAGCCGAGGCTTTGGGCAAGTGGAATGAGTGGGTTAGGCACGAGGGCGACTGCGGATGCTTGACGGAGCGTGAGGTGCACCACTATTCGCTGGAATGCGTTCGGTGCGGGCAAAATCCAGCCGCGGTGCTCGTGTGTGTGACCGGCAACGGAGAAAATGTGCACGGAAGCAGCGGGTAAGAATTACCCACAGTGGAGGATTTTACATATCCCGCCCAAGGCAGGAATAAGCATAAGCTGCGGCAAGCATGGAACTTTTGCCCCAGAGCAGCATGGCACCGGACGTGCTGGTTATTGCGCAGGAGACATTGCATCGTCTCCTGAGGGGGCTTCATGCCAAAACTTGCTTCCCTCCCAGAGGGAGTGGCACTTAAGAATATCGATGGAATGGCCGCTGCTGTAGCGCTCACGGAGACGCCCGCCTGGGGCGGCGAATGGAGTGTACCCGCTGCCGCGCGGGAATTGCCTGACCTTCCTCAGCAAATTCGGGTAGAACCCCTCTCGACCCTCGCAGATCTCGAGCCCATTACTGAAGAGCTGTTTTCCGTGTATGATCCCCCCGTGCTGAGTGGAGCGAACGGCCTGTCTATCACTACTGCCGAGGGATTGGGCGCTGCGAGAGGCTCACTGATGTCCATCGGCCTGGAAGCCGCCGTGGTGCTCTGCCTGTTCGTCCTTTGGGAAATCTGGCACCTTTTCCGGTAGTCGAGACTGAAAGCCGATCCGTTGCGGATCGCTGCGTGGCGCTTCGTCCTCCGATTGCGCCGGGCAGTTACCCGCTGGCCGCCTCCACTGTTGCAACATTCCCAATCCATTGTTGAGCTTTCGACTTCGCGCAGGATGACAGTCGCTTCTGTCTGGAGTCGGACTCGCTGGATCATGAAGGCCCCTGAATGCCTCCGGCTCCGGCGACGTTGGTCCTCTGGCTTGGCATGGTCTTCATTGTGCGACGGGGCGGGGAAATCATCTGCGAAGCGGCGGCGTGGTTTTGCGCGTTTGGGGAACTGCTGAATGCGCTAAATGCAACGCAGACCCCTCCGCTCCAGTCGGGATGACAACTGCTTTCGCAGTAGCCGGGATGTGACCGGCCAATCGGGGGTTGCGTAGAGTTGGCCCGCAGGGGCTGAAGCCCACATCCATCCTTCGTCATGCTGCATAGGCGGCACGAGGGGTGTTGCACCCTATTCCAACCCAAGTCGAGCATTTTCTGGCAAAAATGCCAGTGGTTTCCGGCTGCCCTGCTCGCCATGATGGACGAAGTTTGAAAGAGGCGGGACGAATCTGCGTTCGCAGAAGGTGCGCGTGCGAAGCGTTGCGCGGATGGCAGGAATCCCGGCCCTCGATTCAGCGGGAAGGTGGAAACAGTCATGTCCTACAAGCGAGTGTTGAGAGGCGTTTGCACAACCATTGCATTCATCTTCGTCTTCGCAGTGGCGTGCATTGCGGTATTGGCCCAGTCGACCGAGGTCGAGGGAGTGATCAAGGCGCGCAGCGGTGACACGATGACTCTGCAGACGGGCGATGCCTCAGAGCTGACGGTTTATCTGACGGACGAAACCGACGTGGGGCAGTACGAGGGGATGCTGAAGGCGCGACATAAGGAAATGTCAATGGCTGCGCTGATCCCCGGACTGCCGGTGAAGGTGAAGGGAAAACCAGACGCGGAAAACCACTTTGTGGCCGAGACGGTGCGCTTTAAAGGGAACGACCTGCAGCGTGCCAAGAACATGCAGGCGGGCATGCACGAAGTGAAGCAGCAGACGGAGCAGCAGAAGCAAGCCCTCGAGACGACGAACGCGGAGCTGGCCAGGCAGCAGGCAGCCATCAACGAGGCGGTGGCGCGCTTCGGGCAGTTGGATGACTACTATATCTTCGATGAGGTCACGGTCTACTTTGGAAACGGAAAGACCGAGGTGGAGCCGAAGTATGTGCCGCAGTTGCAGGCACTGGCTGAAAAAGCCAATGGGATTCAGGGGTACATGATCGAGGTGAAGGGTTATGCCTCAGCGACGGGAAGCGCCGAGGTGAATCAGGCGCTCAGCGAGGAGCGCGCGGACCATGTGACGAATATTCTGGTGCAGCAGTGCAAGGTTCCGCTGACTCGCATGCTGGCTCCGGGCGCGATGGGTGAGAGTCAGCAGGTGGGCGATGTCTCCACAAAAGAAGGCGAAGCTCAGAACCGTCGTGTGGTGGTGCGTGTGCTGCAGAACAAAGCCATAGCCGGCAAGCCTGCGCAGTAAGACAGGGCTGCATGCTGAGTTTCCACACCGCTGCCGATGAGTTGCAGTCATGGGCGTGAATGCGTGTTCGGAGGTCGGGAGCGGAGTGGACGAGACCAGTGACGGAGTGTCACTGGTCTCTACGTTTGAAGGTGCGGGTTACTTTCTGGCAGCGGTGGCGAAGCGCTTGCTGACTTCGTTCCAGTTGACGACGTTCCACCAGGCGACGAGGTAGTCCGGGCGGCGGTTCTGGTACTTGAGGTAGTAGGCGTGCTCCCAGACGTCGTTGCCGAGGATGGGGTAAAGGCCCTGCGAGAGGGGCGAGTCCTGATTGGCGGTGGTGATGACTTTGAGTTTGCCGGCGTCGAGCACGAGCCAGCCCCAGCCGGAGCCGAACTGCTTGGCCGTGGTCTCGTTGAAGGTCTTCTTGAAAGTCTCAAAGTCGCCAAAGTCGGCGTTGATTTTGGAGGCGAGATCGCCGGTGGGGGCGCCGCCCACGCCAGCGGAGCCGACGGGCCCCATGATGTTCCAGAACATGGTGTGGTTGGAGTGGCCGCCACCGTTGTTGCGCACGGCGGTGCGGATGCCCTCCGGGATGGCGTTGAGGTCGCTAATGAGGTCATCGACGGGCCTGGAGGCAAGCTCAGGGTGGTTCACCAGGGCGGTGTTGACGTTGTTGATGTAGGCCTGGTGGTGCTTGTCGTGGTGGAGGTGCATGGTCTCTGCGTCAATAAAAGGCTCGAGGGCTGCGTAGTCATAGGGCAGCGGTGCAAGTTCGTACGCCATGGGGATTCTCCTTCGTAGGGATTGTACTTTCTTTTTGGGTTGCAGAACTGTTGAAACCGGAATGCGTCGCCTCCGGCTGAGCCGATGCGGGCCGAGGGGCGCGTGACTTAAATGACACACACACAAATGGACCGCTGTATGGATGGATGCGGGAATGCGGGACAGGGTGCGCGGGAATTCCGGAGAGGTGGGGAAACCTTCTGCAGGTGAGGCACATCAATAGCAGAGGACGGACCAGCACACACGGCAATTCCCTCTCCATCTCCCCATCTTCTGGAACGGATGAATGAACGAAGCTCCGCTTTACCGTTGGCTTGAGCAGCAGGGCGAAGCATTCGGCGCGCCGGGCATGGCTCCGCGCTGGACTTCGAGCGTGAAGGATGCAGTGTGCACAGCATACTCGGCCTCGAGCCGCGTGTGGTTCACGTGCGCGCACGGCATTCTGAATGAGGTGTACCACCCAACGATTGACCACGCGCAGGTGCGCGACATGGGGTTCCTAATCTCGGATGGCGAGACGTTTACCCACGAGGAGAAGCGGGACCTTGTGACCAGCTTCGAGTACATCCACCCACAGGCACAAGGTGTTCGCTATGTGAATCGCGATCCCGAAAGCCGGTACACGCTGACGAAGGAGATTATCTGCGACCCGCACAAGCCGGTGGTGCTGACACGGATTGTGCTGGAGGGGCACCCGGAGCTGCTGCGGCGGCTGAAGGTGTATGCGCTGCTGGCTCCGCATATGGATGGGGGCGGCGAGGACAATACAGCGCGGGTGGTGGACATTGCCGGGTACAAGATGGCCGTGGCGTGGAAGAAGCACTGGGCGCTGGCGTTGGGCGCGAGCTGCGGCTTCCGGCGCCTGAGCTGCGGCTTTGTGGGCGCAAGCGACGGCTGGCGCGACCTGACGGAGAACTTCCGAATGAACTGGGAGTTCGGGTCGGCGACGAATGGGAATGTGGCGATCCTGGGCGAGCTGGACCTGAAGTGCGAGGACGGCGCACGCAGTCGCGAGTGTACGGTGGCCATCGGCTTTGGGCAGGGGCATCACGCAGCGCTGCAGAAGGCGGTGAGCGCGCTGGCGGTTCCGTTTGAAGAGCAGAGCGAACGGTTTATTGAGCAGTGGCTGCGTGCGTCACACCCGGAGCGGCTGGCGCCGAAGGCGTGTGACGGCGGCAAGCTGATGCGCGCCAGCCACAACGTGTTGCTGGCGCATGAAGACAAAACCTTCTCAGGCGCGTTCGTGGCGTCTGCGTCGATACCGTGGGGGCAGGCGAAGGGCGACGACGATTTGGGCGGCTACCACCTGGTGTGGACGCGAGACATGGTGCAGACGGCCACGGCGCTGCTGGCCTGTGGCAACAAGGAGACGCCGCTACGCGCGCTGGTGTACCTGGCCTGCACACAGCTGCCGAATGGCGGCTTTGCGCAGAACTTCTGGGTGGACGGGCGGCCGTACTGGTCGGGCACGCAACTGGATGAAGTGGCGTTTCCGCTGATGCTGGCCTGGCGGCTGTGGAAGGCGAACGGACTGGGCATGATGAACATCTTTCCGTTTGTGGAGCGGGCGGCGGGCTTTCTGGTGCGGCATGCGCCGATTACGCACCAGGAGCGGTGGGAGGAGAACCCAGGCTACTCGCCCTCAACGCTGGCGGCGGTGATTGCGGGGCTGGTGTGCGCGGCGGAGATTGCGCGGGCGCATGACTCGACGGAACTGGCGAGCTTCTACGAAGACACGGCGGACTGGATTGAGCGACACCTGGAAGGCTGGACGGTGACGAACAGTGGCGTTCTGCATCCGGAGATCAAGCGGCATTACATGCGGATTCGTCCGCCGGAGACGGGCGCGGCGTATGCAAGCGAGAGCAGCTGCGATGAGATGATCCGGCTGTCGAACCGGCCACCGGGCACGCGATATGAGTTTGAGGCGCGCGAGATTGTGGATGCGGGCTTTCTGGAACTGGTGCGCTATGGCGTGCGGCGGGCGGACGATCCGCTGATTGTGGACTCGCTGAAGGTGGTGGACGCGGTGCTGAAGCGCGAGCTGCCGCAGGGTCCGGGTTGGTTGCGCTACAACTGGGACGGCTACGGGCAGCGGCCGGATGGCGGCCCATACAACGGTTGGGGACAGGGGCGCGTATGGCCTCTGCTAACGGGCGAGCGCGCGCACTATGAGCTGGCCGCGGGCCACGATGTGACGGAGCTGATTCGCGCATTTGAGGGCTTTGCCACGAGCGGCCAAATGCTGCCGGAACAGGTATGGGACGAGGCGGACCGGCCGGTGCAGGGACTGGTGATGGGCAGGCCGGCGGGCTCGGCGGTGCCGCTGGTGTGGGCGCATGCGGAGTACCTGAAGCTGTTGCGCTCGGTGGTGGATGGCAAGCCTTTCGACAGAATTGACGCCGTGTACAAGCGCTACTGCGAGCCGGAAGGGCGCACCGCGCTGCGTGGCGACGTGGAGGTCTACAGCCTGAGGAGGCCGATCCAGAAGATCAAGGCAGGCGAAACGCTGCGAATTCTGGATGCGGCGCGCTTTGAGGTGGTGTGGACGCTGGACAACTGGAGGACGACAGAGGTGACGGCGAGCCGCAGCCTGGGCAGCGCGGGACACAGCGCGGATGTTACCACTATCCGGGAGAATGCAAATGGACATCTGTCATGGACGTTCCATTGGCCGGACCAGAATCGATGGCTTGGATACAATGTGGAGATAGAAGTGACGGCGTAACGGCAGGTAACGAGTAACGTTGAGTAAACCCATTTACCTGGGCATGGTAACAGCACGAAAGGAATCAGGACATCAACATGACACAGAGCCTTGCGGAACTTTCACTTGACGAACTGTCCATTGACACACTGCGGCTGCTTGCCGTGGACACGGTGGAGAAGGCCAAGAGCGGCCATCCAGGCGCTCCGCTGGGCTGCGCGCCGATTGCGTATCTGCTGTTTCACAAGCTACTGCGGCACAACCCGGCGCACGCGAAGTGGGCGGATCGTGACCGCTTTGTGCTGTCGAATGGACATGCGTCAGCGCTGCTCTATTCAACGCTGTTTCTTTCCGGCTACAACGTCACGATGGATGACCTGAAGAGCTTTCGGCAGTGGCACTCGCGCACGCCGGGCCACCCGGAGTGTGTGGACACGGAAGGCGTGGAGGTAACGACGGGACCTCTGGGCCAGGGTGTGGCGATGGCCGTGGGTATGGCGATTGCGGAGAAACACCTGGCCGCTACGTACAACCGACCGGGCTACGAGGTAGTGAATCACCACACGTTCGCTCTGCTGGGCGACGGCGACCTGATGGAAGGCGTGTCGCACGAGGCCGCTTCGCTGGCGGGAACGCTGGCCCTGGGCAAGCTGATCTGCCTGTATGACGACAACCTGATTTCACTGGACGGGCCGACGGAGCTGAGCTACACGGAGGATGCGCTGGAGCGCTTTGAGGCCTACCACTGGCACGTGCAGCGCGTGGCCGACGGCAACGACCTGAAGGCGCTGGAGGCCGCAATTGAAGCAGCGAAGGCGGTGACGGACAGGCCATCGATCATCGCGGTGCGCACGGTGATTGGCTACGGCAGTCCGAAGGCCGGCACGAACAAGGTGCACGGTGAGGCACTGGGCGCGGCAGATACGGCGGCTACGAAGAAGTTCTTCGGTTTCCCGGAGGACCAGAGCTTTTATGTGCCGGAGAATGCGCTGACGAACTGGCGCAAGGCGCAGGAGCGCGGCGCTGGGCTCGAGGCAGAGTGGAAGAAGCTGTTCGCGGGCTATGCGGCGGCGTTCCCTGAGATGGCGGCGGAGTTTGAGCGCACGCAGAAGGATGTGCGCAAGGCGGGATGGGAGAAGGCGATTCCCAGCTTTGCGCCGGGCAAGCCGCAGGCCACACGCAATGCAGGCGGTGCCATCATGAATGCGATTGCAGGCGAGGTGCCGGAGTTGTTTGGGGGCGCGGCGGACCTGACGTCCTCGACGAAGACGATCTTCAAGCCGGGCGCGAACTTCCACGTGGACGCGGCGGGACGCAATGTGTTCTTTGGTGTGCGCGAGTTTGGCATGGTGGCCGCCGTGAATGGCATGGCCGCGCACGGCGGGCTGCTGCCGTTCGGGTCGACGTTCTTTGTCTTCTCAGACTACTGCAAGCCAGCGCTGCGACTGGCCGCGCTGATGAAGGTGCATGCACTGTTCATCTTTACGCATGACTCGGTGGCGCTGGGCGAGGATGGGCCGACGCACCAGCCGATTGAGCATCTGATGGCGCTGCGCGCGGTGCCGGGAATGACAGACTTCAGGCCGGCGGACGCAAACGAAACCGCGGCGGCGTGGCGCATTGCGGTGGAGCGCAAAGGGCCGAGCTTCTTTGCGCTGACGCGGCAGGATGTGCCGGTAATTGATACCGCGGCGCACGATGTGTACGCGGGCGTGAGCAAGGGCGCGTATGTGCTGCAGGATGCGTCGAAGCCGCAGGTGGTGCTGCTGGGCACGGGCTCTGAGGTGTGGGCTGTGCTGGATGCGGCAAAGATGCTGGCGGCCGAAGGCATTGCGGCGCGGGTGGTGAGCATGCCGAGCTGGCGGCTGTTTGACGAGCAGTCGGCAGAGTACAAGGCGAGCGTGTTGCCGGCGGGGGTGCCCAGGCTGGCCGTTGAGGCGGGCGCGACGCTGGGCTGGTGGAAGTATGTGGGTGCAGACGGCGACGTGATTGGGCTAGATCGCTTTGGCGCTTCCGCTCCTGGACCGAAGGTGCTGGCTGAACTGGGCCTTACCGCGGAGAATATAGCTGCGCGGGCCAAGGCGCTGGTGAAGTAAGTGGGGCAGCGAGTCAGCAAGCTGGTACGTGGGCTGGAGTAGTTTCATGGCGGCTACTGGCAATCATTGGCAAGTATGAGGATGGGCTGACCCGCCGACTCGCTAACTCGCTGACTCGCAGCCCTGAAAGGAACATATTGTGAAGCTAGTTATCAGTTCGGACCACGCAGGCTTCTCTTTGAAGGAGGAGGTCCGTGCGTATCTTGCCAAGGCTGGGCATGAGGTTGTGGACCTCGGTGCCTATAACGCAGAGCCTTCGGATTATCCCGACTTTGCGGAGAAAGTGGGCGAAGCGATCCGCAATGGCGTGGCGAAGCGCGGCGTGCTGATCTGCGGCTCGGGCGTGGGCGTGTGTGTGGCGGCGAACAAGATTCCCGGTATTCGTGCAGGCATGTGCCACGACACTTACTCCGCACACCAGGGCGTGGAGCACGACGACATGAACGTGGTGGTCCTGGGCGCGCGCATTATCGGCCCTGCGCTGGCGTTTGAAGTTGTGGATGCATTCATCAAAGCCGAGTTCATCGCCGGCGAGGAGCGTTTTGTGCGGCGCTTTAAGAAAGTTCTGGCGATTGAAAAGAAGTATCAGTGCGGCGACGGCTCAAAGAGCGAAGCATAACTTACATTCCTGCTCAATGGAGGATTCTGGCCGGCTCGCCAAGCACGTAATTTCACAACAATTACAGTCATAAAAATTGGAGGCGTCGATGTTCCCCTTCGACGTAGTTCTTTTTGATGTAGGTGGTGTGTTGTTGACCAACGGCTGGGGCCGTCACGAGAGAGCAGCAGTCCTGGCGCAGTTCAACCTGGACTATGGCGCGTTCGAGGCTCGGCATGCGGCGCCCAACGATGCGTGGGAGCGCGGGAAGATCAGCAAGGATGAGTATCTGGATGCGACGGTGTTTTATGAGCCGCGCAGCTTCACGCATGAGGATTTTTTTGCGGCTATCTGCGCTCAGTCGCAGCCATTGCCGAGCGGAGCGCTGGGAATCTTGCAGGAGATTTCAGCATCTAACAGGTGTTTGGTAGGCGGCCTGAGCAATGAGGCGCACGAGGTCAATGAGTACCGGCTGGAGCGTTTCGGCTTGCGTTCCTACTTTCAGGTTTTCTTCAGTTCGTCCTATCTGGGTCTGCGCAAGCCGGAGGCTGCGATTTATCGGTGCGTGCTGGATGTTCTGGGCAGACCTGCGAAGCGAGTTCTGTTTATCGACGAGCGGGAAGAGAACGTGGACGCCGCGCGGGAGGCGGGCATGCAGGCCATTTGCTTTGCAGGCGCAGAAGCGCTGCGGCCCGCGCTGGAAGATATGGGTGTACTTGAAAAGATTTGAAGGGAGAGCAGCATGCAACTTGGTTTGATTGGTTTGGGCAAGATGGGCGGCAACATGGCGGAGCGGCTGAAGCTGCATGGCCATCAGGTTGTGGGCTTTGACTTCAGCGCCGAGGCGGTGGCGCGGCTGACGGCCTCGGGCAATGTGGGCGTATCCACGCTCGAAGAGCTCGTCCAGAAGCTGAACGGCCGGAAAGCCATCTGGATCATGGTGCCGCAGGGCGACCCGGTGGACCAGACCATTGCCAAGTTGGTGCCGCTGCTTAATACTGGCGACATACTTATCGACGGCGGTAACTCGAATTACAAGGAATCGCAGCGGCGCGCAAAGGAACTTACCGCAAAGGGCTTTAACTTTGTGGATGTGGGCACCTCGGGCGGCGTGTGGGGACTAAAGGAAGGTTACAGCATGATGATCGGCGGCGAGAAGGAGCCGGTCGAATATCTGCGGCCTATCTTTGAGGCACTGGCCCCGGCGGCAGACAAGGGATGGGGACACGTGGGTCCTGCGGGCGCGGGCCACTTTGTGAAGATGGTGCACAACGGCATTGAGTACGGGTTGATGCAGGCCTATGCCGAAGGCTTCACCATTCTGGAGAAGAAGGAAGAGTTTGGCCTGAACCTGCCGCAGATTGCGGAGATCTGGCGCCATGGCAGCGTGGTGCGCAGCTGGCTGCTGGACCTGACGGCGGACGCGCTCCAGAAGAATCCGAAGCTGGAGGGCCTGGAGGCGTACGTGGCCGATTCAGGCGAAGGCCGCTGGACGGTATTTGAGGCGATTGATCTGAATGTGTCCGCGCCGGTGATTACGGAGTCCTTGATTCGGCGTATTCGCTCGCGCGAGGAGAATAACTTTACTGACAGGGTGCTCGCGATCATGCGCAACCAGTTCGGCGGACATGCAGTGAAGAAGGATTAAATCCTGATTTATTGCGTTGCTCAGACGTGTAAGTGCGTTGGGACGTAGCAGCGCAGAGACACCCGCCGGATAAGTGACGGGCTCACAGCTAAAAGCAGTAGAAGGTTAAGAGGAGAGTTATGGCAACAGTGCAGATGAAAGTGAGTCCTGAGGACCTGTCGCATGTGCCACCGGCGCGGGAGCGGATTCCGGAGCCGGGGATCATGGTCATCTTTGGCGCCTCAGGCGACCTGACGAAGCGCAAGCTCCTGCCGGCACTCTTTCACCTAAAGCAGTCTGGCCTGCTGCCGGATAACTTCGCGATTGTGGGAGTGGCGCGGCGTCCGCTGGGCGACGAGTTCGCAGCAGACATGCGCCAAGGGATTTTGGAGTATGGCGGCGCGGATGCGAGCGATGCAAAGCTGAACGAGTTCAGCAAGCACATCAGCTACTACGCGCTGAGCTTTGACGACGGGCCGGGTTATGCGGGACTGAAGGCGGAGCTGGATCGCATTGCGCAGGAGAAAGGCATCGGTGATGACCGGCTGTTCTACCTGGCCACCGCGCCGGAGTACTTTGCGCCGATCATCGAGAATCTGGGCGCGCAGGGCATGGCGCAACCGGAGAAGGGGCGCGTGGGCGTGGTGATTGAGAAGCCCTTTGGCCACGATCTTGACTCCGCGCGCGAGCTGAACCAGCAGGTAAACGCGGTCTTCCACGAGAACCAGGTGTTCCGCATCGACCACTATCTGGGCAAGGAGACTGTACAGAATATTTTGGTCTTCCGCTTTGCCAACGGCATCTTTGAGCCCATCTGGAACCGGAACTACATCGACCATGTGCAGATTACGGCGGCGGAAACGCTGGGCGTGGAGGGGCGCGGGCCGTTTTATGAAAAGGCCGGCGCGCTGCGCGATGTGGTGCAGAACCACATGATGGAGCTGCTGAGTTTCGTGGCCATGGAGCCGCCCTCGAGCTTTGAGTCAGAGAGTGTGCGCCGCGAGAAGGTGAAGGTATGGCGCGCGATTCCGCCGCTGCCGGTGAACGACGCGGTGCGCGGGCAGTACGGGCCGGGCGTGGTGGAAGGGCAAAAGGTGATTGGCTACCGCGACGAGGAGCGCGTAGATCCCGAGTCCGGTACGGAGACTTTTGCCGCTCTGCGGCTGGGCATCGAGAACTGGCGGTGGGCGGGAGTGCCGTTCTTCTTACGCGCCGGCAAGCGGCTGAAGAAGCGCGCCACGGAGATCAGCATCCAGTTCAAGCAGCCACCGCTGCTGATCTTTAACCAGGTGCTCAAAGGCGGGACGTGCCAGGAGATTCAGCCGAACCTGCTGACGATTCGCATTCAGCCGGATGAGGGCATTGCGCTGCGCTTTGGCGCAAAGGTGCCCACGACTCCGGAGATGAGCGTGTGCCCGGTGAACATGGACTTTGACTACGCGGCGGCGTTTGGCAAGTCCAGCGCGAACGGCTATGAGCGGCTGCTGCTGGACGCGATGCTGGGCGACCAGACGCTGTTTGCGCATCGTGATGGCGTGGAGACGACGTGGGCGCTGTACACGCCGATTCTTGAGGCGTGGGCGACAAAGAATCCCGAGGTCTTTCCGAATTATTTCGCGGGCACGTGGGGACCGGACTGCGCGGACCGGCTGCTGGAGCGCAGCGGACACGTGTGGCGCAACGACCTGGGACGCTAATCAGGAACGAAGTTAGAGCCGCACATCTGTAACCACAAAAGAAGAGGGCCGGAACTCCATTGGAGCTCCGGCCCTTGGTGTTTGGTGACTGCTGCCTACTGGCAGCCGGTAAGGGTGATGTTCTGCGTCATGGCGACGCCGGCCGTGGTGTTGAACGGGCCTGCGCCGGTGAGCTGAATTCCCGCGCCGGAGTTCTGCGGGCTGTTGCTGCAGTTGGCAGAACCGTCCGCAAAGTAGTCAGCCAGAACCGTGGTAGCGCTGGCAGGCTGCAGCGTGGAGCCGCTTGCACTCCATGCACCGTAGTATGCGCCGCTCGACGTGACGGGTAGTGAATACGCCGCGCAGAAGGTGCCGTTGGGGCAGGTGACCGTGCTGGTCGAGGCTGCCGTCACAACATTCTGCGTGGTGCTGAAGTAGGGCGACGCGGCTGGCTGCTGCGGGATGGTGTAGGTCTTGCCGTTCACCGTCTCCAGCGCGCTCAGAGTCACGGTTTCTGCAATGCCGCCTGAGGTGCCGGCGGTGCTCACCAGGCCGGTGAGATTCGCCGAGGATACGGTGGCAATGCTAACAGCGGGCGCATTGAGCTTGATGGCGCCGGTAGTGCTGCCCGTGGAGACGCCGGTGATGATGGAAGGCGCAAACAATGTGCCGGTGCTGTCCATGCCGACGACAACCACATCATAAGTGCCCTGCGGCAGCGGGCAGAAGACAAAGGTGCCATCGCTGGCGACCATGGCCTGCTGCGCGACGCGGTCCACGCCGGCTAAGTCAGGCTGCTCCAATGCCACCCAGGCGCTGCCGCCGGTAACGGCATTGCCATTTGCATCCACCATGTCCACCGTGCCGTTGATGGAAGTGGAAGTGGTGCTGACCTCACCCGCGTGCAGGACGGGCTTGAGGATGTAGCCGCCATTGCCAAGCTGCACAATGGATTCGCATGTATTGAAGTCGATGTCGAGGTCCTTGGTTTGACCCGCGGAGATGGTGAATGCGCCGCTGGCGATCTGGCCGGAGGGAATCTTGATGCCGGTTTTGTCTTCGCTGGCCAGCTGGAGCGTGGTGGCTGTGCCGTTGACGACAACGCAGTTAGCCGCGCCGTTGGAGCAGTTATTGTTGGCTATGCTCGTGCTGTTGTCCGCAAGGATGATGCGAATTTGCTGGTAGCTGCCGGCCTGGAGCTGCAGGTTGTCGCCAAGCGAAGCCAGGAAGCACTGATTGTTGGCCTGGGCCAGAAGGTCAATCTGCTTGGGGCTGCTGGCGAGGTTCGGGGTCAGGTCCACCCAGCTGCTGTCGTTCGGTCCCGCGCTGGAGCTGGTGTTTACCTGCACATCGGTAATCGTGACCCAGACGTTGGAATAGGGGCCATTGGGAGCCGCGCAGGTGGCAGGATCGCTCACGCGGAGATTGACGGTCGACATGCCCGAAGCGGTCATGCTGGAACCGCTGCTGCAAGCCACGATAGCGCCTGTCACGGCCAATAGACTAACCAGCGCAACTACAGGCAGCCAGGCGCTGGCAAATTTGCCCTTGCGGGCTGTATCCATCATGATGTTCCTCCAGATTTCAGACTCCTCAGGCAGAGACGAAGAGCCAAGGCGTGCTATCTATGTGAGAACCGCCGTTGGGGAATTGGTTGCGCCGCTCCCTAACTTTTTTCTCTCACTCGGTTAGTTTAACTACTCAGTTCGTTAGGCTGCATACATCTTTCGTATATGTTACTTACGAACGACTGTTACGAAGGTACCATCCGGCAACTTGCCACTTAGTAAGTGTATTACCCCGCCCTGCACGTAGCCTTCAAAGGCCTGTTGCGCGGCGCGGTTCCCGGTGGGGCCCTCAGGTTGCGACGGCTTCCTGTCAGTGCCTTTGTCCATGGCCTCGTTGGCCAGTCGATCGGCTTCCTGGTTGCCTCCGCGTAGAGTGTGACGCATTTCGAAGCGCTCCAGTTGTCCGGCACGCCGTTTAGCCTCTTCCCAAAGCGGGCGGAGGGCGGGGCTGGCCACCTTATATTGCCCCTTCATCTGCTTGACCATCAGTTCGGAGTCTGAGACGACGCGCAGCTGGCGGACGCCGTGCTCGAGGGCCCAAGCGAGGACGGCAAGCAGACCCTTGTACTCGGCGTAGTTATTTGTCTGGCGGCCCAGGTACTCGCTAAGGCGAGCGACGACGCGGCCTGCGGGATCCTCAATAACGGCCCCATAGCCGGCGGGGCCGGGATTGCCGCGCGAGCCACCATCGCAGTGGGCGGTGTGCCACGCCTCGGCGGATGTGCCGGCGGGGTCGAGCTCTGAAAACAGGGAACTGCTCATGCAGTTCCAGTGTACCGGGCCGGATCGGATGGGGGCAGAGGAGCACAGGTCCGGCTCACCAAGCGGCATCGCAAGCGTCTGAGAGTATGCAACTACGTCTACTACCGGAGCAGGGATCAGATGGCAACGGATGCGACCGCGTACCCCTCTTCCCCGGCCACGGCGCCGGCAGCTTTAGTCTGGCTGGGCGCCGGGAAGGTACAATCCTCCCCAGGGATGGCTGCGACGAGGGCAATGGACGGACCCAACCGCGAGCAGGAGCGCCTACAGGCCCGCGCGCCGGAGACTGAGCTGATTCGCCAGGCGCAGGCAGGGTCTCGCGCTGCGTTTGACGCCCTGGTGCGCCAGTACGAGCAGCAGGTTCTGCGGCTGGCGTTGCACCTGACCGGCTCAGAGCAGGATGCTGAGGACATCTATCAGGAGGCCTTTCTCAAGGCCTTCCGCTACATCGGCAACTTCCGCTTTGAGTGCTCGTTTTACACCTGGATTTACCGGATTGTGACCAACCTTTGCCTGGACCAACTGCGCCGCCGCAAGACGCGCAAAGAGGATCAGGCTGTACATGTGGACCACTCTGGCGAAGAGATTGATTTGCTGTCTTCGGTCTCGGACAACCGGTCGTTTTCGAATCCTGACCGGGAGCTGGACCGCAAGGTGCTGGGAGAACGCATACAGGCCGCGCTGGAAAAGCTCACCCCGCGCGAGCGCATGGTTTTTGAACTGAAACACTACCAGGGGCTCCGCTTGCGCACCATCGGAGAGATGCTGAACACCACGGAAGAAACCGCCAAGAATACGCTCTTCAGGGCGACCAAGAAGCTGAGGAATCAGCTGGCGGGATTGCGTTAATGCGTCAGCTGCTACCCATCAGGGCAGCGGGATGTTTTAGACGCGAAGCGCGGAGAAACTTTGGGGCTGGAAGGACGTGACGAGATGAACTGCGAACTTGCACACGAGCGAATCGTGCTGGCGGCCTATGGGGAGCTGCCCGATGAACAGGTCCACGAGCTGGAAAGGCATCTGACGCACTGCGTGGAGTGCCGCGCGGAGCGGGAACAGTTGCAGGCTCTGAAGACTCTGGCCGCGGTGCTCCCTGTGGCCGAGCCACCCGCAAACCTGGTGGCGCGGTCCCGTCTTCGGCTTGAGGAGGCGCTGGACGCACTGCCGCCGAAGCGTTGGTACCAGCGCCTGAGCGAACGCATCCTGAACAACTTTGCCAGTCTGCAGGCCGCGCCGGTGGCGGCGGTGCTGCTGCTGGCCATTGGCGCCGGCGCGGGCACGCTGGGCGGCTATGAGTATGCGCAGGAACGCGCCGCGCATGCCGCCGCCAAGGCACAGGCCGCCGCCGCACAGACGCAAGCCACAACCGTGCCGCCCGCATCTCAGGTGGCGAGCATCCAGAGCATTGTGCAGCAGCCGAACAGCAACGTGGTCGAGGTGAGCTACCAGGAGATGGTGCCGCAGCATGTGCGCGGCTCGCTGGATGACCCGGCGATTCGCCAACTGCTGATGCTGGCCTCGGAGGACGCTGCATCAGCCGGAGTGCGGGATGACTCCGTGGGGCTGCTGGCCTCGGAGTGCCGCATGGGGCACAGCTGCCAGGGCACGGGCATTCGCGACGCTCTGATGGTGGCACTGCGCTATGACCGCAATGCAGCAGTGCGCGAAAAGGCGCTGAAGGGACTGGAGCCCTATGTCGCCGAGGACATGCGCGTGCGTGACGCCGTGCTGGAAGCGCTGCTGAACGACAGTGATCCACACATCCGCACCACGGCCATCAACATTCTTGGACCAGTGGAGGCTGACACCAGTGTACGCACAGTGCTCTACTCAGTTGCCAACACAGACCAGAATCCGCAGATTCGCAACGTATCGCGGCAGGTGCTGAGCCGCGTGCCGGAGATTCAGTAATGCTGCCCTGCCTTGCCAAAGACCACGCCGACTTTACAGAGCGCACAGCGGGCAGGCGACGCGGGAGACATGCTGTATGAAGTACCTTTTGAGGCCATATCGCAATGGGTTGTGGAGCCTTGGGGCTGTCGCGTTGTTCGCGGTAAGCGTGGCCGCGACGCAGGATGCGGGGGCACAGGTGTCACGACTGGAGCAGATTGTGAAGGAGCCCAGCCTGCTGCTGCACTCCTCACAGGGCTACCTGGGCGTGTTGGTGGGCGACGTGGACGCCGACTCTGCGCCAAAGCTCAAGCTAAAGCAAGCGCGTGGCGCGGTGGTGACGCTTATTGATCATGACGCGCCGGCGGCACAGGCGGGCATCCGAGTGAATGACGTGGTTCTGGACCTGAACGGCAAGTCGGTAGAGAACTCCGAGCAGTTCAGCCGCATGCTTCGCGAGTTGCCGGCGGGCCGCACCGTGAGCCTCATCATCAGCAGGGACGGCAATCTGCAGACGATCCAGGTGCAACTGGCCGACCGCAAGAAGATGGAGCACGAAGTCTGGAGCAGGATTGACAGCGGCGGCGAGGAGTTCGGCTCCGTGCCGGGCATGGGTATGCTTTCCAGTGGCAATGGCGGAAATGTGCCCTCGAGCAGCGGCTTTCATCTGCCCTTCTTTGGCAGCAGCCTGAATGTCGGCGCAATGGTGGAGCCGCTGACCACGCAGATGGCCGATTACCTGGGCGTGAAGAATGGCCTGATGGTGAAACAAGTGGCGCGCAAGAGCGCGGCCGATGCAGCGGGGCTGCGCGCGTTCGATGTGATCATGAAGGTCGGTACGGAATCCATTAGCACGGTAGCGGACTGGGACCGCGCGCTGCGCTCCAACCAGGGCAAGCCGGTGCAGGTGACCATCCTGCGCAACAAGAAGCAGGAGACGCTGACGCTGTATGTGGACTCGAAGGGACACCATGCGGAGCTTGAGGATCTGCTGCCCGACCGCGACTGCCCTCTGATGGCCGCGCTGGACGGAGAGATGGCGCAGGAGCTGGCGCAGCAACTCTCTGGCCAAGCCGGGCTGATGGGACAGCAGGCCGAAGAGATGAGCCAGCAACTGCAAGGTCGGGATTTCAGCATTGACCAGAAGCAACTGGACGAGCTGAAGAAGCAGATGCAGCGGTTCCGGCAGAGCTTCAAGGCGGACCAGCTCAACCCGGATGCGCAACAGATGGAGGTTCTGCGCCAGCAGATGGAGCAGTTCCAGAAACAGTTCAAGCTGGATCCGAAGCAGATGGAAGATCTGAAGAAGCAGATGAATGACCTGAAAGAACAGATGCAACAGTTACAGATGCAAGGATTTGGCAGACCCGTTTAACAACGCCGCAAGGCAGGCAGCACAAAAGGCGCCAGCGGTAGCACCGCAGGCGCCTTTCACGTATCAGCAGCTGCAATTTCTTCACTACTCCGCTTTTCGCTACAATCAAGCCCTCAACGGAGGCAAGAAGTGCAATTCAAACTGGGTGATGGAATGGCACTGCTGGAGCGCACGCCTGCGGCGCTGGACTCGCTGCTGCGCGGACTTCCGGACCAGTGGGTTTTGGCCAATGAGGGTGGTGATACGTGGAGCGCCTTTGATGTGGTTGCGCACCTGATCCACTGCGAGCGCACGGACTGGATGCCGCGCGTGCATTGGATTCTGCAGCACGGGGACAGCCGGCCGTTTGAACCCTTTGACCGCCTGGGGCACAAGCGCCTGAGTGAGGGCAAGCTGCTAGAGCATCTGCTGGACGAGTTTGCCGGCGCACGGCATGAGAGCGTGCGCCAGTTGCAGGCGCAGCATCTGCAACCGGCGGACCTTGACCGCCACGGGCTGCATCCGGCGCTGGGCCCCGTGACGCTGGGGCAACTGCTGGCCACCTGGACTACACACGACCTGACGCACCTCCACCAGATCGCGCGTGTGCTGGCACACCCATTGCGCGAGTCCGTGGGCCCGTGGGGCGCCTACCTTGGCGTGCTGCATTGCGACGGGCACAGCGAGTAGGCCTTAGCGGGCGGAGGCGTCCACGATGGCGAGCACAACCTTCTGCACGAGGTCGGCGAGGGGCTCAAGGCCTTTGCCGGGATAGAAGTCACTGATGACGCTCGGCAGCATGGTGCTGATGTGCGTCTGGCCGCCTTCACGATAAACGACGATGGGGCAGGGCAACATGAGCGCGGTGGACACGTCCCTCTGCAGCACTTCATGGGCGTATCGCGCATTGCAGATTTCGATGATTTTGAGCGGCTCGCGCTGAAAGCCCTTTTCCGCCAGCGTGGCGGCGACATCGTGTGTGTGTAGCACGCGAAAGCCATTGGCGACGGTGTTCTGCTCGACTGCGGCGACGGCTTCATCAACGGATTTCGGTGTGACAACGGAATAAGTAAAGTCTCGCATGTGTGTCTACCTCTCACGGAGAGGCTCTGAACACAGGGATAGCGTGCAACCCTTGTGGCAGTCTCCTTCTGCTGACTTTAGACCGCTTTTCCGCACAAAGGTAGGCAGGTGCGGCAGGCTGTGTCTTCTGCGTCACATGCAGTCAGAAGCGGATGCGGGGTATAGTGACGTGTGGCGAAGGCAGCGGGTTCTGCGCTGCCACAAGTGGAGGTGCACATCATGAGCTTCAAGAAGATCCTGATTGCCGTGGATGAGAGTTCCTTTGCCGCCCATGCCGCCGAGGCAGGTCTGGAACTGGCCCGAGAGCTGCGAGCCGATGTCGCCTTCGTCACCGTGATTGACCCGGCAAACATGCGATTCACTGCCGAATCTGGCGTTGCCGAGGACCGGTGGTACGCCATGGAGCAGAGCAAGGCAAAAAACCTGCTGAACTCCTTTATGGCACGCGCTGAAACCTTACGTCCGCCGCTGGAGTTTATTGAGGTAGGAGCCGCCGCAGACATGATTGTGGCGGCGGCGAAGAGCTTGCCTGCCGACCTGATTGTGATGGGCACGCATGGGCGCGGCGCATTGACGACCTTGTTCATGGGGAGCGTGGCCCAGGGCGTGTTGCGCCACGCTCCGTGCCCGGTGATGGTGATACGGGCGCAGCAGTAGTGCTGCTTCGGTTGCCCTGCGGGGCTGAAGTGTGTCCTAATTGTTGCGCAACGGGGGCGTTCCTTTATGTCGCCGCGTGGAATCCCAATAGGCCGCGTCTTCGGCATCACCATTGATCTGGACTACTCATGGTTCCTCATCATGGGTTTGATCGCCTGGGCGCTGGCCGTCGGCTATTATCCGACAGAGTTCAAGGGCTGGTCGCTGGGCGAATACTGGCTGGTGGGCTCGGCGACGGCGCTGCTGCTGTTTGCCAGCGTGCTGGTGCACGAGCTGGCGCACTCACTGGTGGCGCGGCACTATGGGCTTGCCGTCAAGCGTATTACGCTGTTCCTGTTTGGCGGTGTGGCGCAAATAGCCGCAGAGCCCACCAGCCCCATGCAGGAGCTGTGGATTGCCGCCGTGGGACCCATTGTGAGCCTCGCGCTGGGCGGCATCTTCTGGCTACTCAAGCCGCTGGCTGCAGGCTGGCAACCCCTGTTTGCCCTCGTTGAGTACCTGGCCACGCTCAACATCATCCTTGCCCTCTTCAACCTGTTGCCTGGCTTCCCGCTGGATGGCGGGCGCGTGCTGCGTGCCATTGTATGGCGCGTGAGCAACGACTACCTGCGCGCAACGACAGCGGCCTCGGTGACGGGGCGCTTCTTCGGCTTTCTGCTGATTTTCCTGGGCGTTTGGCAGGCCTTGTCCGCCAACCTCATTGGCGGCATGTGGATCGCTTTCATCGGGTGGTTTCTTGAGAGCGCGGCGGGCAGCCAGTTACAGCAGGAGATGCTGAAGCACCTGATGGGTGGGCACAAAGTGCGCGACGCCATGGACCGCTCCTTTGTCACCGCACCGTCGCATGTCTCGCTGCAAGATCTCGTCGAGATGTACATGCTGCCGTCCAATGTAGGCTACGTGATGCTGGCCACTGGGGACACTGCGGTGGGGCTGGCCACGCTGTCAGGCGTTCAGGAGGTGCCACGCGAGGAGTGGGCCATCACGCCGGCGCGGTCCATTATGGTGCCACTTGAGAAGCTGGAAACCACGGACCCCAACACGGTCCTTTGGTCCGCGTTTGAAAAGATGGGCCACGACGGGGTGAATGAGTTGCCCGTGCTGGAAGGCGGCCAAGTGGTGGGCGTGCTGACGCGCGAGGACGTGGTGCACTACCTGAGCCTGTTGAAGACACTGGCAGCGTAGGCGCGCGGGAGCGTGCTCAGCCGGCGAAGCCGAACAGCGAGCCGACGCCTGCGGTGAGCGCCATGGCAAAGGCGCCCCAGAATGTGACGCGAATGGCGCCCGCGATTATTCCGGCGCCGCCGGTGCGCGCGGCCACTCCGCCGAGGATGGCGAGAAAGACGAGCGAGGCCGCGGAGACCAGCGGGATCAGCAGCGCTCCGGCGGTGAGCGCGACCACCACCAGCGGCAGTGACGCTCCGCAGGCAAAGCTGGCGGCCGAGGCCCAGGCGGCCTGGAACGGACGCGCGCGGTGAATGTCCACCATGCCCAGCTCGTCGCGCGCGTGGGCGGCAAGCGCGTCATGGACCATGAGCTGGCGGGCCACTTCGCGGGCCAGAGGAGGGTCGAGGCCGCGGCGGATGTAGATGCCTGTCAGCTCCTTGAGCTCGCCTTCGGGGTCGGCTTTCAATTCCAATTTTTCCAGCGAGAGGTCTGCCTCTTCCGTGTCCGCCTGCGAGTGGACGGAGACATACTCCCCGGCGGCCATGGACATGGCTCCCGCCACAAGGCTGGCAACGCCCGCCACCAGAATGCTCTTGTGCGTGGCATGCGCTGCGGCCACGCCCAGCACCAGGCTCGCCGTGGAGACAATGCCGTCATTCGCGCCCAGCACAGCCGCCCGCAGCCAGCCAACACGGCTCGTGCGGTGCGTCTCCGCGTTGATTCTGGCCATGCCCGCGCCCCCCGTTGCCTGACCTGCCGAATCTACCACAAACCGCGACGCAGCAACCGTGACCGAGCGGGCGAGTGCCCCGGGCACCGGAGGCAGTAAGGCGAGTTCGCCCACAAGAGATGGTTGCTCCGGGTGCCGGGGTCCCCACGGACAGGTCTTCGTCCGTGGGGTGGGGATGCCTCGCATTTGA
>JAKAFB010000005.1 GCA_021818105.1 Acidobacteriota bacterium
TGGCCGGTGGGCTGATCGCGCTCCGCTGCGGCGAGCGGCTCGCCGGCAAGGAAGGCGCGAAGTTCTTCGTCAGAATGGCGCTGGAACCAGACGCGCAGGTTTTCGTCGCCGTGGCGCGTGGTGAGGTACTCGCGTAAAAGGCGCTCAATGGCGTCGGGCACAAGCGGTGCAGGGCAGCGATATCCGACTGGACGTGCGATGCGTGAGTGTTGGCCGACGGCTCCACCGAGGCAGAAGTAGTAAGCATCGGTGAGCTGGCCGTCATGCTTGATCTTTTTGCCTTCGATGCCGATGTCGGCTATCCAGTGCTGGCCGCAGCTATTGGGGCAACCGGTGACGTGGAGGCGGAGCTGCTGATCGAACTGGGGAAGGCGTTCTTCAAGCTCTTCAACAAGCCAGCGTGTGAAGCCCTTGGTCTCAGTGATGGCGAGCTTGCAGAATTCTGTGCCGGTACAGGCGATGGCGCCGCGCCAGAAATTGGATCCAGCAACGTGCAGACCGATCTTGCCGAGTTCGCCGGCAAGGTCGGCAGATTTCTGGTAGGGAACGTTGATGAAGAGAAGATTTTGTGAGACGGTGGCGCGGAGATCGCCGGTGCCATAGCGCTCGGCGAGGTCGGCGGCTGCTTCGAGTTGATCGCCAGTCAAGCGCCCACGCAGCACGGATGCGCCTACGTAGCTGAGGCCGGGCTGACGCTGCGGATGGATGCCGACGTGGTCGCGGAGTGTTTCGTTGGGTATCTGCTCGGGTACGCCAGGTAGAAGGGCGAAGTCAAGCCGTGACTGGAGCTCTGCGCGGAAGGTTTCAGGTGTCCAGCCCTCTTTTAAAAAGAGATATTTGAGGCGGGCGCGGTCGCGGCTTTCGCGTAGATGTTGCTGGTCGCGGAAGATTTCCGCAACAGCGCGCACGACGCGTAGTGCCTGATCGGGCAGGATGAATGCGGCGACGGGGATGGCGAGGTGTGGCTCCTTGGAAAGGCCGCCACCGACGCGCAGCGTATAGCCGACGGTGCCGTTGTGCTCGGCCGGTGTGAGCGCAACGTCATTAATCTCAGGATAGTTGCACCATGACGGGCAGCCGGTGACGGAGATCTTGAACTTGCGCGGGAGATTACGGAACTCCGGGTTGCCGGAGAGCAGGCGCGAGATCTCGATGGCGAGTTGGGATGAGTCAATGAGTTCGTCGGCATCGACTCCAGCGAGCGGGCAGCCAGTAACGTTGCGCACGACGTCGCCGCAGGCACCTTTGGGCGATAGTCCGACGGCGCTGAGCGCGTCGACGATCTCAGGCAGTGACTCGATGGTGAGCCAGTGGAGCTGAATGTTCTGGCGTACGGTGATGTCGGCAATGTTGCGCGCATATTTGCGCGTAAGGCCGGCAATGACGCGTAGCTGATGCGCGGTGAGGATACCGTTGGGGATGCCGATGCGCATCATGAAGTAGTCGGATGTGACGCCTTCACCGCCTTTGCCGCCGGTTGCGCCTGCGCCGTCACCTTGCGTGTAGATGCCCCACCACTTGAAGTAGCTGGAGGCCCACTCGGATGTGACGCTGGCGCGGCCCTCTCGGGCGAAGGCGCGTACCTCGTCAAAGGCGTCCCAGGGGTTCTTCTCGCGCTTGAGGCGCTCGGCACGCTGGGCCTTTGTCTCTCTCACCTGCACTGCTTCAGTCATCCATTCACCTTTGCCGTAAAAATAAAAATCCCGCGGCAGCTATGGCTGCATCGCGGGCATTCAGAAACCTCGGAGATTATTTCAGTCGTTTAGACCCAGGTCACCTGTGCGCGCGAAGCGGCGTACAGCGGCGACAACAGGGACGACCATGCATAGCTAAATATTCGCAGGAGAGAAGTGAAAAAGCAACAAGGAATTAGCAGGAGCGTTGCGGAGTGATGCAGCGCCGGGCGCATACGACCTGCAATCCGTACTGTTTATTGAGTGTTGCGCGTCTTCTCGATTTTGCAGTGGAGGGAGTATTTTCTCTTCCCGAGCGTTTGCAAAATCACGATGTGCCGCGCATCACTGCTGCGCGCGGCTGGCAGCGGTATATCATATTTGGCTGCCTATGTTCGGATGGATGCAGTGGGGTGGGAGTCATGCCCGAGGCGCGCATCACGAGCCGGCGAAGTTTTCTGGCGAACTGCATTGGCGGAGCCGTGGGCATGGCTGCTGCGGTACCGGACACAGTTGAAGCAGCATCTCAATTTGCAAATCAACATCAGGCACGAGTAGTGGTTGCGCAGGATGCGCGGCTGCGTGACGCTGGCGGCAGTGTGGATGACGAACGCGTGCTCGGCCTGTTGGACAGGGCGATGATGAGCCTGGCTGAGGTCGATGAGCCACTGCATCCATGGAACAGCCTTGTGAGGCCCGGGCAGATGGTCGGCATCAAGGTGAACACGCTGGGTGGTCGCGGACTCTCAAGCAATGTGCAATTAGTGGGAGCTATCTGCGAACGGCTGCTGGGCGCGGGCGTGCGCGCACAGCAAATTGTGGTTTGGGATCGTGACAGCGCAGAGCTTGAGCGCGCTGGTTTTCGCATTCGCACGGGAGGTAATCAGGTGCAATGCTATGGCACGGACCGCGCGGGCTATGAAGAAGACCTTGTGTCCTTTGGCGCGGTGGGCAGCAGGTTGTCGCGGATTCTGACGCAGCGCTGCGATGTGCTGATCAATGTACCAGTGCTGAAGGATCACGACGGTGCAGGCGTGACGATTGCGCTGAAAAACATGTACGGCGTCATCCACAATCCGAACAAGTATCACCCGAATGGATGTGATCCGTACATTGCAGACGTGAATATGCTGTCGGAAATTCGCAGCAAGCTTCGGCTGACTATATGCGATGCGACAACTGCCTGCTTTGAGGGCGGACCGAGTTATAAGCCGGAGTTCGCCTGGCAGCACAACGCGGTGCTGGTTGCACAGGATCCAGTGGCGCTGGACACGATTGGATGGCAGGTAATCGAGCGCAAGCGCGCTGAGAAGGGATTGAAAGCGCTTGATGTCGAAGGCCGTGCGCCGCGCTATATCGCCACGGCAGCGGATGCAGCGCACAGACTGGGCGTGAACATTTTGAAACACATTACGCTGGTTGAGGTGGAGGCGGTGTAAGGAGGCGTGCAATGCAAGAAAATTGCTCCTCAAGCAGATTGAACGAAGCGCAGGCTATGTTGCCGGCAGGAGCTCTGACTGATGAGTCGAATGCGAACAAGCCGCTCACGGCTCCGTTGGACAGGCGGGCATTCTTGATGTGCGCGATGTCCGTCGGTGCAGCGGGAAGTCTGCATCGATTTACCGAGCCGCTCTCCGCCGCGCCATTGCCAGCAGCGACGCCGACACAGAGCGATGCGCAGTTTGCCGTGGAGGCGCGGTTTTACGAGAAGCTGCCCAATAAGAAGGTGCAATGCAAGCTGTGTCCGCGCGGGTGCACGGTGGGCGATAAGGAGCGCGGATACTGCGGTGTGAGAGAGAATCGTGGCGGCGTGTATTACACCTTGGTGCACTCGCGCGTGTGCGCAGCGCACGTGGACCCGGTGGAGAAGAAACCTTTCTTCCACTATCTGCCGGGGACACTTGCCTTCTCCATGGCGACTGCGGGCTGCAACGTGGATTGTAAGTTCTGCCAGAACTGGGAGATTTCGCAGGCACGACCGGAGCAGGTGTCCGCGCAGTACATTCCGCCAAAGCGAGCGGCTGAGCTGGCGCTACAGTACCACTGCCAGACGATTGCCTACACCTACAGCGAGCCGGTTGTGTTTAGCGAGTTTGTGATGGACTCGGCGGATGCTGGCCACGCAGTGGGCGTTCGCAGCATTGTGGTTTCAAACGGTTACATTGCGCAGGATGCGCTACGCGAGGTGTACGGGCGTATGGATGCTGTGAAGGTCGACTTGAAGTCATTTTCTGAGTCCTATTACCGTCGAGTGGTGTCGGGCGAGTTGAAGCCGGTGCTGGAAACGCTGGTGACGCTGCGCAAGCTGGGCAAGTGGAATGAGATTGTTTATCTGGTGGTGCCCACACTGAATGACAGCGACAGTGAATTCACTGAGATGGCGCGGTGGATTAAAGGGAACCTGGGAACGGACGTTCCAATTCATTTTACTCAGTTTCATCCGGATTATCTGCTGAGGAATCTGCCGATTACGCCGGTGGCAACGCTGGAGCGCGCGCGTGCAATCGCGATGTCTGAGGGGCTGCACTTTGTGTACATCGGCAACGTTCCGGGGCATCCGGCGGAGAACACGTACTGCCCGCAGTGCAAGCGTATGCTGGTGCAGCGGGCCGGATTTGAGATCCGGCAGATGATGATTCGCAATGGTGCGTGCCCGTTCTGCAAGGCGAAGATTCCTGGCGTGTGGCACGCCTGAGGGCGGGGACTGGATGTGCCTATGAGCGTGCAGGTACGACTGAGAAGGTTGTGTATGACGGTGTTCTACTTCACTTTTGCAATGCTCGCAGTGCAGGATGTGGCATTTGGCGCTGCAAGGCAAAAGCTGCGGCCCACGGCGGTGGCAGGCAGCTTTTATCCGGCAGACCCGGCAGCGCTGATAGCGATGATGGACGAGATGCTGGCTCGGGTGGCAGAGCCGGAGATACAGGGGCAGATTTTGTCGGTGGTAGCTCCGCATGCAGGGTATCCATACTCTGGTCCAGTGGCTGCTTATTCGTATGCTGCCTTGAAGGGACGCAAGTATTCTCGTGTGGTTGTGATTGCGCCGTCGCACTACGAAGCGTTTGATTTCACCTCGGTATACGACGGCGACGGATATGTAACACCGCTGGGGACTATCCCGGTGGACAAGAAATTTGCGAAGCAGTTGACGACGATGAGCTCGTCGATGCGATTGTCAGACCGAGGGCATGCGGCCACATCCAAAGGTGCCGAGCATGCACTGGAGGTTCAGTTGCCATGGTTGCAGCATGTGCTGGGCAGCTTTACGCTGGTGCCGATCATCATGGGCGATCAGCGCTATGAGAGCAGTCGCGCACTGGGGGCAGCTCTGGCGAAACTCATTCAACTCGATGATGGCGGTGCGCAGCCTGGAGCAGGCGGAACGCTAATTGTGGCAAGTTCGGACCTGTCGCACTATCACACGTATGCCGAGGCGGAAAAAATTGACAAAAAGACGCTGCAGGCGTTGACGGAATGGGATTACTTCAACATGTCGCGCAACTTTGAGTCGCGCGTGTGGGAAGCCTGCGGCGGAGCGCCGATTGTGGCAGCGATGATTGCCACAGAGCGCATGGGCGCGAATCAGGCAAAACTGTTACGCTATGCGAACTCAGGAGATGTGACTGGCGACCGCTCGTATGTGGTGGGATATGGCGCGGCTGCGCTGGTGAAGGCTCCAGGAGAACAGGCGGTGGAAAAGCCTTACACACTGAGCGATGAGCAGAAGAATACTCTGCTTGGTGTGGCGCGGAAGTCGGTGACGACGGCGGTACGCGATGGGAGGTCGTATGATCCGGGGGCAGTACAGGACGCGGCGCTGAACGAGGAGCGGGGAGCGTTTGTGACGATCAAGGAAGCGGGCGACCTGCGCGGGTGCGTTGGATACACCGCGCCGGTGAAGCCGCTGTACATGACGGTGCGGGATACGGCTGTACTTGCGGCTTTGCGCGACCCGCGATTTCCTCCAGTTTCGGTGCGGGAGTTGCCGAAGCTTGAGTACGAAATCTCAGTCCTGTCACCCCTGCGGCATGTGCGTGATGTACGGGAGATTGTTGTGGGCAAGCATGGGATCTACATGAAGAATGGTGATGCCGAAGGCCTGCTGCTTCCACAGGTGGCCGTGGACGAGCGCTGGGATCGGACAACATATCTTGAGCAAACATGCGGCAAGGCGGGTATGCCCCCAAATTGCTGGAAGGATCACGGAACGGACATATTCATGTTTACTGCGGTTGTATTTGGTGAGCATCGGCCTGCGGCGCATCCGTAACAGATGCGTGTGCGCACAAGCTCGCCAGGGCCAGTAGAAGAGCAGGCGTGATCCCCACGATGGTTGCCAGCCATGCGGTTTTCCAAAAGCCAAAAAGGGGAATGAAGAAGCCAGAGATCAAGAGAGCCCCAACGCAACCACCGAGCAGATCGAGCGCGTAGAGTAGACCGGCGCCGGTGCGTGCAATGTCTTGGCCGAGATAGATCTCAGTTGCGATGGGAAACTGATAGCCACCAGGGAGAGCGCAGAGGAATGCAAGAAGCGGAAAAGCGATTTGTGCGATCCACCCTGATGCCTGTGTGCCTGACGTTTGTGCAAGTGCTGCGACGCAAAGAAGCAGAACCGGGGCGGCAAGGGCAAGGAGGATCTGGATAAAAGCCGCGCGGCGCAAGAGGCTCTTCGGAGGCTGGGCGCGGCGGCGTGCCACACTGAGCCAAGTGCCAAAGGCAATGCCTGCCATGCACATGCCGATGAGCACAGCGAGCTGGCTGTACACATATCCGTAGACTGACTGGAAGGAGAGCAGGATGAGGAGTTGCAGTGTCATGAGTGTGTAGCCGGTGGCAAAGACGGACCATAGGCCCGTGCTGCGCACATGTCCTGTGTGTATGATGCGCTGGGAGGCTGGCAAAGCCAGGAAAAGGGAAAGTGCAAGGATGAGAGAGAGCATAGGAGTGAAGGAAATCTCTGAACCCCTGATCAGAAGCAGCGTATACGCGGATTTGAATTGCGTGCTCCAAAGGACAGTGCTGAAGTAATAGGCGACAGGCGTGAAATCGCGATTGGTAGGCGTGCCGGGCAAGGGCTGAAGCAAGTCGTGGATCTGTGCCATGCGGTCAGGCGTCATGCGGAAGGGTATGAAATATTCGCGAACATATTGTGTTTGCAGCATGCGCTGCTGAAGGCGAGTGATGAGGAGTTGAGGGTCTTCAGAGAGAGTGCCGGGTTGCGTTGAGGCGAAGATGTGAAGTGAGCCTCCGGGGATGACAGCGATGTAAGGGAAAACAGCGCGCAATGTGCCGTGGATGCATCGGAGGAAGTCGGCAAGGCGGGGGCTGATGTAGTCCTCCGACGCTGTGAGCTGCAAGGCGAGCAGGCCAGCGGGAGTGAGGCGTTCGCGCGTGGACTGAAAGAACTCGACAGTGTAGAGGCGATTGAGCATGGCAGTCTGAGGATTGGGCAAGTTGACGATGATCACATCGTAGCGTCGCGGAGACTGCTTGACGAAGAGTCTGCCATCCATGAGGTGAACGTGAACACGTGGGTCGGCAAAGGCACGGAATGCCTGTACCGGGAAGAAACGTTGATAAACAGTGATGAGCGATGGATCAAGTTCGGCGTAGTCGATGCTCTCAACGGTGGGATGCTTCAGCGCTTCAACGATGCTTCCGTTGATGCCCCCGCCGATAAGCAGGACGTGCCGGGGAGCAGGATGTTCCATAAGAGCATAGTGGACGGACTCCTCAGCTGACGCGATATCGGGCACGTTGGCGATAAGCGATCCATTGTCATAGATGCTGTGCATGCTGCCGCTATCCACGATGGTGAGCTTGCCGTAGATGGAGTCGTGGGAGCCAAGGATGCGGAAGCCGGGCCAGATTCGCTGTTGCGAAGATACTTCAAGAAGCGGAGCGATGCGTACTAGCAATGGCAGGGCAAGCAGCAGTGTTGCACATGCGATTGCCAGAGATCTTCGAAGATTGGTCTGCAGCAGCAGGCATGCGGCTACGCAGAGATTGGAGAGCGAGACCAGGAGCGAAATCTGGAAGGAACCGAAGATGCGCAGAAGAAGGATGCTTGTGACTATGCCGGCGAGGCCGGAGCCTGCTGTCTCCAGCAGATAGGAAGTGCTGGTGGCGAGCCTGCCCGAGACATGCATCTGTTTCTGATAATGGCGAACGGCAAGTACAAACGCCGATCCTGACGCTGCGCAGAAGATGCTTAGGCAGAGGAGCGAGATGAGCAGAACGGTGACGGGGCCGAGTGCTTCACCGGGCACTGTGTGAAGAAAGACGCGCGCGGATCGTAGCACCCATACCGTGAATGGAAGCGTGAGGCCACATAGGATTTGCGCGAGTGCAACGGCGAGGTGAGGAGAGCGAAGACGGTCTGCAAAGAGACCGGTGATGGTACTACCAGTGGCCGTCCAGAGGAGCCAGGAGGCAAGCATGATGCCCATAGAGAGCTCGTTGCCACTGAAGAGAAGCATGAGCTCCCGCATGAGGACAACCTGACCCAAAACTGCAGTGACGCCGACGAGGACAGGAATGACCCAAGGCGCGATGGCTGTAGGCTGTAGCTGCGGGCTTGAGCCTGCTGGCGTCATGTTGCGTGCGCGGGTTTGTCCGCGCGGTCTCCTCTTACAAGAAGGAGTATAGGAGAGATTGAGAATGCAGGATGTGATGCAGAGCAGGATGGGCAGAGAGGCAGGACGGGGCCGCTGCTCACATACAGAAGCAGCGGCCCGAGGGTTGATGATTACATCCCGTTTTGCGCGCCTTGGTCCGGGTGGACGACGCGGTAGCTAGTGCCACCCTTGGACCAGACAAGCAGCAGGATGTTCTTGTCTGCTGGAATAGTGCGGATGGCGCTGACGAACGAGTCAGCGTTTTCGACAGGCTTGCGGTCAACTTCGAGAATGACATCGCCGGGCGCGAGGCCGGCTTCGTCGGCTGGGCTGGCAGGGCGAACGTCTTGAATCGCGGCACCGTTGATGCCGCCAGGAATTTTGAGCTGTGCGCGCATATCTGGCGTAATGTTGCTGACGGCCAGGCCAAGACGGCCACGATTCTGCGAGCCCTGGGAGGAATTGTCCGCGACTTCGTTGGGGGAGTGGTATTGGCCAACGGTCACCTTGATGTTTTCCGTCTTGCCGTTGCGCAGAATGCCGAGGTCGATGGTATTGCCAGGAGCAATTTGCGTAACGGCAACTTGAAGCGCGCTGCCGTTGATGATCTTCTTGCCATTGAGTTCACGGAGGACGTCGCCACTTTTGAGTCCGGCGCGGCTGGCGGGCGAGTCGGGTGTGACCTGGCTGATGATAGCGCCGGTGGCGTCAGGCAAGTTGAAGAAGCCGGCATTGTCGGGTGTGACGTCATTCATGCTGATGCCCAGGTAGCCGTGCCGCACAGTGCCAGTCTTGATGATGGAGTCCGCAGAGGCCTTGGCGATTTGCGAGGGGATGGCAAAGCCTGCACCCGCGAAGGAGCCGCTATTGGTGATGATGAAGGTGTTGATACCGACCAACTTACCGTGTGCATCAACGAGCGGACCGCCGGAGTTGCCGGGATTGATGGCGGCATCGGTCTGAATGTAGTCACCGGGCTTGCGGGGGTCGTCAGAATACGGATTGGGACGATCGAGCGCGCTGACGATGCCGCGCGTGACGGAGAACTGGAAGTAGCCGAAAGGGCTGCCGAAGGCAAGCACGGTCTGGCCAGGACGCAGCCTGGAGGAGTCTCCCCAGGCGATGCAGGTGAGGTTGTTGGCGTTGATCTTAATGACGGCCAGGTCATTCAGCTTGTCTACGCCAACGAGCTTGGCGGGAAAGACGCGACGGTCATGCAGAGTAACGCGAATTTGCGTGGCTCCTTTGACGACGTGATTGTTGGTGAGGATGTAACCGTCAGGCGTGATGATAATGCCACTGCCTATACCATGCTCGATCTGAGGCTGTGGTTGCATGTTCTGCCATTGTCCCTGCGGGCCGGAGCCGAAGAAAAACTGCTGCAAGCCCGGAGGCAATTGGCCAGGTGAGACACCGGGCCCGCCGTCTGCAGTGTCATCCGCAGAGACGCGCGAGGTGACGGAAACGCTGACGACGGCAGGAGTGACGCGTGCGGCGACAGCTTCCACGGCGTTGTCCAGGGCGACGAGCGAGGAAACACTGCTGTCATCGAGTGGCGTTGCGCCGTTGCTGGCGGCCTGCGCGGTACCGCGACCGAGCAGGAAGGTTAGGCCGAGGAGTACGGACGCTGCGGCCCCGGCAGGGATAGCAAAGCGTTTTGCAACTACAACTAATGAATTAAGTGCTACTGGCATATCGACCCTCCATAGGTGAAGAAGTAGACGACTAAAGTTGAAGGACGAACCAGCCGTTGCGAAGTGGCATGGCAACGGGCTGAGCGGGCGCGGAACTTGCGGGAAGAACTTTCAGGATCAACTGCGTGACCGTGAACTGGGTTGTGACCGTGCTGCCGGTCTCTCCAGTGGTTTCCGCACCTGACTGGAGCGTACCGTCGCCGCTGTCATAGTCTGCTGAGAGCGGAGAGGCGCGTCGTGCCTGTACCTGCTCCCATGTCGTAACAACGAGCCATTGCTGCTGATCTGGTGTGAAGGCAGTCGTGGGCTGGAGGGGCGGCATGTGGTGAGCTGCGGCAATGAACGGCGTGGATGGCACAGGCGCAGCAGCGACGTAGGGCGTGGATGATGCCAATGTTGCGCGAGCTGATGCGATAAGTGTGTGAGGCTTTGTGGCTGTAAGATCGTGCGAAGTGCTGGGCCGTTTACTGGTTTCGACGAAGGCGGTGTGGACAAATTGGGCGGGTGGTGTCTGAGTCTGAGAGCTTGCGGCTGTGACCGTCGACGATGCAGTCTGCACAGGCGTGAAGACAATGAGCTGCGGGGTACGGGCGAGTTCCACAGAGCCGACAAGAAGCCCGCAGGAAAGCATGGCCAGCACCGCGCGGGTGGCACGGGGGTATAGAGGGTGCGGTTGGCGCAGGAGGCGGTGGACGCGGTTCACGAGCTCAGGCCGCTGCTGCCACGCGCCCAGCGAGAGTGCTTGTGCACGGTGCTGCATGTGGCGCTCGGCAAGATTGGCGAGGCAGGTGGCGTAGGCGCGGGGAGCTTGCGTAATGCGGATAACGCCGTCATCACAGGCCATTTCGCGCTCTTCGCACAGGCGGCGCTCGATCCACCAGAGCGCGGGATTGAGAGGGAAGAGAACCATGCACAGCTTTTGGAAGAGATTGGTCCAATTGTCACCGCGGCGCAGGTGTTCAGTCTCATGCAGGACGACCTGCTCCAACTCCTGCGGTGTGAGCTTGGGCAGAAGCCAAGCTGGAATGAGGATGCGAGGGGCAAAGAAACCGAGGACGCTTGGGCGGTCAATACGCTGAGTAACGCAGAGTTTGGCGGGCTTACGTAGCCAAGATCCGTTCGGGAGAGCGCATAGCGCTGGCCGGACATAGTCTGCATCGATAGGTGCTGCCTGCTTCCAGATGTTGTGCGCCCGCAGCGCATGTAGCGCGAGATTGGCTGCGCGAAAAGCGGAGACGGCAAGCCAGAGCGCAAGAATTGTCATGCTCCAGTGGAAATCAAGTTCCAGCCATGGCTTTGGCGCAGCAACACGGGAGCTGCTGATGGCAGGTAGAGCGGACGACGTGAGGCGCGTGAGCAGCGGCAGGAAGGGAAGGGCGACCAGGACGGCAAAGCCCGCGGCCCAGGTGTTGAAGCGCTGTGCGGCAGGCATGCGAGGGGCCAATCGAAGGCCAAGGGCTAGGGCTGTCGTGATGGCGATGCCCTGCCAGAGGGATGTAGCGGCGATCTGCGCCACGGTTTGCGAAAGAATTTGTAGTCCGCTTGAAAGCGCATGCATGGATTCGGCCGGGGTCCACGAAAGGGCGGGGAAGATTGCGGTAATCGGCATGCGTTACTTCTCTCCTGCGTGGTCATGGCGTGCAACGCGAATGGCCTCCCTGAGGCGTTCGAGTTCTTCAGGCGATATATTTTCGTCGCCCAGCAGTGATAACACGAGACGCTCGCGGGAGTTGCCGAAGAAGCGGCTGAGCACGTGACGAATCTCTGACTGGCTGGCTTCCTGTTCTGCGATGCAGGGACTATAGATGAAGGCGCGGCCCTCCTGGCGGTGGGTGACGTAGCCCTTTTGCTCCAAGATGCGGATGGTGGTGAGCACAGAATTATAGGCCAATGCTTCACTGGCGGGAATGGCGGAGAGCAGATCGGTGACGGAGGACTCGCCGCGATGCCAGAGGATCTTCATCAGTCTGAGCTCAGCTTCGGTAAGCGTGTTGGACTTTTTGGGTGGCATCGCTAATCTGCTGATTCTTTGTCGCAATCCGGCATGGCTGGATTTGCCGTACATGCGATTGACGAGCAACTAAACCATTAGTTAGCAAAGGTCAGATATTTTTTGTGGGCTCAGGAAGACGCCTGGATCAGGCGCTCTTGTGTGCCTGCGAGTACTGGCTGTGATAACGCGAGGGTTGGAGAAGTTGCAGTGTAATCATGCCTGCGGGGAAGAGGAAGGCAAGTGACCCGACGACCCACATGACGGCCGCGCCGAGTACCTGGTCGGGCAGTGGCGCAAGACCGAACGGGTTGGGGTGTTCCACATAGTAGGTGTAGACCGGGCGATTGGAGAAGGCGAGAGACGCGGAGAGCGCGGTGTTCACAAGGTCCGCGCTGACGAGATAAAGGAGGATGCCCCAGTTGTAATCACGCCGGGTGGTGGGCCAAGGTCGGACGATGTTCCACCAAAACAGGATGGAGGTGAAGAGGAAGCAGAGGTGCTCGATGTCGTGAATGGTCTCGTTTTCGAGCGCGATGTCATAGGCGCCGGGCACGTGCCATGCAAGGAGGGTGATGTTCATGGCCAGCCATGCCACAACGGGAGTGATGAACCAGTGAGCAAAGCGGCGCAGGGGCCTGAGCCGGAGCAGCGGCCCCGCCACACCCTTGCGGAGGAAACGCGGAAGTCCGCGCAGCATGGGGACGATGGGCTGACCGAGAAGCACGAGCGGCGGCACAATGGACATGAGGATCAGGTGCTCGATCATGTGCGCGCTGAGAAGCACGTCGGCAAAGGCATCCATGGGTGAGCCGATGGCCAGCCACAGGCTGGCCATGCCGGCGAGGAAGGAAAACAGTGTCCAGCCGTTGAACTGCACAGGTCGCGTCTTGTGCAAAGCGAACCATCCGCGGAGGTAAAGTGCGCTGGTGACGACGATGGCCAGGGTGAGCCAGACCGGGATCGTCCAGTCATCGAACACGGATTGCATCGCGGGTGACATTGCTTTCTATACCCTTACCGCGTAGTTGCAACCGGCACGTGCATGGCACCGGAGTGGGCGAGCGAGCGCGAGGCATCTACTGCTGGCGCCAGGTTCTTTTCGCGCAGGGTCATGAGGAAGGCGACAAGCGCGCGTGTTTCCGCTGGGCTGAGAGCCTTGCCGTAAGCGGGCATGTTGCCACCGCCCTGCAGGACCTGGCGGATGATTTGGTCTTCGGTCATGCGCGTGGCGATGGAATCAAGCGCTGGCCCGCGCATGCCGCCTACACCACCGAGGGCGTGGCAGTCGCGGCATTGCTTGTTCTGCAGGACGATGGCACCCTGGCGCTCAAGTGGAGAGCGGTGCTGCAGGTAGGCGGTGGGAATGGGTTCTGCCGACCATGCTTCCATGATGGGACTCCATGGCGTATAGGTGCCGAGATGCGTGAAGATGGCAAGCGTGACCGCGATGACGCTGACCATAAGGACGGCGACGGGGCGGCGCTTCCAGTGCTTTTCGCCTTCTCCAGCGACGAGGGGCAGCAAAAGCATCCCGCCGATGATGATGATGGGCGCGATGAAGATGAAGGGCGTTTCAAGATCGGGCGGCAGGTAGGCCAGGACAGCATAAATCCAGAGGAATGCAAAGTCGGGTTTGGGTGCGGTCTGGATGATGGTGGGGTCGGGTTGGCCGGTGGGGCCGAAGGGGCCGAAGAAGAGTGCGCAGGCGATGACGGCGAGGAGAATGGCTGCGGCAAAGACGCCGTCCTTCCATGCGGCGTCAGGCACGAAGGGGATGCCATTCTTCTCGGTAAGCTCGTGGTATTCGCGCTCGTATGTGGCTTTGCTGACGATGCGGCCAGGCATGGGCCACTCGTTGATGCCAAGGCGAAGAACCATCCATACGTGGAGCCCGACGAGCAAGAGGAGCGTGCCGGGAATGATGAAGACATGCAGCGCGAAGAAGCGCGTGAGCGTTTGGCCGCCGATGATGGGACCGCCGAGCAGAAGGTGGACGAGCGATCCGCCGATCCAGGGAACGCGGCTCAGAATAGATGCGCCAATGCCGAGGCCCCAGTAGGCGTCCTGGTCAAAGCGCATCACCTGGCCGGTGAAGGCCATGCCGAGCGTGAGCAGCAGCAGGAAGACGCCGATGATCCAGGTGAGTTCGCGCGGAAATTTGTAGGCGCCAAACATAAAGACCTGCACCATGTGCATGAGCACAATGGCGATCATGAAGTCTGATCCCCAGCCGTGGATAGCGCGAAGGACCCAACCGAGGGTGACATCATGATTGAGAAATTGCAGACTGCCCCAAGCTTCGCCGGCTGAGGGTGAATAAACGAGCGCGAGCAGGATGCCAGTGACGACCTGAAGGATGAGCAGCACTGTGGCGGCGCTGCCAAAGACATACCACCAGCTGGCGCTGCGCTCGGGCGTGGGATGCTGCGCAGCCTCCGTGAGCGGCTTGGCGAGGCCGAGGCGGCGGTCAAACCACTCGTAGGTCTTCTTGATTTGAGAGTTGCTGCGCTTGTTTACGCTGGCCATGCGGATGACCTCTCTGCGTCGTTGGCTTGCTGCGTGGGCGCGGCGGGCTGCTGTGATTCGATGTTCACGAGCGGCCTGGGCTTCTTTGCGCATGCCTCATTGGCGAGCGTGGGCATGGCGCCTGCCTCAATCATCAGTTGACTGCCGACGATCTTGTATTGGTACTCAAAGAGGCCGCGCTCGGGCGGACCGGATGCGCGGGAGCCGTCTTCGTAGTAGGCTCCGCCGTGGCAGGGGCAGAGGAAGAGACGCGACTGCTCAAACCAGCGGACAGGACAGCCGAGGTGAGCGCAGTTGATGGCAAAGACCTGAAACTTCTCTCCCTCGATACGACGCACCCAGCAGGCCACCTTGCCGGTTTCCCCGTCGGAGACGGTGGTAACGGGGTTGCGGAAGTCCGCGAGGCGCGTCTGGCCTTCGGGAAAGTCACTGATGGGACCAAGCGACACCCACGAGTTGTAACTCGATGTCTTTTTGAACGCTGGGCCGAGAACGTATCCAACAAGAGGTACGGCTAGCACGGCGCCGACTACGCCGTTGAGGTAGAGCGAGAGCTTGAAGAGAAAGGCGCGGCGGGAATGCAACGCTTCTCTGGCTGCTGTGTTCGCATGCGTTAGGGGCGTAGTTGGCTGTGTGGGCGCGCTGGGCTCATGCGGCGGGGTCATTTCATCTCCTTGCCAGTTGCGCTGGTCGTGGTGCTGCTGGTGCTGCTCAGGGATTGCCCGGGCGCGGACGCGCGATGTGATGTGAGCCAGGCAACGAGATTGTCAATCTCCTGCGGGGTGAGGGCGTGCGCGCCGGGACCGGTGATATAGCCGCGCCAGTCGGGCACGTTTTCGTCGGGCCGGCCGGCAATGATGAGGCTGCGCAGGCTCTGATTGCTGACGAGAGCGAGGTAGGAAGGATCCACGATGGAATCAGGCGAAGTTCCTGGATCGGCGGGCTTACCTTCAGAGGATTTGATGCCGGTGCCATCGGCTGCGTGGCAGCGCGCGCAGGCCGCGACGAAGGTCTTCTGCCCTTCCACGACATCGCCGGGGTTGTTGCTGGCATAAGGAGGGAGCGCGGTGCTGGCGAACTCGGCGGGTTTGCCCCACTCGCGTAACATACCCTGCACGATGACCTCAATCTGCTGATCGGTGAGGATGCCGCCAGCGCTGCGAGCAAAGGCGGGCATCAAGGTGCCGCTGACCCCCTTGGCAGTGATGGCATGCAGATTGTCGACACCGGCAACAGCGAGATAGGCCGCATTGTTGAGCGGCAAGGCAGCGCCGTTGCGGCCGTTGTCGCCGTGACATGCGGAGCAGTTCTGCTTGTACAGCGTGTTGAAGTCGAGCACGGCCTCAGGGCGTGGGATCTCTTCGCTGGCCTTAGGGTAGCCGGGCATGCTCTTGCAGCCTGCGGCGACGAGCGCCGCGGCGCTTAGAGCAAGAATTGCTAATGTACGGAGGGTGGTCTTCATGCCTTCCCATCCTTGGGGTGAGTCTCATCGCCGGCTTCGCCGATGGCTCCATGCAGCCCGGCGCGCAATGCGAAGGGAAGCGCCTGGAACTGTGGTGTGCGGACCTTGGCCTGAAGATTGACAACAAAGCCGCAAACCAGCCCGAAGGCGATCTGCGATGGAATAAACCAGAACCAGCTGATGCGCTCGTTGAGCACTGGGCTGATGAACTCGAGCGTGGAGAAGAGCAAGCCGGTCCAAAGCAAGGGAGCAAGAAAGCCTGCGGTAAGAATGGGCCACCTGGGGAACATGGGCAGCATCGCGCCGTAAAGCAAGCCGACGAGTACGGAGGCGACGGTGTGAATGACGAGCGCCGCCAGCAGGCCCTCCAGATGAAACTGTGCTAGGAACTGATCGCTCTGGCCGGCCCAGCTGACGAAGCCACCTGCAGCCATCAGGTTAGTGGCGTACCAGAAGCTGTGGTACTTGAGCAGGCTGAAGATAGTTGCCGGCACGATCATCGCGATGCCGCCAGCGATGCCTCCCTTGATGCCAGTTGTGATGCGGAAGATCTCGAGCGGCACCAGTTTACGGTGCATGGGATCGATGGGCAGGCGATCGATAGACTTGCGGGCGCTGGAGATTTCTATCTCTTCTTCGACGGCGTCCACCATCTGATGCGCTTCGTGAGGCAACACCTCTCGGAACCAGCCGATGACGGAGGCGAGGGACAATATCAGTCCCAACACGCTGACGGCGGCGCTGGTGACCATGCCGGTGATGATGAGTGTGAGACCCATCGCGAGCACCATCGGCCAGACCGTTGGCGATGGCATATGCACTGCGTTGTGTCCCGCTTCGCTTTTTTGCTCCATTGCAAACCTCGTCTGCCGCGCTAGCGACCGAGAATATAAACCACGGTGAAGACGACGACCCACACCGCATCGACAAAGTGCCAGTAGATGGAGAGAACCTCAAGCCGTTCAGCATGGCTCTGGTTGACCTTGCCCATCAGGGTGAAGATGAGCGCGAGACCAAGCATGATAAGGCCGGCGATCACGTGCGAAGCGTGGAGGCCAACCAATGAGTAAAAGGTGGTGCCGAAGAGATTGGTGCGGATGGTGAGTCCGTCGTGATAGATGAGCTTGTACCACTCCGCTGCAGTGCTGGCGATGAAGATGCTGCCCAGCAGGACCGTAGCTGCCAGCCACCATGCGCTGAGGCGAACCTTGCTGGCGCGCAGCTCATGGACTGCGAAGTGCACGGTGATGCTGCTGGATAGCAGGCAGATGGTGGAGAAGATGGGTAGCTCGAGCACCTCGCGCGGGGTGGGGCCGGTGAGGCTTTTGCCGGTATAGAAGATGTAGGCCACGACGAAGATGATGAAGATGGCCGACTCGGCAGCGATGAGGCAGGCCATGCCGACGATGCCGCGTGAGGGCTGCCTCCACTCTTCGTTCGCCTGGTGCGCTACTGCAACTGCTGTGCTCATCTGTTGGTTCCTCGCGTGTGCTGGCTATTCATACTGGGTGTCGGGCTCTTCAGGATGCTTGAGATCCCACAGAGGCCTGCGGCTTTCGACAGTTGGCGTCTTGGCGAAGTTATAACTGGGCGGCGGTGAGCTGGTAGACCACTCCAGCGTCCAAGCATCCCAAGGGTCAGGGCCGGCCACTGCGCCTTTGAAGTAGGAGACGACGAGGTTGTAGACGAAGATGAGAGTGGCGATGGTCTGGAAGATGGCGCCACTGCTGACGATCATGTTCCAGATGGCCCAGCCGCGGTCGGCCTCGTAAGTGTAGATGCGGCGTGGCATGCCGAGAATTCCGGGGATGTGCATGAAGTCAAAGGTGAGGTGGAAGCCGATGACAAAGAGCCAGAAATGCCACTTGCCAAGCCTTTCTGACAACATGCGTCCGGTCATTTTGGGATACCAGTAATAGAAGGCCGCAAAGATCATGAACAGGATGGCGCCGACGAGTACGTAGTGGAAGTGCGCCACGACAAAGTAGGAATTGCCGAGCTGCCAGTCAAAGGGCGCCGCTGCGAGCATGACTCCGGTGAGGCCGGCGACGAGGAACTGGAAGAGGAAGCCGATGGAGAAGATCATCGGCGTGGAGAAATGAATGTTGCCGCCCCACATTGTGGCAAGCCAGTTGAAGATTTTGATGCCGGTGGGCACGGCGATGACCATGGTGGCCAGCGTGAAGAAGGCGTTGGCGCCTGGACCGAGGCCGACGGTAAACATGTGGTGCGCCCATACGCCCATGCTGATGAAGCCTATGCCGACGGTGGCGGACACCATCGCGGGATAGCCAAAGATGGCCTTGCGTGAGAAGACGGGAATGATCTCGTTGGCGAAGGCGAAGGCGGGCAGCACGAGGATGTAAACCTCAGGGTGGCCGAAGATCCAGAAGAAGTGCATCCATAGAACCGCGGAGCCACCTGCCTGCGTATCAAAGAAGTGTCCGCCGAGGTAGCGGTCGATCACCAGCATGATCTGCGCCGCGCTGAGCGGGCTGATGGCGATGAAGGCGATGCAACTGGTAACGAAGTAGAGCCAGACGAGCAGGGGCATACGGCTGAGCTTCATGCCCGGGCAGCGCATGCTGAGCGTGGTGGCGACGATGTTGAGTGCTGTGCCGAGGCTGCCAATGCTGCTGAGCAGAACACTGAGCGTCCAGTAGTCAGTGGAGTGACCGGGCGAAAAAACACGCGCGGTGAGCGGGGCATAAGCGAACCAGCCCACGTCAGGCGCGGTGCCAGCACCGTAAAGACCGCTGCCGGCGAAATAGCTGAAGTAAAGCAGGAAGCCGGAGAAGGCGGAGATCCAGAAGCTGAAGGCGTTGAGACGTGGAAAGGCCATGTCGCGCGCGCCAATCATGAGCGGGATGAGGTAATTGCCGAACCCAAAGAGGATGGGCATGCCGACGAAGAACACCATCGTCGTGCCATGCATGGTAAAGAGACGGTTGAAGGATTGCGGTGAGACGAAGGTGTTGTTGGGTACAGCAAGCTGCACACGCATCAGCAACGCTTCAATGCCGGCGATGACGAGAAAGATCAGCGCGTACACGATGTACATGATTCCGATCTTTTTGTGATCGACCGTTGTGATCCAGTCGTACACAACATCGAATGCCCTGCTACCGTGCTGCGATGCAGGAGCATGGCCTGCAATGGAAGTCACCGGAGTTTGAGTTACCATGGGCTCCTCTTCTGGCTCTTAACGAAGCGTCATCAGGTATTGCGTGACGGCGTCGAGATCGTGATTGCTGAGATGCATAGCAGGCATCAGGGCGCCGGGTTTGAAGTTTGCCGGGTCATCGATGAATGCCCGGAGGTTCTGCTGGTTGAGCGGCACAGCGCCGGAGGCGATGGTGGCGCGGCTGGCCAGGTGTGAGAGATCAGGCCCAAAGGTTCCGTGGGCGGCGGTGCCGCTGACGGTGTGGCAATTCACGCAGGCATTGCTGAGAAAGACCGTGCGGCCTTCCGAGGCGCTGGCAGCCTGAAGCGCTGGATGCTGCTGGTCCTTAATCCACGCGGCAAACTCGGCGGGTGTGTCTGCATAGACGCGGATGAGCATCTTGGCATGCTGGGCGCCGCAGTATTGCGCACACTGTCCGAGATAAAGGCCCGGCTTGTCAGGGTCAATCCACATGGTATTGATCTTGTTGGGAATCACGTCCATTTTGCCCGCGAGGACGGGGACCCAAAAGCTATGGTCAGTGTCGGCGGAGGACATCGTAAGGTAGGTGGGCGTGGGATTGCTGGGATCGCTGACGGGAACATGGAGCTCATTCGCGGTGACGATGCCGAGCTTGGGATACCGATACTCCCACCAGTATTGATGGCCGATGACTACCACATTGAGCGCGGCCTTGGGTCTGGGTGCCTGCTGCGTGGTGAAGATGATGCGCGCGGTGGCGAGAAAGAGAACGACGATGATGAGGACGGGAATGACGGTCCAGGATAGCTCGACCTGATTGCTGCCGTAGATCTGCGGGGGCTCGCGGTCAGAATCGCTGGGGCGATGACGGTAGCGAATCACTGTGAACAGCAGCAGGCCGGCAACCACGACGAAGATGGTGGCACAGATGGCGAGCACCAGCATGGAGAGGCCAAAGATGGAACGAGCTGGCGTCCCCTCCGGCGCAAAGATGCTGGTGGAAGATTGGCCAAGTTGCAGCGCCAGGAAATTCGAAAGGCCGAGCGCGCCGTGCCGCGCCGACTGTGCGAACTGTGATGCGTGAGCAAGAGGAGCGCACGCCATGAGTCCCTTAACTACTGCCTGATTCATGCACAATGACATCTTTACCCTCACCGCGCCGTGGGCTTTGCCAACCATGACACGGCCCGTTCAAGCGGGCCCCTGCCGGTTTGCATAACACTGCTCGCGCGTCCGATTGCTGCCTGAATTGGCCTTCGACCTCTGCTCGAAGGTGCGGAGCCTCAGGCGGCATCCGCATGCCGTCACACAAGCAAAGGGAAATCCCGATGAACAGGGGTGTGTGACGAATGCTTATTTTCAGGCACTACAAAGCAGGCGGCTTCATCTGTGTGAAGTTCCGCCTCGTGTGTGTTGCTGCAGGCTGCTTCCTGTGAAGCCCAGGAGGCGGCCTGGTCGATGTTCGGTATGAATTTGCATCGGGCTCCTGTTACTTGTGCCCGGCAACCCCTACTGGAACAACCATGGTTGAGTCAGTCGCGGAATGAGCGTATGAGTGAAACCCGTGTCACGCGCATCCTGCCTGTGTGCGACGTGGCGATCACCCTGTCCAATCGAAGCGATCCCAGTCTCAACGAACTACAGCTGTTCAACAAAGAAAGACATTGGCGGACTCGGTCACTGCAGCCAGACGATGGGGATTTGCTCATCGCCGGGGAAGTCAACAAGTCGAACCGCCTCAGTCAGATTATCACCATCGGCCACGGTTCCCAAGCAACTAATGTGATGCCAGAAACGCCTGATGGTCTGTTCTGGAAGTTGAAATGTATGAGCGGGGTAGGAGAGAAGCAAGTGGCCGGAAACGGGGTCGCACCGCCACGGCTGCACACCCGGCTTTGCGCATTACGAGACGGCCGTAATTTCCTCAGGCATGGCATGTAGGATGAACGAGGAAATATCCATGACAGACAAGAAAACTCTCTCCCCTGCAATTCTTCTTCATATTACTCAAACCTTAAATGTGCCTCTGCGTGGACTGGTGGCTGTGATGGAACTGCTGGACGATGGCGGTACGGTTCCGTTTATTGCGCGCTACCGCAAGGAGGCAACTGGCAACCTGGACGAGGTGCAGATTCGTGCGATTGAAGAGAAGCTGATGTACTTTCGCGAACTGGTGGATAGGCGCGAAACGATTCTTGCTTCAATTGCCGAGCAGGGCAAGCTGACAGATGAGCTGCAAGCCCGCATCGAAGAGACGCTCGACAAGAGCGAGCTGGAAGACCTGTATCTGCCTTACAAGCCGAAGCGGCGCACGAAGGCGACAATTGCTCGCGAGAAGGGGCTGGAGCCGCTGGCCGCGTACCTGTTGGCGCAGCAGCCGGGTGCTGATCCGCTTGCCGGTCTTGCGATGACGTTTGTGAACGCCGAGCTGGGCGTGGCCACTGTGGAGGAAGCCTTGGAAGGTGCGCGACACATTGTGGCGGAGTGGATTAGCGAGGATGCGGACCTGCGGAAGGCGTTGCGACAACTGGTGTTTGACGATGGCCTGGTGGTGAGCCGCAAGGTGATGGATGCAGTGGATGAGCAGGAAAAGTTCAGGATGTACTACGACTACAGGGAGCCGGTGAAATCCATTCCCTCGCATCGCATGCTGGCGATACGGCGCGGCGAGAGCGAGAATGTCCTGTATTTCCTGATTGAGGTGGAAGCGGAGCGTGCGTTGGGCATCCTGCGGCGTCATGTACTACGCGCGCAGGGTGACTGGACCCCGCAACTGGAGCTTGCGATAGACGATGCGTGGAAGCGGCTGCTGAACTCATCGATTCAGGCGGAGGTTCGGCTGGAACTGAAGCGGCGCTCGGACACGGAGGCGATCCAGGTGTTCAAGGACAACCTCTACAGTGTGTTGCTGGCACCGCCCGCAGGGCCGATTTCTGTGCTCGGCATTGATCCCGGCCTGCGCACGGGCTGCAAGGTAGCCGTGGTGGACGAGACCGGCAAGCTGCTGGCGCATGATGTGCTGTATCTGCACACCTCGAAGCAGGGCAATGTGGAGGCAGCGCCCAGGCTGGAGGCACTGCTGCGCAAATACAACGTACGAGCGATTGCGATTGGCAACGGCACCGCCTCGCGCGAAACCGATGCCTTTGTACGCGGGTTCCTGCGCGATAAGGGGATAGAGGACGTTTTCTCCGTTACCGTAAGCGAGGCGGGTGCGAGTGTGTACTCGGCGTCGGACGTGGCACGACAGGAATTTCCTGACCTGGATCTGACAGTGCGCGGAGCGATCTCGATTGCGCGCCGCTTGCAGGATCCACTCTCGGAACTGGTGAAGGTTGATCCGAAGTCAATTGGCGTGGGCCAGTATCAGCACGACGTGGATCAGCGGCAACTGGCGGAGTCCTTGGAAAACGTAGTGGAGAGCTGCGTGAACCGCGTGGGTGTGGACCTGAATACATCATCGTGGACGCTGTTGCGGCATGTGGCGGGGATTACCGAGCGGACGGCTGTGAACATTGTGAGCCATCGCAATGAGAAAGGCAGCTTTCGCTCGAGGATGCAACTGCTGGAGGTGCCGGGCATCGGGCCGAAGACGTTTGAGCAGGCGGCGGGATTTCTGCGCATTCGCAACGGCGAGAATCCGCTGGACATGACTGCTGTGCATCCGGAGTCGTATCCGGTGGTGGAGCAGATTGCGGAGTCGCTGAATACGACTGTGCGTGAGATTATCCTCCAGCCGCAGCTACTGGAGAAGGTGGACGCACGCCAGCTTTCGGCAGGGACGTACACGGTGCAGGACATTCTGGCCGAATTGCGCAAGCCGGGACGCGACCCGCGCGACAAGTTTGTGGCGCCCAGCTTCCACGAAGAGGTTCGCGAGATTACCGACGTGCAGGCGGGCATGGCGCTGGAAGGCGTGGTGACGAACGTGACGAAGTTCGGCGCGTTTGTGGATATTGGTGTGCACCAGGACGGGCTTGTGCACATCAGCGAACTGTCGAACCGGTTCATCAAAGACCCCGCGGAAGCGGTGAAGACTGGGCAGATTGTGAAGGTAAAGGTGTTGAGCGTGGATGCGAAGACGAAAAGGATTGCGCTTTCCATCAAGGCATTGACGGCGCCTGCCCAGCGGCCCGCGCCGAAGACTGCCGCAAAGCCCGCACCGAAGCAGGAGGCGACGCTCAATGAGAAGCTGGCGGCGCTCTCCGTGAAGTGGAAGGTGCGCTAAAGCTGCAAAATCTACTTAGCCGCCCAGGTCGACAAGCTCGACGCGGCCGACCGGGCGGCCGAGAAAGCGCGAGCCGAGGCGCTCGAATTTTTCCACGGAGTCGGTGGCGAAGCAGAGGATCTCAGTGGGCTGGGCAGCACTCGCGGCGGACGCTGCGGCGCGACCGTTGAAGAGACGCACGGCGGCGTCCGCAGCGGACTCGGCCGAGTCAATAACGCGCATGCCCGCTGGGACCGCTTGCTCAATGAGCGGACGCAGGAGGGGATAGTGCGTGCAGCCAAGGACGAGTGTGTCCGCGTGTAGGCCATGGGCCGCAGCATCCGCGCTCAATTCATCGAGATAAATGCGGATGACCTCGGCGGTGACCGGGTGATCTGTCCAGCCCTCTTCAACAAGGGGCACGAGCAGCGGGCACGCCTTTTCCAGCGCGCGCAGGCCAAGGGTGTGGCAGGCAGCGGCGTAGGCGTGGCTTTGTACGGTGGCGTCAGTGGCGATGACGAGCACATCGCCGGTGCGTGAGGCATCGCGTGCAGCGGATGCGCCGGGCTCTATCACGCCCAGCACGGGAACGGACACCGCCTGCTGAATGGCGTCGAGGGCAAGCGCGCTCGCGGTGTTGCAGGCAATGACGAGGAACTCAGCGCCCTGTTCGTGGGCGAGAAACTGCGCGCTTTCCACGGCGTAGCGGGCAATGGTGCGGCGCGACTTGGAGCCGTAGGGAAGGCGGGCGGTGTCGCCGAGGAAGGCGTAGCGCGCGCGAGGTAAGCGCTCTATGAGTGCGCGGAGTACGGTGAGCCCGCCGAAGCCGGAATCGAACACGCCTATGGTGGGAGCAGAGACAGCGGGATTGCTCACGGATTGGTCCCCCCGGTGGGCACAGCGTTGGCGGTGAGATAGGTGCGGGTGAGGTCAGCGTGGCCGGCGAGCGTGTCGCGTGGCTGGCCGTCCACAAGGAAGCGCACCTCGGTGACGCGGGGCAGGTTGGCGCGTAGCGTGGCGCAAATGGAAAGCACGGTGAGCGTCTCCGTCTCCAGACCGGATGGGTGGCTGGCGGCAAAGTTGCCGGTCAGATTAATGACGGCCATTTCAGCATTGGGATTCTGCGGGTCTTTGGGAGCGGTGGCCGGCAACAGGAAGACCTCGGCTACGCCTGCCGCGCCGCCGGACACAGGATGGTTGGAATCCGGAGTGGCGTAAAGATCGAGAAGCTTGCCGATAAGAACACGTGCCCGAGCGCCTGGATCCTGCGGCAGCGGAAAGGCAAAGTTCTGGGACAGCAGGGAGCCGTCGGCGTCATTGGCGGCGACGAGCGTAGCTTGCTCAGCTGGCGCGACCTCTGGCGCGCGGGTCGGTGCAGAGTCTTCACCTGCCAGCATGCGCTTGTGGGCTCGCTCGCGCAGGCGCCACAGCACCACGCCCATGACGAGTGAGGCCACGAGCAGGATGATGAAAAGCACCTTTTGATAGCGGGGAATCACGGCTGACGGGCCTCCGTGCGAAAGTCCGCCAGAGCAGCCACGAGAGCGGCTGCGACGCGCGCCTGGTAGGCTGCGTCGTCCGGCTCAGCTGTGACTTTGCCATCAGGGCTGCGTGCCGGGGCAATTTCAACGGCAACAGCGGGGCAGATCATGCTGTCTACTGCGGATAGTGTCGTGCGCTCGAGGGTGACGTTGATACCGGCATGCAGCAGGGCCGAATTCAGCGCGCCGGCTAGAGCGATGCTGCGGGTGACCCACGCCGCTTGCGCGGTCTTCCATGCAGGGAAGTTCGTGGCGGGCGCGGGCGCTAGCGAAGAGACAAACAGGTGGACGCCGGAGCCACTCTCAGAGGCGTGGAGGCTGAGACACGCCTGCGCAGCCGCGTGGTTGGTGACTGTCGCGCGCCGGTTGGCGTCCAGCGTAGCGTCAGACTCGCGTGTGGTGACGACGGCGATGTTGCGCGCGGAGAGGAGGGAGCGGAGACGGACGCTGAGCGCTAGGGTTGCGGACTTTTCAGCCTGACCGCTGGCCAGGCGGGCGCCTGTGTCTGCACCGCCATGCGCGGCGTCGAGCACGACGATGAAGCGGCCAGACGGTGCGGGTGATGCAGGTTGTGCGGTGGCCTGCAGCGCAGTTGCTCCGGCAAGCGCCGTGGCGAGGATGGCCCGTCTAATCCAGTGCATAGATCGTGAGGCCGCTCAGCAGCTTGGGGTAGAAGTCAGTGGATTTTTGCGGCATCACGGATCCGGCGAAGGCTACTTCCCTGAGTTGCTCCATGGTGACCGGGTTGGTGAGAAAGGTGATGTCTGCTTCGCCGCGGCGGACCAGGTCAACGGCTTCGGCTGCGTCGCGCAGGTAGCGGATGTTGGTCTGTTCGCGGACTTTCTCGGCGTCGAGGCCAAGCAGTTTGTCGAGGACAATCGCATGCAGGCAGCTCAGGTCAAGCTTGCGAAGCGGCTCGGGCTGATGGGCGAGGGCCGCTGCCGTGACTTCGGGCCATGCGCGCAGCAGAAAGGCCCCGGAGCGTGTGACGGCAACGAATGCCGTGCCCTGCTCGGCGTGGAGATTCTCAATGTATGCAGAGGTGGCTGCCGTGGGGAGTGGTTCCACGGAGAAGTAGGTTTTGGCGTTGCGCACGAAGGCTGCGGGATCAAAGCTGGAGAGGCTGTGGACGACGCGATGAGTGGGCAGAATGACCAGGCCATCGGAATCCATGTTGATGAAGGTCATCATGGCTGCTGCCTCAGGACAAGAAGGCTGGGGCAACTGGCTGGTGCTGTATTCGCCATTGGCCGGGATCGTGGGCGCGTGTTCGCGAGAGTAGTTTAGCGCAGTCTCGTAGCGGTGATGGCCATCGGCTATGATGAGTTTTTTATCGTCCATGGCAGTGACGAGCAGGCGGATGGTTGCCGGATCGCTGATGCGCCACAGGCGGTGCAAAATGCCGTACTCGTCGATGACCTCAGCGTCTGGAACACCAGCGTCGTCGTAAAGAAGCTTCTCAATGCTGCGGGCTGGGTCGGAGTAGAGCATGAAAATCTGGCCAAAATGAGCGCGTGTCGCCTTCAGCAGGTTGAGCCGGTCGCTCTTCGGTGCCGAGAGCGTGTGCTCATGGCGAAACACGACCTGCTCAGCGTAATCGTAAAGCTTGCCGAGCGCGATAAAGCCACGGCGCTCCTTGACATCTTCCGTGCCGGGAACCTTGAAGCGTTCCGCATAGGCAAAGACGCAAGGATCTTTCTCCTGCATCAGGATGCCCTGATCGCGCCAGGCGGAAAAATCACGTGCCGCGCGCTCATAAACGGTTTCACCGCTCGGCGCGTCAAACAATTCAGGCAGGCCGAGGATGATTCGGACGAGGTTGTAGGGGCTGCGTTGGTAGTATGCCTGCTGCATGGCCGGCGTGATCTTGTCGTAGGGCTGGGTGACGACGTCGTCCAGCCGGACCAGAGAAGGGTTGTAACGCCAGGCACGGAATGGGTAAATGGCGGCCATGCGAAGGGTCTTGCTCCCCGTTGCGACGGTGGAAGACGCGCAAAGTCGCCGTATGCTGTCTTTTTCCAAGGCGCTGCGTGCGTCAGGCTCGATTGTATCGCAGCCGTCGTGACGGGCACGGCTATTGACCCAGTTGAAAATCGGCGTTAGGCGGCCCTCGCGGAGCAGTAACCGCACCCCGAGCCGTGCTAATATCGCCTTCAATCCCCTAGGTGCGGCGGCATGAAGACGCAGTTCAATTTGCGTGCGACGTGGCGGCAGCTGAAGCTGCCTGGGAGGTTTGTCCGGAGCACCTGCATGTGTGCAGTGGTGGTCCTGCTGTGCTGTGCGCTGTCGCTTGCCCAGGACGATCAGCTCAACAAAGTACACGTGACGCCGCCGGATGCCAAGACTCCGGCAAAGGGAGCTCCAGCTGGAGCCGAGGCGCCCGCGCTGACCGGTGATGCAGCTTTGAGCGCGCGTCCCGGTTCTTTGATCCGCATGAACGTGGACATGGTGCTGATTCCTGTGACGGTCACGGATCCGATGAACCGCCTGGTCACCGGGCTTGAGCAGGACGCCTTTCAGGTCTACGAGAACAACAAGAAGCAAGCAATCCGCTCGTTTGCCAGCGAGGATGCCCCGGTGTCGATCGGCATTATTTTTGACCTTTCCGGGTCGATGACGTCAAAGCTGCTGCGTGCCAAGGCATCGATTCTCCAGTTCATCAAGACGTCGAATCCTCAGGATGAATTCTTTGTGATCGGATTCAACGACCGGCCGGAATTGATCCAGGATTTCACCAATTCCGTAGAGGAAATCCAGGCGAGGCTTGCCACGACTCAAAGCGGCCACCGTACGGCGCTTCTGGATGCCATCTATTATGGAGTGAGAAAGATGCAGCAGGGGCGGCACGACCGCAAGGCTCTTCTGGTGGTGTCAGACGGCGGCGATAACCGCTCACGATACACCGTGGGCGAAGTGCGGGCGCAAGTGCGCGAGTCAGATACGGAGATCTATGCGATGGGGATTTTTGACCCGTATGCGCCGACCCCGGAGGAGCGTACGGGGCCGCAGCTGCTCAATGATCTCTGCGAGGAAACCGGTGGGCGCATGTTCCGGGTGGACGATATTTCTGAGATGGGGGACATCGCAGAGAAGATCTCCACTGAACTTCGCAACCAGTATGTAATTGGTTACATGCCCAAAGACCTCTCGCGAGACGGCAAGTGGCGTAAAGTGAAGGTGAAGCTCAATCCTCCATCAGGATTGCCCCCGCTTACGGTTCATGCACGCACGGGCTATTATGCGCCACTGCAATAACGCGGTTTTTGCTCTGATTTTTCTCGCAACGATACTGCCGCTCTGGGCGCAACAAGCGCCGCAGAAGCACACACCTGCACAACAGCCCTCGCTCACCGAAGATCGTGATCCTGTACGGTCCCCGGATGCTGTCGCGCCCTCCACGGAGCCGGGTGCTCCGCTGCACAAGGAGGGGCAGGGCTACGTGTTGCGCACGGATGTGGAGGAGGTCGTGCTCAATGCGACGGTGCTTGAAGGCAATCGCATTGTCCAGACGCTAAGCAAAGATAACTTCCAGGTGTTTGAGGATGGTGTCAAGCAGACGATTATCAGCTTTCAGCACACGGATTTGCCGGTTTCCATTGGGATGGTCGTAGACAATTCCGGGTCCATGGCGAAGAAGCGGCCGGCGGTGAACAAGAGCGCGATGGATTTGATTGCCGCTTCCAACCCCCAGGATGAGGCCTTTGTGGTGAACTTCTCCGATGAGGCCTATATTGACCAGGACTTTACAGCGGATGTGAACAAGCTGCGCGACGGACTATCGCACATTGAGTCGCGCGGGGGCACGGCGCTGTATGACGCCGTGGTGGCCTCGGCGGATAAGCTGGCGGCGGACGCAAAGCGGCCCAAACAAGTCCTTATCATCATCACGGATGGCGTGGACAACGCATCGACCCTGACGCTGGAACAGACGATTCGGCGCGTGCAGCAGCTCTCCGGGCCGGTCATTTATACCATTGGATTGCTGTTTGGTGACGACATGAGCCGGGCCGAGGTGCGGCATGCCCGGCGCGCCCTGGAGATGCTTTCCACCGAGACGGGTGGCATCGCATATTTCCCGCACTCTATGGAGCAGGTGGACCAGATTGCCGCGGAGGTGGCGCGGGATATTCGCAGCCAGTACACCATCGGCTACCACTCGACCAAACCGAGCACAATGCCAGGCTTCCGTCGCGTACAGGTGACGGCCCAGGCGCCGGGGATGGGCAAGCTGACGGTGCGAACGCGGACAGGGTACTTCCCGGTGGTGCGCATGCCCAGGAAGAATGCAGCCGGCGGTGGGCATTAGGGAGCCCTGCCGGGTCGTAGCCCACTCAAATCCAGCGCATTGGGCCGGGCTGACGCACCCGGTTGGCCGGTGCGCCCTCTTTTCGTCGCGATAAGCTAGAAACAAGGAGCCAGTGGCGAAAAGCTGATCATGTCTGGATACAAGTACTCGACTCTTGCCGTACACGCCGGGCAACACCCGGACCCGCAGACAGGCGCCGTGAATGTGCCTGTTTACCTCTCTTCCACCTTCGAACTGACCGGTATCGGCACTGACAGGGGCTGGGATTACTCCCGCGCTGGGAATCCCACGCGCGACCGCCTCGAGGCGGCTCTGGCTGCGCTGGAGGGTGGGACCAGTGGCCATGCCTTTGCCAGCGGCATGGCCGCCATATCAGCGCTGGTGGCGATGCTGCGCGCAGGCGATCACCTGCTGTGCTCGCACAACGTGTATGCGGGTACGGTGCGGCTGTTTAACCAGATCGTGAGCCACTACGGCATTGACATCGAGTACGTTGACACGAGCAACCTGGAGGCCGTCGCGGCAGCCATCAAGCCGAATACCAAGCTCATTCACATTGAGACGCCAAGCAATCCTCTGATGGTGCTAAGTGACATTACCGCTATCAGCGAGATTGCACATGCAAAGGGCGTGGAAGTGAGCGTGGACAACACCTTCATGTCACCCGTGCTGCAAAGCCCGTTGGCGCTGGGTGCGGATATCGTGATGCACTCTACCACGAAGTATTTGAATGGACATTCTGACGGGATCGGTGGCGCGCTGATTGGTTCCAAACCGGAGCACAAGGAGCGCTTTCTGCTGGTGCAGAAGGCGGCGGGTGCAATTTTGTCACCCTTTGAGTGCTTTCTGGTGCTGCGCGGCATCAAGACCATGCCGCTACGGATCAAGCAGCACGAGGAAAACGGCCGCGCCGTGGCAGAGTTTCTCTCCACACATCCCAAGGTGAGCCGGTTGGCCTACCCGGGACTGAAGAGCCATCCGCAGTATGCGCTGGCGGCGAAGCAACAGAAGGGCTTCGGGTCCATGATGAGTTTCGACATCGGATCGCGCGAGGCGGCAGGGCGCTTCCTGGGCGCACTGAAGATATTCCTGAACGCCGAGTCGCTTGGCGGTGTGGAGTCGCTCGCCTCACACTCAGCGACAACGACTCATGCGGCCCTGAGCGATGCGGAGCGCGAGGCAGCCGGCATTACGCAGGGAACCATCCGTCTCTCCATCGGCATTGAGGACAAGGAAGACCTGATTGCCGACCTGGATCAGGCACTGGCGGGAGCCTGACGGCATACCATGCAGAAACCTCTACTGCTGCTCGGCATTGACACCTGCGGGCCCTCCGGCTCTGTCGCCCTGGGGCTGCTCGCTGGGCAGCGGGTGGAAATCCTTGGCCAGATCGAGCTTGCGGGGCGCACCTACTCCACTACGCTCCTTGCCGGGATCAGTGCATTGCTTGCCCGCCACGGCTTCGACCTCAAGGATTTGGTGGCAATTGTAGCCGTGCAAGGCCCGGGCAGCTTTACTGGCGTGCGCGTGTGCCTGAGTGCCGCCAAAGGATTGGCCGAAGCGGCAGATCTTCCGATTGTCGCCATTTCGCGTCTTGCTGTGTTGGCGAGCAAGGGCGGAACGGACGCCGCTGCATTGGACGCGCATCGGCACGAGGTTTTTTTGCGACTGGGCCGCCAAGGTTCAGAAGCACAGGAGATGCTTGCGGGCGCGGCTGAACTTGCGGAGATTGCACGGCCTGCCGGCACTATTGCCGTGTGTGAGGACGGCGCGGCCACCTTGCTGGCCGAGGCTTGGACCGATGCGGAACTGGTGCGGCTGGAGGCTCCCACGGCAGCGGACGCGTTGCAGTTTGCCGCGACGAGGGTGGAAGCGGGAGAGTTTGCCGACCGTGCGCTACTGGATGGGCACTATTTGCGGCGCTCGGATGCCGAGATTTTCGGGGACCCAGCGGCAAAGGAGTCGCGGAGCGCATGAGTAGTGAAGTCGTGCCGGTCAGGATACGTCCCATGGTGTCCAGGGATCTCGACCAGGTGGTGGAGATAGCTGCAAGCCTCGATCAGGCTCCGCACTGGGGGCGGGCAGCTTACCTGGCGGCGTTGGACCAGGGGGCTATGCCGAAGCGCGTGGCGCTGGTGGCTGCGGATCCTCTGACAGGCATGATCGCCGGATTTACAGTCGCCAGTTTTACTCCGCCCGAGTCTGAACTGGAGACGATCTGCGTAGCGGAGCCGTACCAGCAACGTGGCATCGCCAGGGTCCTCTTCGCGAAACTGGCTGACGAACTGCGTCGGCAGGGCACAGCCGTGACGCTTCTGGAGGTGCGTGCGTCCAATGAAAAGGCGCTTGCGTTTTACCGTGCCGTCGGGTTTGTAGCGTCCGGTCGTCGGCCTCGGTACTACGCTGATCCAATTGAAGATGCAGTTCTGATGTGGCTGGCGCTTTCTTAGGCCAATCAGGCCTGGCTGATTGTGATGCACATCATACATGAATGGCTAAATCACCGAAATCCACAGCCTGAAACCGATTTCGTATTACTTGCCGCTTGCCGTGTAGTACGCGGCGGAGCTATATGTAAATGTTTCAAGACCACGGAGGTGCTTGATGGATGAGATAAAGGATTCCACGCTGAGCGAGGAAATCGAACGCCTGCACGCAGAACACCGTCGATACGCTCAGCGTTTGGAAGAACTGCTTCAAAAGCCGTATCTCTCCGCGGATGAGCAGCTCGAAGAGATACGCCTGAAGAAGTTGAAACTGCATGCCAAGGATCTGATTTACGCGCTGGAACACCGAGCCGCAGCGACGGTGTAGCGCTTCCAGCGTCTTGGCAGGATTAAAGCAAGTGGTGGCTTGATGGCCCCGCGGGCCTTTCGAGATGAGGTGTGTATTTGCTATCTCGTCCCGGGGAAAATTCAACCGTATAATCGTTAGGGACAATGGTTCGTGACGGTTATATTTACGGTTTGAGCCTGCTGGTGGTGGCTGCAGCAGTGGCATGGGCCACGGGCAGCTGGGTCTGGGCGGTTGTGCCGGTATTGCTGGCCGCGTTCTTTCTCTGGTTTTTCCGCGACCCTGAGCGTGCAATTCCCCAAAGCGCGGGTTTGATCGTGTCTCCGGGGGACGGTCTGGTGACGGAGACGATTTCCCTCGCGACTCCCGAGGGTGAGCGGCAGCGCATCAGCATCTTCCTCAGCGTTTTCGATGTGCATGTGAATCGCGCGCCTATCGCCGGCGTTATCACCTCGGTTCGCTATCAAAAAGGCCTTTATCTCAATGCGATGAATCCCGCGTCCGCAGACCGGAACGAGCAGAACATTGTGACCGTCCGGGGAGAGGGGATTGAGGTCACCTTCAAGCAGATTGCCGGCCTGCTTGCGCGGCGCATAGTCTTTGATTACAAGGAAGGCGATCGAGTGGAGCGCGGGCAGCGCGTGGGCCTCATCAAGTTCGGCTCGCGCGTGGATGTGATTATTCCGGCCGATGCTCAGCTTTGCGTAAAGCCGGGACAGCGCGTACGCGGCGGCGCCAGTGTTCTGGCGGCCATGCCGGGGAGCAAAAGCGCGTGAACGGAAGCGGGTTGAGTCCGGCGAGGGCTGACGCGAAAGCCCGGTTGCGCCGGGGCATGTATCTGCTGCCCTCGTTTTTTACAGCCGGGAATATCGGGGCTGGCTACTTCTCGATTACTCAGACGTTTGCGGCGATCAGTGGCAATGCGGAATTGCACCTGGACTGGGCAGCCATCGCCATTCTGTTCGCCATACCGTTTGACGCGCTGGATGGCCGCATTGCCCGCTTGACGAACACCTGCAGTGATTTTGGAAAGGAACTGGATTCCCTGGCGGATGTGATCACGTTCGGCATGGCGCCAAGTCTTCTGGCTTTTATCTGGGGATTTCACTTCTTGCCGGACTCAATCGACGCCCACTTGCGCCAACACTTGATCCAGGCTGGAGCATTCTTCTGCTTCCTTTATCTGATTGGCGGAGCATCCCGTTTGGCGCGGTTCAATATCAGTTCCGACGCCCAGCCAAGGAATCCCGGGCGGCCGGGGCGGAAGTATTTCGTGGGTATGCCGATTCCCGCGGCGGCCGGCCTGCTGGCATCAACCGTACACTTCTGCTACGGCATTCCCGTGCAGGCATGGTGGATTGGGATTCTGTGGCTTCTTCTGGTGGGCTTTACGGGTTTCCTGATGGTGAGCACGTGGCGCTTCTGGTCAGGCAAGGAAATCAATCTCACGCGCAGGCATCCGTTCCAACTACTGCTGTTAATGGCCATCGTGCTCTATGCCATGCTCAGATACTCGCAGGTTGTGCTTTTTGTTGTGGCGTTGCTATATATGTTTTCCGGCATTTGGGCGCGCGCGGCATATTCCTGGTCGCGCCGCCGTCGCCGCAGACCGACGGGCTTAGACGATGCGCCAGCGCCGGAACAGGGCCAGATGAGGCCGTCGTAGATCATTTACAAATCAAGCAAAGGATGAACGTGTACAAGATTGCCATTGCCGGTGCCTCAACGCTGCTGGGCAAGGAGCTGAAGGAAGCCCTTGCGGATTCGCCGCTGGCTGCGGCCAGCATTGTCCTGTTGGATGAAGAGGATGCGCAAGGTCAGCTGGAGCAGCTAGGAGACGAGGTCACCTTTGTTCAGCCCATTGCAGAGGAGTCCTTCGAAAATATTGATTTCACCTTCTTTTGTGGCAGCGCAGAGTTAACGCGAAAGCACTGGCGCCATGCTCTGCGGGCTGGGTCAACGGTGCTCGACCTTTCCGGCGTGCTGGACCAGGAAACTGGTGTGCTGGTGCGGGCTCCGTGGGTTGGTCCAGAGGCAGACTCCGCCGACCTGTTTACGCCAGCCGTGGTACCCGCTCATCCGGCGGCGTTGGCGCTGGCAGTCCTCATGCAGCAGTTGCAGCACGTTGTTCCCGTGCGCATGGCTGCTGCAACTGTGCTGCTACCGGCAAGTGAGTTTGGGCGTGGCGCCATGGATGAACTGCACCAACAAACGGTGAACCTGCTGAGCTTTCAGGGACTGCCAAGGGAGAATTATGACGCTCAGGTAGCGTACAACCTTCTCTCCGGACTCGGGGAGAGCGCGAAGGCCAACCTTGCGGCTGTCGAGGCGCGCGTGCGCAGGCATCTGGCAGCGCTCACTGGAAATCGCTGGCCCGCGGTGTCCGTGCAGGCGATTCATGCGCCGGTCTTTCACGGACTGACCTTTTCCATGGTGGTTGATTTGGATCGGCCCGTGGCGATTGCCGCCTTGGAAGAGGCGTTCAGCGCCGAGCATCTGGACCTCGTGCTGGAAGACACGGATTCACCGTCGAACCTTGCGGCTACGGGGCAGAATGACGTGTTGGTCCGCCTGCATCCGGAACCGGGCAGCAATCCGGCTGAGACGACGCGGCTTTGGCTGTGGGCAGCGGCGGATAATCTGCGCCTGTTCGCGCAGAACGCTGTTGAATGCGCTATGGACCTGCGCAGGTTGCGCCCGCAGGGCGCAGTGCAATAGGCGGTACGCCATGTTGAGAGAGTGCGGCCCCGTATTTGTGCTGGGGAAGGTAGGCATTCTCAACTGGCCGTACTAACCTGGGGCTATAAGGCGTCTGGTAAAACCTCTCTGAAGATGAGTCAGCGGCCGCTGTGGTGCTCCCATAGCAGCTCGATGTAGCTGTCGGTCATGCCGGCAATGTAGTCGGCTACAGTGCGTGCCAGGCCCTCGCTGGCAATTTCGCCACGGTGGCCTTCGGGGAGGAGATCGGGGTTTGCCACTAGAAGGGCAAACAAGCCTTCCACAATCTGCGAAGCGTGTTCGTGAGCTTCAATCATCGCGGGTGAGTTGTAGAAGTTGTCGTAGAGGAATTGTTTGACGGTAGCCCGCTCGGCCTCCATGGTAGCGCTGAGGCTGGCGATGCGTTCCGGCGCGCGACGGATGTCGGCCAGGGTTGTAGCTCCAAGCAGGGCTACCCGGCGGATAACCTCCTGCATAAGGTCCGTGACCAGCGCGTTCAGAACGCGGCGCAGTGCTTCGTAGATCGTGATTCTGGAAGGGACCGCCGGGAACTCTGCAAGGACACGATCATAAAACACGCGAAACAGGGGCACGTCTTCCCGGACTTGGTCTACGGTGAGGATACCGGAGTCCAGGCCGTCGTCAAGGTCGGCCGTCAGATAGGCAATTTCATCAGTCAGATCAATCAGTTGGGCTTCTAGCGGCGGCTTCTGGTCAAGGAAATACTCTGCAAGCTCGGGATGGATGGCAGGGTGGTAGTCGCAGGAGTGCTTGATGATACCTTCGCGTACGGCGAGGGTTAGGTTGAGGCCGCGAAAGGCTGCATATCGTTCCTCGAACCAGGTGACGATGCGCAACGCATGCAGGTTATGGTCAAAGCCCAAGCCGTGGACCGCCAGAGCGCTGTCCAGCGCCCGCTCGCCCGCATGGCCAAAGGGTGGATGGCCGAGGTCATGTGCGAGCGCCAGGGCTTCGGCAAGCTCTGGATTCAGCCCAAGCGCGCGCGCCAGGGTCCGAGAGATCTGCGCCACCTCCAGCGTATGCGTTAAGCGGCTGCGGAAGTGGTCGCCGGGCGGATCGCTGGCAAGGCGGGTAAAGACCTGCGTCTTACCGGCCATACGGCGAAAGGCGCGCGCATGCAGAATACGCGCGGAATCGCGCGCGAACGGCGTGCGATAGGCATGGGGCGGCTCAGGGCAGGCACGCTGCCCCATCTCACCGTAAGGGTCCACTGCAATTGCGGGCGGCAGCGGCGCCGAGTTGGGTTCCTCACGCATGGATGACGAAGATAACCTTCGTTCTGGTTATACCCCAAAGTGGCCGGGATCTGCGGGATTGGCCGCTTCCCGACGGGACCGGAGCGCCCAATGTGGCCCCACAGAAGGCATTGGACAACGCGCGGCATACGGGAGTACCATCCTGCCGGAATTTTTCAAGGGGCGCATGCGGGGGCGAAATCCTCGGGGCGCCCCATGACTTTTCACATCTGGACCGTGGAGGGAGCATGACAGGACTTAGGCGGATTGCGTTGGCCATGCTTGCGTTGACGGTTGCGCTTACTGCTGGGTGCAACCGGCATTCCAAGAAGGAAGTGTACTATCTTGTGGCAGTGAACAGGTCGTTGCCGTACTGGCAGACAGCAGAAAGCGGATTTAATAAAGCCGCTGCAAAGTACAAGGTCACAGCCAGGATTGAAGGTCCAGCAAACTACGATCCCCAGGCTGAATTGGCGGCACTGCAAAAGGCGGTTGCTGCCAAGCCAGCTGGCATCCTGATTTCGGTTTCGGATGTGGGATTGATCCAATCGGAAATTGATGCAGCGGTTGAAGCCGGGATACCAGTGATTACCATGGACTCCGACTCGGCGGGAAGCAAGCGGCTTTATTTCATTGGCACCAACAACCTGGAAGCCGGAAGGTTGGGCGGGCGCCGCTTGGTCGAGAAATTAGGTGGCAAAGGGAACGTAGTCTTCTTTACGCTTGCAGGCCAGCCAAACACTGAGGAACGGCTCAAGGGCTTCAAGGACGTATTGAGCGATCGCGCCGGTATCAAAATAGTGGATGTTATCGACACGAAGAGTGATCCGCGAATTGCCTTTGATAAGGCGCAGGAAATGCTCGCGTTGACTGGACCCAAGAAGATTGATGGGTTTGTCTGCCTCGAATCGGCGTGCGGTAAACCTGTTTCTGATGCTATACAGCGCATCAATGCGAATGACCGCACGCTGATTGCATGGGATGCGAACCAGGATACGCTAAACGGCATTAAGGCAGGAACCATCGATTCGACGGTCGCACAGAAGCCGTTCACCATGGGATTTTATGGGTTGAAAGCATTGGACGAGATTTTCCACGATCCACCGAGCCAGCTTGGGAAGGACTTCGCCGCAGACTTCTTTTCCCCGTATCCGGTGTTTGTCGATACGGGTACGACACTCGTGGACAAGGACAACGTAGACCTGTACACGGCGGCAGCGGCGGGCAACAAGTAGAGGCGTATTACTGTGCGCGGCGGGCCGAAGATCTCGCCGCGCTCCGCTTTTTGTGCGTGAAAACGGTTTCCAGTTTGCACCATTACAAGTTACTCGCCACCATTTCCTGTTAATAAATTGAATTACTGAATCGATTAATCTGCAACCTTGCATGGTGAGTGTTTTCATACCTAACTTTGGCTAATCCAATCCCCGGCTGCGTTCCTAAATGACGACGCTGTCATCTATATGAAATGCCTCTGTAATTATGCGGTTATTTAGCAATCCAGAGCTTGACATGTCATCAAAAACAGCGCACGATAACTAAGTCGCGAACGGTGTTTTCTAGCTTGGAATCGCTCAGACATAACAACTGAATTTACATTAGCGATTGCCTGAATTGTGCTATTCGATTTGCGTCTATCCAACGATGGAATGAGGGTAAGTCATGGTGGTAAAGACTCAATGCAAAGGGTGCGAGGTTACCGGACTCGAGGTCGGCCAGAAGAACGTGCAGCGCTATTTTCCAAAGCATGTCGATGTCATCGAGTTGCAACTTGACCATTTGCAGATTCAATGTGGGCTGGCACCCGAGTTTTGGGAAGGACAGGCTGAAATCAAGGATCCTCGTCTGTGCGAGTGGCTGCACTTCAAGATTGGGAACCACAGGCCAGGTCAAGCGCCCATCCCTCTGGCGATGATTCCATCCGGCAAGAATTGTTTTCGGCTGCGACCAGCTCCAGAGCGAGTGCAAGCGCGCTTTCGCCCCGCGGAAGTTTCTGCAGCGTAGCACTGGTTGATCGTCATCGATGTCCAGGCGCGATGTGCGCGACACATGACGACACACGCAATCGCGGCTGATTGCGCAAGATTAAGATGAGGGTGAAGAGCCCCAGCAACTCCTCCCCGAGCGAGTGACTGCAGCCCACTTTGGACAGGCCCAATGGACGCAATAAATCTTGATCGCAACGGTCTACCTTCCACTCTGGGGAGGCGTCAAAATCGTTGACGAGGAAAAGAGAGAGATGTTCATGGCGAAGTCTGTGGCAATCCAAGCCATTGAAGCGCTGAAGGACTTGTTTCAGCAGGTATCCGCAATCAAGCTGCGGGAGATTAAGCTGACGCTGCCGAATGCGGCTGGTGAGGGCGACATTCTGGCATACATCGAGGTGTATGGCCATAGCCGCCTGCTTGTGTGTAAGGTGAAGGCGAGCGGCGACGTTCGCCAGGTAAGAGTTGCCCTGCGTAAGCTTGGCGATCATGTGCGCCATGTGCAGGGCAGGATCACACCGGTTCTTATTGCTCCAAGGCTCTCGCAAGAGGCTCAGGCACTGTGCCGCGAGTCGCACGCAGGCTTTCTCGACCTGGAGGGCAATGCGCGCATCATGATGGATGAGGTCTTTTTTGCAAAGAAATCGATGGTGCCACACAAAAAGCCAGCGCAGGAGATTGTTCCCGTTACCGCTGCCGATTCAAAGCCATTTGCAGAGGTAGCCTAGCCGGAAGAATCTGAATTTTCCCTCCCCTGGGCTGTAAAAGCAACGGCGGCCGCTCCTGATGGAACGTGCCGCCGTTGCTTTTTGTGCGTAGCTGGAGAAGCTGCTACTCCGGTTTGGAAGGCGTTCCAGAGATGCTATCTTCTTTTGCCAGCTTCACGCGGGCGCTCTCGAGCTTCCGCTGCACCTTGGCGACCTCGGACGGCTCCACGTCTGCCGAAGCGGACTTGGAGAACTCTGCGAGTGCCAGTTCCCACTGTGCGGCAGCGAGGCGAATGCGCCCCGTCTTTTCATAAAGATCGCCCAAGTGATCATGGACCGTGGGGTCAGTCTGGCCGCGCTCGACGGCCTTACGGAGATTTTCCTCGGCTAGCTCATACTGTCCCAGCTTGAAGTAGACCCAGCCGAGCGAATCGAGATAGGCCCCGTTCATGGGATCTTCCTCAACCGCCTTGCGGATCATCTTGAGAGCTTCAGGGAGTTTGGAGCCTCTATCCGCTAGCATGAAGCCCAGATAGTTGAGCACCATGGAATTGGAGGGATCGAGGTTGAGCGCCTGGCGGAAGTACTGCTCAGCCTGCTCATAGCGCTTTTGACGCTCAGACCATGCGCCGCGCAGGAAGAGCAGATAAATGCGGTCGTCCTTCTTGTCGGTGGTGAGTGCCTCAGCCTTATTTAGGTCTTCTTCCGCATCCTTCCAACGACGAAGGCGAGTATCGATCTGAGCGAGAGCGAGCCAGACGATGCGATCTTTGTTTTTGTCTGGGTTATTGAGCAGGCTCTTGGCTAGAGCGATGCCTTCATCTGGCTTGCCCTGATCGGCAAGCTCGCCTGCGAGCATCAGCTTGAGTTCGTTGCTCTTCGGGTTGGCCGCAACGGCCTTTTGTGCCACCTCGACAGCTTTGTCGAACATCTTGGCGTCGCGATAAACATCAACCTGCCCTTGATATCCGCGCTGCGCCTGATCGCCGCCCAGGTCGATCATTTTCTGGTAGGTGGCGATGGCCAAGTCCGTCTTGTTCTGCTCGTGGTACACGGCGCCAAGCCGCTCCAGAAACACGCCACGATTGTTCTTTTCCTGTGCCGTGTAGGCCCCATTGGCGTGTGACGTGAGGTCTACCATATGTTCGAGTTCTTTTGCGGCTTCGTCATAGCGGCCGAGGACATCGAGCAGAAGCCCCTTGTTATACCCAGCTTCCAGCGAATCTGGGGCCTTTTGGACCGCTTTGTCGATCGTAGCTAGAGCATCTTCATACTTGCCCTGACGTCGCTGAATTTCACTGATGCGAATCAGCGGATCCACGTCATCTGGGTTGATTCGGGCAAGGCTGCTGTAGACCTTCAGTGCTTCATCCGACTGGCCGTCATTTAAAAGTGCCTGCGCCAGGGCATTCAGCGCATGTACGTCGCCTGGCTCCATATCCGAGGCGCGCGTGTAGGCGGCAATGGCGTCCTTCGGCTTCTTCAACTGGTCGTAGGCTGCGCCTAGAGCAAATTCCATCTTGCTCGTCCGGTCCGACTCAGGGACGGCCTCGATTACCTGAGCTGCCTGGGAAATATTTCCGCTTTCAGCATACAAGCGAGCAAGATTCAGAACCACGCTTTCGGAGTCAGGATCAATGCTCTGCGCGGTTTTGAACTCCTCTTCAGCTTTCTTGGTGTCGTGCCTGACGCTGTAGAGCTGTCCAAGCACCATGCGGTCGTCAACACTCCTGGGCTGCAGCTCGACAATCTTCTCGAACTCAGTAATGGCAAGATCCAGTGCATTGCCGCTGGCAGAAGTTGAAGAAACGGAGTTCTGTGCCTCGCCAAGCCGACGCAGATAGATGCGTCCCAGCAGCTTGTGTGCGTCAAGGTCGTCTGGAGATGTCTTCAGGAGATTCCGCGCTGTGGCTTCGGCCTCATGGGTACGGCCCGTGCGGAAGTAAAGGTCGGCAAGCTCATTGTTGAGCGCTGGTGAATTGGGATCGATGCTGAGGGCAGCCTTTAGTTCCTCAATAGCATGAGCAACATACTCGGGGCTGCCGGTATCCATTGCCTGCTCTTCGTAGATACCCGCCATGGCCGCGTGGAAATAGGCTTTGGTGCGGTCGACTTGACCAGATGGATCTGTAGGGTTTGATGGAGCAGACTTGGCGGAGTTGGGAGCGGAAACGCCCGAGGGTGCCGTTGACGATGCGCTTTGCGGGAGCGCATACATGGCCGAACTAGAAGCCACACTTGCAGTAGCCAATGCGAGCCAGAGAGGAGGCAGAATTGTCTTTGTTTTCTTCATCCTTGGGGATTCCATGCCTTTCAAGCCGGGTCCATTGTCCTCATATTGATCCCGGACGGCAAACAAAGCCTAGCAGGCAGGTGGCCGGGCCGACCTGTCTATTGTTAAAGACGATTTTACCTGCGATTTGTCGCGGTTCAGCAGCAGATTGCGGCAATTTCGGGTAACCAGCGGATGGACCGACTCTGATGGCGAGAGCCTCGTGAGCGAACATCTATGTCACTACAGTCTGTGAGGGCCTGAGGGGGGGTGATGCAACGACTGCATCAACCCCCACGCGCAGTCTTCAGTGGCGGAAGTGGCGCATGCCGGTAAAGACCATGGCTACACCTAGTTTATCGGCGGCGTCGATGACATCCTGATCATTTACGGACCCGCCCGGCTGGATGATCGCGGTGGCACCGGCTGCAACGGCAGCCTCAAGCCCATCGGGGAAGGGGAAGAAGGCGTCAGAAGCGGCCACAGTGCCTTGCAGCGGCAGGATCGCCTTCTGCGCGCCGAAGCGGGCGGCATCCACACGGCTCATTTGCCCCGCGCCAATGCCGACCGTCTGGCCGTCGCGCGCATAGACGATGGCGTTGGACTTGACGTGTTTGCAGACCCGCCAGGCAAAGAGCAGGCTGCGCATCTCCTCCGCGGTCGGAGGGCGCCAGGTGACGACCTTCAGCTCGCTCTCGGCCACGCGGCCTGTATCGGCGTCCTGCAACAACAGGCCGCCGGAGACATGCTTGACCACGGGGCGGGGTGGAGCGGCTTGCACTTCGACAAGGCGCAGGTTCTTCTTCTTGGCAAAGCGCTCACGGGCATCAGGTGCGAAGGCAGGCGCAGCAATGGCCTCCACAAAGAGCTTGGCGATTTCCTCTGCAGCTTCCCCATCCACGGGGCGATTGATGCCAATGACGCCACCAAAGGCGGAGACGGGATCACAGGCCAGCGCCTTCTGGTAGGCCTCAAGGACCGTGCTGCCTGTGGCTGCTCCGCATGGGTTGGTGTGCTTGATGATGGCCACCATGGGCTCGTCAACCTCCTGTGCAAGCTCCCAGCAGGCATCTAGGTCCACAAGATTGTTGAAACTCAACTCCTTACCCTGCAACTGGGTCGCTCCAGCGATGCCGCGGCCCGTACCATCCGCGTACAGCGCGGCGCGCTGGTGAGGGTTTTCTCCGTAGCGCAGTGTCTGAGCGAGGGGAAAGTGGATGCGCAAAGTTGTGGGAAATGCCGTTGTGTCGGGCGCAGCAGGCAGCTCGGGAGCCGGCGCTTCGCCAATCTGGTCCAGCGTATTGGCAATGGCCGTGTCGTAAGCTGCCGTGAGAGCAAAGGCCTGGCGAGCCAGGCGCCAGCGCGTCTCGCGGCTCAGGCAGCCATGCGTGGACCTTAGCTCCTCGCAAAGAGCCGGATAGTCGGCCACGCGGGTGACAATGGCGACGTCCTCGAAATTCTTGGCGGCGGAGCGCACCATGGAAGGCCCGCCAATATCAATGTTTTCGATGAGATGGCCGAAGGCCACGCCGGGCTGGGCAGCGGTCTTTTCAAAAGCGTAGAGATTGACGACAACCATATCAATGGGCTGAATGCCATGTTCTGCCACGGCTGCTTCATGCTCCGCGTTGCCGCGAATATACAACAGTCCGCCATGCACGCGTGGGTGCAGGGTTTTTACGCGGCCGTCCAGCATCTCAGGAAATCCGGTAAGGTCGCTGATGTCCTGCACGCCCAGGCCAGCCTCGCGCAATGCGCGCGCTGTGCCGCCGGTGGAGACCAGTTCCACACCAAACTCCGCCAGTGTACGGGCAAACTCCACCAGCCCGGTCTTATCTGTAACACTCAGCAGCGCGCGCCGAATCCGCTTTTCCGTACCCAATGTTCTGCTCCTTGAGGGCCCTGCCTTGTTAGCGCCCACGAAGAGCACAGCCGGCGGCACAGGCCATATTCCAGACTACAACCACTGGCCAGAGAAGGCGGTGACATGTGACCGTTTAGCGAAAATTGGTGGACTGCTTTGGGGCAGGCAGTGCGTGAATGTTGCTAATGATCGCAGGAGGAGTCTTTTCTCGCGAATGAGGCAATCAGGAGTTATGCACCGGTTCATAGTCTGAAAATGCATTACGATTGAAGATATGGGCAGTTATTCCCACGTTCCTGAACCGGAGATTCTGCCTCCGGGACCCGGTGAAGGTGCGCCGCATCCTCCAGTGCGCAGGCGACCGCAATGGGCGGTTTCTCCGGCTACGTATTTGCTGGTGGGAATCAATTGCCTTGTGTTCGCAGCCATGGTGTTGCGTGGAGTGAGCCCTGCGAGTCCCAACGCTGAGCAACTGCTGCAGTGGGGCGCGGGGAATGCCGGTGCGGTGCTGACAGGCGGCGAGTGGTGGCGCATCGTTACAGCCATGTTTGTGCATGTGGGCATTCTCCACCTTGGCCTGAACATGTGGTGCCTGTGGAACCTGAGCCTGCTGGCTGAACCGCTGCTCGGCTCCGCGGGCGTGATTGCCGTGTACCTTTTAACGGGTGCCGCCGGTAATCTACTTTCCACCTTTGTGAACTGGATTTGGTATCACAGCGCGGGCAGCGCCCTAGGCATGGTGGACTATGGACCCGTGGGTGCTGGCGCTTCCGGCGCGGTCTTCGGCATTGCAGGCGCACTGATTGTGCTCTTGAAGTCGCGTCGCCTGCCTGTGCCGCCGTTTGAACTGCGCAGACTGCGAAAGTCCGTCATCTACTTCGCCGCCATCAATCTTGTGCTGGGCTTTTCCATCAGCTTCGGGTCGCGTGTTGTGGGCGCGGGACCCATGATCGACAACATGGCACACCTGGGCGGCTTCACCTCCGGCTTGCTGTTTGCTGCGCCTCTGGTTCCTAGGCTGGGTTCGCCGCGCAAGCTGTTTGAAACCCGCCGTCGTATCGCAATAGGCATGCTTGTTGGTCTGCTGGTCTTGTTCGGATTCTTCCTTGCACAACTCCCTGGTTGATCTTCTCCACATTTTCGTTCGAGTGAGAGCAAGCTCCAAGGCGCATTCGCCGCTGATTACGGCCTTGTGCGAAAATGTCTGCGTGCGCTGTGCGCCGTGAGTCTCTGCCCGGGAAGATATCTACAATGGAACGCCGCGAATTTATCAAGACGGCCGCAATTACGGCGGCTGCTGTGGCATCCAGCAGCCAACTGCCCGCATCAGCCAAGACATCTTCCAACCCCATTGCGCGCCGTCCACTAGGCAGAACCGGCGAATCGCTGTCCATCATTGGGTTCGGCGGTATTGTTGTGATGAATGAGACAACCGGCGAGGCCTCGAACATCGTGGCGGAGGCTGTCGATCGCGGCATCAATTACTTTGACGTTGCGCCGAGCTATGGCAATGCGCAGGAACGGCTTGGCCCGGCATTGGCGCCGTATCGCAAGAACTGCTTTCTGGCGTGCAAGACGGAGGGCCGCAAAAAGGAGGACTCGCGCAAACAGCTTGAGGAATCGTTGCGGCTGCTCCAGACCGATCATCTCGATCTCTACCAGTTCCACGCACTGACCAAAATGACGGACCTGGATACGGTACTGGGCCCGGGAGGTGCAATGGAGACGATGGAGGCTGCAAAGAAAGAGGGCAAGATTCGCTACATCGGCTTCTCAGTGCACTCCGCAGAGACTGCGGTGGCCGCGATGGAACGCTATAACTTCGACACGATTCTGTTTCCACTCAACTGGGTTCTGTTTACCCAAGCGGGCTTTGGACCGCAGATTCTGAAGATGGCGCAGGAGAAGAAGATGGGCATCCTGGCGCTGAAGAGCATGGCAAAAACTGTGTGGCCCACGGGTATGAAGGAACATCCACAGCCAAAGTGCTGGTACCAGCCGGCCGCGTTCCCTCACGAGGCATCGCTTGGGTTGCGATGGACCCTGGGGCATCCAATCACGGCTGCGATACCGCCCGGTGACGAGCAGTATTTCAGGCTCGCAATGGACGTGGCTCAGAACTACAAGCCGCTTGAGGATCATGAAGAACAGGCGTTGCTGACCGGCGGACATGGCGTGGAGCCAATCTTCCACCTCGGCAACGACGTTTAGCCTCTTCAAAATTGAAAAAGACAAAGACAGCTGGTCGCCAGAGGGGCTTGTCACCAGTTGCCTTTTTTAGCGCTTCAGAGCGCGCTCAACGCACCGCCGTAGCGGCAAACTTTTTGACCATCGCCAGGAGGAGCTTGCGGTCGCTCTCGCTCAGGTTGGCGGAGTAGCGCCGAATCTGCGTAAGGAAACGCAGCTCGTCGTCAGAGAGCCGTTGCGTGTTGAGCTGTCGTCCCAGTGAGTCGTCGGAGAAGAAGTTTGCAATGGGCAGATCAAGAGCAGAGGCGATCTTTGACAGCGTATCCAGCGATGGCACGGTATGGCCGTTCTCCACGCGGGAAAGGTAGCAACGCAGAAGCCCCGTCTTCTTCTCGATATCCCCTTGCGAAAGCCCCTTCTGGAGCCTGTGCGCGCGGATGATGGTGCCAATCTTCATCATAAGAAGGGTCCTTTGTGACAGCTGCCGGCTGGTCGAGCTGCGGGTAGCTACCAAATAGTTATTGCCATAAGGGTTAACATGCTCGCCACGTAAATGCAAGAAAAAAATCATGCAAGTGCTGAAAGTCAAAGCGCACGTTCTCGATGGTGCGGTGGAGGGGCCTTTGAATTCCCGGTTTGCCTGAGAATGACCAATGTTGGCGCTGCGACGGGGTGCGAGTGCCTACGCGCGTAGCGGTGCAGAGTATCATCATTGCGGATGATGCCTGTCCTGCCGAAGTTAGAATGACAGACATGACACTGACTGCGCAGGACCGTGCTCGCAAAATTAAGATAGTTCTCTTTGACGTAGATGGTGTGTTGACGGATGGAACCCTATGGCTTGTGCCCGCTCCTGGCCCTGCCGCAACAAGCGCTGAGACACAGGCGCACCTGGCAAAGCACGATGGACAGCCGGGCTTCGGCATTCAATCGACAACCATTGTGGAGGCGAAGGGCTTTCATGCGCATGATGGTACGGCAGTTTCGCTGGCGAGGCTGGGTGGGATGAAGTGCGGTTTTGTGACCAAGCGCATCTCGGAAGCCGTGGCACTTCGTGCACGCGACCTGAAGCTCGAGTTTGTCTACATGGGCCAGTCCTTCAAGATGCAGGCCGTGCGAGACATCATGGCGAAGGAAGGTGTGACGCTGGAGGAGATCGCGTATGTGGGTGACGACGTGATTGACCTGCCGGTGATGCGCGAATGCGGCTTTGCCGTTGCTGTTGCCAACGGCCGCGAACAGGTCAAGCAGGTCGCGCACTACATAACGCCAAACGCAGGCGGCTGTGGAGCGGGCCGCGATGCGGTGGAATTCATTCTGGAAGCCAAGGGCCTGCTCGACAAGGTGATCGAGGCGTACATAGATGAGCGGAATCCGATGGCGCCTTCCATGGACATCGGCAAAGGCGGAGACCTTGCTTCGTAGAGAGCATCGTTGCAGCTACGGCCCGGTCACGATGCGTGCAGAAGGCTGAACAAGAGAATTCCGAGCACGATGAGACTCACCCAGACGTAGAGGTGATCCTTTTCCAGATAAAAGCCAGCGACGGCCATCGCTACGCGTGCCACGGGTGTGGCGATGAGCAGAAGAAGGCCAAACTGGATGAGGCCCTCGCTGCTGAGATGCGAGGCAGACCGCAGGATGCCCGGCAGGGTAGTTACATTCGATCCTTCAAATGCAAAGGCGTGGTAGCTGGCCCGCTCGGCATGATGTTGCATCAGGTACAGTACACCGCCGATCAGCACGACGGCGGCTGCCAGCAGGACGCCGGCTCGCAACAGGTTTCCGATGATGTCTTCAAGATGACGATCATCCATGCGCGTTAAATCCTTCCGGTAAAGCCATTCAGAATCATTTCCACGGCAAGCAGCAGAATCACGACACCAAAAATGACCCTGAGCAGGCGGACAGGGGCGTGTACCAACACCTTGGTTCCAAGAAAGGCTCCGGCCAGAACGCCGAGCATGACGGGCATGGCAACGCGCGGATCAATGTAGCCGCGGCTCAGGTAGACACCCGCGCTGGCAGCGGCGGTGACGCCAATCATAAAGTTGCTTGTAGTGGTGGAGACCTTGAAGGGAATCCGCATTGCGCGGTCCATCGCGATTACCTTCACGGCTCCAGAACCAATGCCGAGCAAGCCGGAAAGCGCTCCTGCACCCAGCATCAAGCCAAAGCCCATGGGCACGTTTTGCACTCCGTATTCCTGCCTGCCGCCATTAAATGGAAAATCGCCTCCAAGCCGAAGGCGCCTGGCAAGCGCGTCTGACTGGATGGGAGTCTCCAGTTCCGGCGAACCGTTGAAAAGCGATTGATATGCGGACTGCAGAAGTACCAGACCGAAGATAATGGCAATAAGATGCGTGCTGGTAAAGGCGGCCAGGTAGGCGCCGACCACAGCGCCCAGGGTTGTTGCAATCTCCAGCAGCATGCCGATGCGGATATTGGAAAAGCCTTCCTTGACATAAGCAGCTGCAGCGCCGGAGGAAGTGGCAATCACCGATATCAGTGAAGCCCCAATCGCATATTTGATGTCAACGCCTAGAGCGAGCGTTAAAGCAGGAACAATGATGACGCCGCCACCGAGACCCGTGAGCGCGCCCAGAAATCCTGCGAGTGTGGCGACAGTCCAGACCACGAGAGTAAAGCCCAATGCTGTCATGGAAAAGGCCTAAGTAAGACGAAAGTTCAGTATAGCGTGGAAGATTCCGGCCTTGATGGCTGTTGGATTGCTGTTTGCGACATGCGCAGCGAGCGCATGAAATCGGGTAATCATTCTTATGCTCACTTGAGTAGGACGGCAAATCATGCGCAGTGGTTGTCCAGGGGCACGCAAGTCCTCTATGCACGCATTCTTTGTGAACCATGGCTCGACGCCCGCCACGCAATGCGGGCCCGCTGCAGCTGCGAAAAGCTCGGATGCTCTCGTACGCTGGTCCGATTTTGATGAGCCTGCGGTCAGGAGGCTAAGGTAGGGCATGCGGCACAGCCCCGTGAACGCAGCGCGCGTGCCGCCAGAGCACCCTACGTGTTGACTGGTTCCAGGTGCGCGGTGAAGTGGCGAAGAAACGGCGCTTCATACGTCAGGCGCATGCCGTGAATGCGTTCGCGATGGTTCCATACCTCCAGGATGACTTCCACAAGGTAGTCAATATGGCTTTGCGTGTAGACGCGGCGTGGAATGGCGAGACGCACCAGGTCCATTTGGGCAGCGCCAGCAAACATCAGTGTGCCAATCTCCACGGACCGAATGCCGCCTTCCAGGTAAAGCTCCGCAGCCAGCGCCACGCCAGGAAACTGGTCAGTGGGGATGTGCGGTAGAAAGCTGCGCGCGTCAAGGTAGACTGCATGGCCACCAGGCGGCTGAACGATGGGAACGCCCTGTGCGGCAACGTGGTTGCCCAGGTACGCAGTCGAAGCGATGCGATAGCGCAGGTAGTCCGGCTCCAGCGCTTCCTGCACGCCCACGGCGATGGCTTCAAGATCGCGTCCTGCCAGCCCGCCGTAGGTCGGATAGCCTTCAGTGAGAATGAGCAGGTCTTTCTCCTGCTGCGCAAGCAGGTCGTTATTAGTGCAGAGAAATCCGCCGATGTTGGCCATGCCGTCCTTCTTGGCGGACATCGTGCAGCCGTCGCCATAGCTGAACATTTCCTGAGCAATCTCTTTCGGCGTCTTGTGCTCATAGCCGGGCTCGCGCAGCTTGATGAACCAGGAATTCTCCGCAAAGCGGCATGCGTCAAAGTAAAGAGGTATGCCATGCCGTTTGCAGACCGCGCTCACCGCGCGAACGTTCTCCATGGAGACCGGCTGACCGCCGCCTGAATTGTTCGTGACCGTGAGCATTACCAGAGGTATGCGCTCGCGACCGACGCGAGAGATTAGTGCTTCCAGAGCGGCCACGTCCATGTTGCCTTTGAACGGGTGCTGCAAGGCGGGCTGGCGGCCCTCCGAGATGAGCAGGTCCACGGCCTCAGCGCCGACATACTCTACATTGGCGCGGGTGGTATCAAAGTGGGTGTTGTTTGGAACCACGTCACCATTCTTGCAGGCGACACCGAAGAGGATGCGCTCCGCTGCGCGCCCTTGATGTGTGGGAATCACATGCTTGTAGCCAAAAATGTCCTGCACGGAGTTGCGAAAGCGGTCAAAGCTGCGGCTGCCTGCGTAGCTCTCGTCACCTTCCATGATGGCAGCCCATTGATGCGTAGACATTGCCCCCGTGCCGGAATCGGTGAGCAGATCGATGAGCACATCGTCCGCGGGCAGGAGAAACAAGTTGTAGTAAGCCTCTTTCAGCAGATGCTCGCGCTGCTCCCTGGTCGTCCAGCGAAGGGGTTCCACGCTCTTGATGCGAAAGGGTTCGATGATTGTCGTGATGGGCATGATCAAGCCTCTTGGATGATTAGGCGCAAAATCTGTTCGCCTCCGCGCCTGCGCTTCTTGCTCCGTTACGGTCTACGCGCATGGGCGGCGACAGAGCACCAAAGAGTCTAACGCGCCGACCGTCAGCCCTGCCCGTTCGCGGCAAAGTTTACACTTTCCCGCTTGACGGCGAGGAGCACGACCGGTAAGAATTGCCAGTGCACAATCGATTGCGCATATCCGCAATTGTAGTGTGTCCATCACAAGCAACACCGCAATTGAACGCAGGGAAATCCTCATGAACTCGCTTCGCAGTACGCTCTTCAGCCTGGCAATCGCGCTCGTTGGCGTCGCATCTCCCGCCATTGCACAAACCGTCCCCACAGCTGTCACCATTGATGCCGGCGCTCCCGCCCATCCGTTTCCGCATTTCTGGGAGCAGATGTTCGGCTCTGGCCGTGCCGTGCTGGCGCTGCGTGAGAACTACCTAAAGGATTTGCAGGAAGTTCACGACGATATTGGAATGCGCTACGTGCGGTTCCACGCCATCCTGCATGACGAAGTGGGCGTCTACGACGAGGACGAGAATGGGCATCCCGTCTACAACTTTACTTACGTCGATCAGATCTACGATGGGCTGCTGGCTCGCGGAGTGCGGCCGTTTGTTGAAATCAGCTTCATGCCGCGCAAGCTTGCCGCGCGTGATGCCATTCATCCCTTCTGGTACAAGCAAAATGTAGCTCCGCCGAAGGACTACGCCAAATGGGATGCATTGATGTGCGCCTTCGCACAGCACCTTGTAGAGCGCTATGGAATCGACGAGGTGTCGAAGTGGTACTTCGAGGTCTGGAATGAGCCGAATATTGACTTCTGGGCAGGGGAGCCGAAGCAGCAGACCTACTTTGAGTTCTACGATCACACCGCACGCGCGCTCAAGTCCGTGAGCCCGCGCCTGCGCGTCGGTGGTCCGGCCACGGCGGCTGCACATTGGATTCCTGCGTTCCTTGAGCATGTGAGCAAAGATCGTGTACCCATTGACTTCGTTTCCACTCATGGATACGCGGACGACACCGTGCAGGACATGTTCGGCACCAATGAAGACATTCCCATGCGCGACCGCGTCTGCCGTGCTGTGCAAAAGGTACACGGCGAAATCCGTGCGTCGGCCATGCCTGACCTGCCGCTGATGTGGACGGAGTGGAACGTGCCCTCGTATGGCGAACTGCATGCGCGAGACAACTGGTATGTAGGCCCCGCGCTGGCACGGGACATCAGCCAGTGCGACGGTTCTGTGAACATGATGTCCTGGTGGACCTTCGACGACGTCTTTGAAGAGGGCGGCGTGAAGCGCGAGCCGTTTGACGGCGGTTTCGGGCTCATCGCTCCTGGCCGGATTAAGAAGCCGAGCTTTTATGATTTCAGCCTGCTGCACGAGCTTGGCACCACACGCCTGCAGAACCCGGCAGACAACGTTCTTGTGACGCGGCGTGAAGATGGATCATTGGTGGTGGCTGTGTGGAATCTCGTTGACATGGACAAGCTCGCGCAGGGCGCTCCCATCACCCTCCATCTCAGGTTCAAAGGTGTGCCTCAAGCCGCTCGGGTCGCGATCCGGCGAGTCGACGAAGCACATGGAAATCCCATGACTACTTATCGTGCGATGGGCAGTCCACGTTATCCCACACAGGCGCAGATTCAAGCGATGAATCATGCCTCCGCGCTGCCTCCTCCGGAGCAAACATCGCTTGTGGATGGAACGCTTCAGTTGACGCTTCCGGTAAATGGGCTTGCACTGATTCAGGTGGCCGGGCACTAATTTGCCTGGAGGGAGAACGGCTCGTAAAGAATCCCGGCAAGGCGTCGCTACGGAAAGAACAGCGCGTGCACACTACCGCCTTGCAGCGCCCAATAAGGGGCAGGGGACTCGCAATGTTCTTTTTGCATACGTGCCGCGCACGATATGCTGATGACAGGATCAGGAGTGAAGCCACCAGCCAAACCGATTACGCTCAAAGAGCTAGCTGCAACGCTTGAGCTCTCGCAGTCCACTGTCTCGCGCATTATCAATGGCGAGGCAGCTGCGCATCGCATTGCTGAAGAGACGCGGCAGCGCGTGCTGCACGCCGCGGCACTCTATGGCTACACGGCAAACGCAGTGGCCCGCAGCCTGCGCCAGAAGCGGACCTACACCATTGGCGTCATCGTGCCGGAGATTAGCGAAGGCTATTCGACTGCGGTTCTCAGCGGTGTGGAAGATGAGCTTTTGAAAGACGGCTACTTCTATTTTGTGGTCAGCCACCGCCATCGTCCGGAATTGCTGCATGGTTATCCTCGCATGATGCTGACGCGCTCCGTCGAAGGCATCATCGCCATCGATACAGCCATCGAGGAAGAACTGCCCGTACCTTTGGTCTCTATCTCAGGGCACAGGCGGCGTGAGGGTGTCATTAACATCGAGCTGGATCACAGGCAGGCGGCGCATCTGGCTTTGTCTCATCTCAAGTCGCTGGGACACCGCCACATTGCCTTTATCAAGGGCCAGGCCTTCAGCTCGGATACGAATCCGCGCTGGAAGGCGATTGCGGAGGAGGCCAAGGTGCTCGACCTTCCGGTGGATCCCCAGCTTGTGGTGCAGCTGCAAAGCCCGGAGCCGGGTCCGGGGCCGGGCACGGAAGTTACGCGCCAGCTCCTGCAAACAGGAAGGCCCTTCACGGCAATTTTTGCCTTCAACGACGTAACGGCTATCGGCTCCATTCTTGCGCTGCGTGAGGCAGGCATGCGCGTTCCCCGGGACGTCTCCGTGCTTGGCTTTGACGATGTGTTGGCAGCTTCCACCAACAATCCGCCCCTCACAACAATTCAGCAGCCCTTGCGTGGCATGGGGCAGGCTGCAGCCAGCACGCTGCTCAAACTCATTCAGGGCGAGCTGCCGCAGCCCTATCCGCCCGCCATCACTGTCCTTCCCAAGCTGATCGTGCGCAAATCCACGGGCCACGTTGCGCAGCACCCCGCGGCGTACGCTGCCGATGCCGACGACTAAAGGCACACAAACCTCAACCTAACCTCATCCTGCTTCCACAGCATCTTCGCCATGCGTGTTGTGTCAGTGCGCAGCGATATGCAGCCTTCGGATAGTGTCGCTAGCGCAAAAGCAATGCCGCCAGGGATGAACTCCTGGCGGCATTGCACTTTTCAGCTAGGCCTTCCCGGCGGAATCCTCCGGGAAGGGAATTCCGCAGTTTAGAACTTGAAATGAGCTTCCATTTCAATGGTTCGTGAGCCGAGCACGCCTGTCGCTCTGCCGAAGTAGGTATCGGTAATGCCCGAGTCCACTCCGGAGAGGTTCAGCTGGTTGAAGAGGTTGTAGGCATTGGCGCGCACTTCAAACCGTGCGTTCTCGCCCAGAACCTTCATCGTCGGCAGACCAAAGGCCTTGGTCACAGTAAAGTCTGTGTCCCAGTACCGCGGGCCGAAGAAGGCGTTGCGGCCAACGCCCGGAACAGAAGGCAGGGCGCCGGGTGTGGGTGCGGTGCCGTCGCTTGGCCACAGTGTTCCGACGGGCTGCGTCGGCATGGTGAAGTATGCAGGGCCGCCGTTCGCAAAATTGCCATTTATGTTCTTGAAGGTATCCGTGCTTTGGCTGGTTCCAGCTCCGCCCAGATACTTTTGCGCACGGTAGCCTGTCTGGCATCCGTCATAGTTCTCGATGACGGAGCAATTGCTGCTGTACATCGGGTTGAACGGGAAGCCGGAGTGCCAGTTCATGATGCCGCTGAACGTCCAGCCACCAGCCAGTTTCTCCAGCATGTTGTTCCCGTGGAAGATGGTCGGCGACCAGAGTCCCCACAGCTTGAACATATTGCGGGAGTCGAAGTCGGACGATCCCCAGTTATAGCCAGGCAGGAACTGGTAGTCCGGCATGGTGTACGGGCCCGAACCGTCATCCAGTGACTTGCCCCAGCGATACTGCGCGTCCACTTGGAAACCCTTCGCGAACTGATGCTGCAGCTCGGCCATCAGCGAGTTGTAGCTCGAATTGCCGGTGGCCTCATACCAGTCAACGAAGTTCAGTTTCGGGTTGTAGCTCATCTGGCCCGCGATCACCTGCGGCGTCAGTTCCTTGTTCAGGTCATTCTGCAGCGGCAGGTGATGGCCCGTGGTGCCGGCGTAGCCCAGCGTGGCCACCCAGTTGTAGCCCAGGTCATACTGCCCCTGCAACGAGTACCGATACACATAGGCTGTGTTCCAGTTTGTGGGCAAGCCCGTAACGGACAACTGCACATTCGCCACAGGCAGGTTGTTGGCGTCAAACGCCGTGATCATGTTCGGGTTCGGCGGCAGCGCGCCAAACTGGTACAGATTGCTGGCCGTGCCGTAGACGATTTGCGAACCGGTCAGATAGCCGCCGTTGGCCAGATAGGGCGGGTTGTTGCGCGTGTTGGTGGTGATGGCAAATTCCAGGCCGTTGTAGCCAATGCCAAAGCCGCCGCGGATGACCAACTTGCCCTGGTTGCGCTCTGGGCTCCAGGCAAAGCCAATCTGCGGGCCAAAGTTGGCCTTCTGCGCGTTGAACTCCGGACCGCCCAGTTCAAACCGGATGCCCGTGAGCGTGTTGGCGCCAGTACCCAAGCGGAGGTTGGCCAGGTGGCCTTGCTTCTCCGTCATGCCACCGAAGTAATCCCAGCGCAGGCCGGCGTTGATGGTCAGGTTCGGCTTTACCTTCCAGTCATCCTGCACAAAGAGGCCCCACACACTGCCACGGGTATTTTTGGTAAAGGTGGAAGGAGCGCCCGTGCGCGGATCAGCCGTGATGCTTTCGCTGAACGGCGCGTCGTTCAGGAAGTCCCAAAGGTTGTTGAAGTTGTAGCCCGGCTGGGCAAACCACGTAGGCTCATCTAGGTAGGCAAGCCGTGTGTACTGGCCGCCAAACTTGAGGCTGTGGGTCTTGTACACCTTGGTGAGCACGTCCTTCACGTTGAAGGTCCACTGGTCAAACACGCTGCCCACGCTGGGGCCAAAGTTCGCCAGGTTGGCATTCGCGAAGTTGTTGGGAATGTACGCGTCCGGTAGGCCCAGCGGCGACTGCGGGTTGGATGTGAGCTCATTCCACTTCCAGCCGGCCATGTCGGCGCGTGCCTCGTTCAGCATGTTGGCAGAGAAGATGTGGTTGTAGAGCGCGCCGGTCGAGTAGTTCTTCGCGTTGTGGTTGAAGAAGTTGTAGTCGCGCGACGGGCCGTTATAGAAGGACTGATCCACGGGCACCCAGTACAGGTTGGCCGCGATCAGGTCCTTGTCCGTGGCCTGGAAGTCAACACGGCCACCGAACTGCTGGTTGGTCTGGTTCGACGGGCCGATGGTCGCCACATACATGATGTCGGGATTGCCGTCCATGTTCGTGGCATAGTTGCCGGTGCCGTCGCCGCCAAGGCCGGGCGTGAATACACCGTTGTTCTCAGGTGCCCAAGAGGGGTCCTGTGTGCCCAGCGGCACGCCGACGAGCGGTCTGCCAAGGTCAAGGCCCTGCCCCTGAATCCAGTTACAGTTCACGCCCTGCACCAGGTTGATGCTCGCGCAATCGTGGAAATCGTTCGGTCCTTCCAGGATCTTGGTGTAGACAGCCCCTGCGCCCTTGATGGTGAGGAAGCTGTTGGAAATGCTACCGCTGGGTGCGGAGCTGTCGAACGACGCGGTGTCATACCAGCCGCCGCCCGTCGAGACAGAGTGGTTGCGAATCGTTTCGTAGGAGAAGAACCCGAAGAGCTTGTTGCGAAGGATGGGTCCGCCGACCGTGCCGCCCCACTGGTTAAAGCGGCTATTGTTGCGCTGCGGATTGTTGTTGGGGTCCCAGCGCTGGTAGGCGTTCAGGCCCGGGCGGTCAACCTTGAAGAAAGCCGTGCCGTGCAGATCGTTGGTGCCGTTCTGCGAAGTCACCTGAATCTGGCCACCACTGGTGCGACCCCACTCTGCGTCATAGCCGCTCGAGACGACCTTTACTTCCTTGATGGAGTCTTCACTCGGTGTCACGATGGCTGCTGAGCCCCACGTAACGCTTGTGATGTTCACGCCGTCCAGCGACACGCCGTTGGTGTCGTTGCGCCCACCGTTGGCGAAGACTTGGGGACGGTTTTCCGTCTGGAAAACGCCTGAAGTCGCGTCGGAGCCGCCAGGGCCTTGGTTGCCGGGCAGGTTGTTGGTGCCGCCGCCGCTTGCCTGCGAGCCGTCACCGAACATGCCGGGAGCCAACTGCATCAGTTGGAAGACGTCGCGACCGAACGATGGCAGCTTGGCGATCTCATTCTGGCTGATGGTTGCACTCACCGTGCCAGTCGCCGTGTCAATCAGCGGTTCAGTCGCCGCATTAACCATGACGGTCTCTGCAGCACCGCCGACTTCAAGCGTCACGTTGAGCAGGTTTGGCTGCTCAGCGATGATCTTCACGTTGTCGATCACGTTCTTCTTGAAGCCGTCACGAGACGCCTCAAGCTTGTAAGTGCTGGGTCCCAGCGCGCCAAAAAAGTACACACCAGAGGTGTTGCTTTGTGCGGTGAGGGTACGGCCGGTTTGTGTATCGGTGAGGGTGAGATTGGCGCCGGGGATGAGCGCTCCTTGGGCATCTACGACCGAGCCCTGCAGGCTGGCTCCGTACTGGGCGTGTGCTGGCAGTGCGCTAAGCGCCAGCAGCAGCACGGTCACGGGCCACCATAGGCTTCGTGCGGCTTTTGAGACAGGGCCGGCACATAGGCCCTGTATAAGGCTCCTTACATCAATAGCTTGCATCGCTAGTCTCCTGGGAAGCTGTTGCCGGTTTGAGACAGTCTGCGGCATCACTGCCTCTGGGTGCGCGCAATCGAATGCGCCTCTTTGCACAATCGATTGCGCAACCGCTATGGATATCACCGCGAACTTTTCCCTGTCAACTGAAAACAACAGCCCAGGAATTCCCAGCCTGCAAGCTCAGGAAAGCCGCCTGGCGGAAGAGCCTGTGGGTCCGTATGCAGACGCAATGAGGTAGCGCGATCGGCCCGGGCCTTCTGCCCCATGTGATTCCTACGAGGATGCTCCAGCGGATTGGAACCTCTTGGCTACTTCAACCGTGGCGGCACAAACCGCTGCGGTTAAAGCAATCCATGACCAGTCAACAAGACTGATGGGAGCGGTCTGGAAGATTTCGTTGAATATTGGAACGTAAGTGAAGGCCATTTGCAGCAGGAGCATCATCCCGCTGCCAAACCAGACCCACGGATTTGAAAACATGCTGACGGACCAGAACGGCCTTTCGAGCGAACGGCAAGTGAACAGATAGACGGTTTCAACCATTACAAAGACATTCGAGGCAATGGTCCGTGCTTCCGCAAGCGACTGCCCCTTGCTTAGCGCGAGTTGGAAGAGCCCGAAAGAGCCCGTGAGTAACAGAAGCGTCACCAGCAGGACTCGCTGGATAAGGGCGCGGTCCACAATGGGCGACGCTGGCGGCCGTGGTGGCCGCTGCATCACGCCTTGCTCTGTAGGCTCGAAGGCCAGCATCAATCCTAAGAGGATGGCCGTGGTCATGTTGATCCACAGTATCTGCAGCGGCGTAATGGGCAATGTGGTGCCGGCGAATATAGCGGCCAGAATCACCAAACCCTCGCCTCCGTTGGTGGGGATGGTCCACGTGATGAACTTGACGAGATTGTCGTAGATGCCTCGTCCTTCTTCTACTGCGGACTCGATGGTGGCGAAGTTGTCGTCCGTCAGGACCATGTCCGCCGCCTCCTTGGCCACCTCCGTTCCCACCATGCCCATGGCGATGCCGATGTCGGCCTGCTTCAGGGCCGGGGCGTCGTTGACGCCGTCGCCGGTCATGGCCACCACCTCGCCGTTGGCCTGCAAGGCGCGCACGAGCCGAAGTTTCTGTTCCGGCTCAACGCGGGCAAAGACATCGGCCTCATCGGCTGCCTTGCGCAGTTCTTCGTCCTCCAGGTTAGCGAGCTGACGCCCGGTAAAGACCGTGACGCCGTCGCTGGTAATGCCCAGCTGGCGCGCAATGGCAAAGGCTGTGCCGGGGTGATCTCCGGTGATCATCTTTACGCGGATACCTGCGGTGTGACACGTGTGGACGGCTGCGATGGCACGTGGCCGGGGAGGGTCGATCATGCCCACGAGACCCAGAAAAACCAAGCCATGACGGATACGAGCATGCTCCAGTTGCTGGCCATGGCCAAGCGCGGAGCGCGCTATGGCCAGCACGCGCAGCCCCTGCTCTGCCATGCGTGTGGCGGCCGCCTGGATGCTGTCCGCGTTCAACTGCGCCTCGTGTCCCAGCACGTCGAGCATGGTGCTGGAGGCGGGCAGCAACTTTTCCACTGCGCCCTTCACATAAACAATGTGGGCTCCTTCCACTTCATGCAGCGTGGCCATGTATTGGCGCGCGGAATCGAAAGGAAGCTCATCCAGCCGCGGAAAGATGGAGTCGAGTGTGCTGTCATTCAGGCCACCCTTGCGGGCTGCTACCAACAGCGCGCCCTCGGTCGGGTCGCCGGTAATCGTCCAGTGGTGTCCCTCGTGCACAAGCCGCGCATCATTGCACAGTGCACTTGCCAGCAGCGTTTCACGCAGCGCGCCAGAGACGTTCGCGCGCTGGCCGGCGAGTTCGATGTCGCCGGTGGGGCTGTAGCCGTGTCCGGTGACGGCGAACGTGTCGCCACCCGCCCAGATTTCGCGAACGGTCATCGCATTTTCGGTGAGTGTGCCGGTTTTATCGGAGCAGATGACCGTCGTGCTGCCCAGCGTTTCCACGGCGGGCAGCTTGCGAATGATGGCCCGTCGCTTGGCCATGCGCGCAACGCCGATAGCCAGGGTAATCGTGATCGCTGCCGGCAGCCCCTCGGGAATGGCGCCTACCGCAAGCGCCACTGCGGCCATGAACATTTCAATGACCGATTCACCGCGCGCCACGCCAACAACGAATGTCACTGCGGCGAGCAGAAGAATCGCGACGAGCAGGTGGCGGGCAAAGCGGTCCATCTTGCGCGTCAGCGGCGTCTTCAAATCAGGAGCCTCGGCAATCAGCCGGGAGATCAGGCCCGTTTCGGTGGCATCACCAGTAGCGATGACCACTCCCTGCCCCTGTCCACTCACCACCAGGGTGCCCGTGTAAGCAATGTTGCTGCGATCGGCAACTCGTGTATCCGCAGTCAGCGGAGTGGGGTGTTTGTGCACGGGAGTGGATTCGCCGGTAAGTGCGGCCTCCGCTGTGCGCAACTCCTTCCCGCTCAGCAGGCGCAGGTCCGCAGGCACCTTGTCTCCAGCGGCCAGAACAACAATGTCGCCGGGCACAAGCTTGGACGCGTCCAGCTTTTTTCGTTTGCCTTCGCGCACCACCGTAGCTTCGGCTGCCACCGCCTTCGCCAAGGCTGCCAAAGCTGCCTCAGCCTTGCCTTCCTGGATGAATCCCACCAGCGCGTTCACCACTACAACCCCAAAAATCACACTGGTGTCGATCCATTCGCGGAGAAATGCTGTGACCGTGCCGGAGGCAATGAGCACCACGACCAGGGGCTGTGTGAGCTGTGAAACGAAGCGCGCAATCGGCCCACGCCCCGCCCGTGCGCTGGGTACGTTTGGGCCGTGTGCCTTCAGGCGTTCTGCGGCTTCCGATTCAGAGAGCCCTTGCGTTGGATCGACTTTCAAATGACCCGCTACATGGGGCCCATCCATTGCATGCCATTCAATCTTGCTCATCGGCTCACCTATAACAGCATGAAGGCCATTGCTGCGATGAATGTGGGGGGCAGGGCGGCCAGTAGCCAGATAATCGGATTCACCGCGCCGTCTTCGAAGTGCTCGCGCAGAATCGCAAGCCCAGCCGGATTTGGCGCGTTGGCAATCACCGTCAAACCCCCGCCTGTCACGGCCCCAACCATCAGGGCATATTTGAAACCGTCTGAGAGTCCCTCCACCAGTGAGCCAAGATACGTAATCGCCGCGTTGTCTGTGAAGGCCGTGAGCGCCATCGCGCCCCAGAATACCTTGCTGTTGCTCAGGCTCATGAGCGTTGGCTTCAGCCACCAGTGTTGCACTCCTCCCAGAACCACAAGGCCTGCCAGGAAGAAGGCAACCATCAGTCCTTCTCGCAGGATGAGGCGGTCCTGATGGCTTTGGTAGGCATGAGCTACGCCCAGAAAGAACAGAAAGATGCCCATGAAGATAGTCGCGTGATGCGAAAAGATAACCACTCCGGTAAGAAAAGCGAGGTGCACGATGACCAGCGCGGGTGGTACTGTAAATTCCGCATTGCGGCCATTCTTCCTGGGCAGCCAGGCTAGTTGCCTGCGGAACAGCAAAGCGGCGCCGCAGCCATTCACCACCACCGCAATCGCCGCCTTCCAGCCGATGTTCATCATCATGAAGCCAATACCCCATCCCCACTTCCCGGCCGCCATCACTACAGGCGGCGCGGCAAAGGGCGTAAGCGTTCCACCTATGGAGATATTGACGAACAAAACACCGAGTGTCACATACTTCAAGGGGGTCGTGATGTTGCGGGAGAAAAAAGTGTCGGCAAGAATGAGAGTTGCCAGTGTCATCGCCGCAGGTTCGGTAATGAACGATCCCAGCATCGGCACCAGGGTCATTACCACGATATAGAGACCCATGCTGCCCGGCAGTGGAAGTGCACGAGCAATCAACTGCGCGCCGATTGTCACGGTCTGCAAGATGGGTCGTGTTCCTGCAATCACCATGACAGCAAACACAAACATCGGCTCGGTAAAGTTGCGCGCGTCGATATACTGGGTCGCGGCCTCTCTGCCGTCGAGAACAAACATCACCAGGATCAGAATGGTCGCCCACAAGCCGAAGGCGACTTCAACCTCACCAAACAGGTGCCAGATTCCGGCGTGAGTCGGATGAGTCTTTGCCAGACGCTCAAAGGCCCTGGTGAAAAATGTATGCAGGATGGCAACCGCAAACAGTCCGGCACCGATCCATTGGATTGCAGTGGGCGTCACCAGCCTCTCCCCGTGGTGTCGCGTTATTGGACGCATGCGGATTTTACCACCGCATGGTGTCCGTCCCTTTAAGCAGTTTCTCTTCTCTTAGACAACGTGCACAGCATATTGGCTTCAACTGTGCATCGAAAATTTGGTTATTCAGACCTCTTCCAATTCAATTACAGCAGAACTCTGTGGATAAAATCGGCGGAGCCTCTGGCGGCCGCGCTATGCATGCGCGCGTGACCGGTAGAGTGGCTCCGACAATCGTCGGTGTCAACCTGTATAGTAGGTGTGCTTGGAAAGATCCCCGTTGGACCCCCAACAAACAGGAGCGCTGATGCGGCGTCGTGATGTACTCAAACTCGCAGTGTACAGCGCAGGAGCGCTGGCCGCCGATCAGTCCATTGCGTTGCCTCGCACGGTCCCCAGCGCCCATCCCGTCATCGACGCGCATATCCATCTCTTTGACACCTCGCGCCCTGGCGGTGTGCCATGGCCCGAAAAGTCTGATACCGCACTCTACAAGCCTGCGCTGCCGGAAAGGTACGTTCCGCTCAGCGCGCCCTTCGGCATTGTGGGAGCAATTGCCGTGGAGGCAAGCCCGCTGGCGAGCGACAATGATTGGCTGCTGGGTGTTGCAGAAAAGCATCCCGTAATTGTAGGTGTTATCGGTGATCTCGTCCCTGGCACGCCGTCCTATCGAGCCGATTTGGAGCACCTGCAGATGAATCCGCTCTTTCGCGGCTTCCGCTATGGCAACCTGTGGAATCGTGACCTTTCCGCGGACATGGAAAAGCCAGGCTTCATGGATGGACTCAAGGATCTAGCTCAGGCCGATCTTGTGCTGGAATGCGCCAATCCTGACCCGCGCCTGATTCGTGCCATTCTCGCCGTTTCCGAGCGAGTACCGGACCTTCGAATTGTGGTGGACCATCTGCCGAATGCCGCTTTGCCAACAGCACCAGGCGAAATGCGGGAATACTGGAATAACCTCCACCGCCTGGGTAACAAACCGAATGTCTTCGTCAAGCTCTCTGAGATTCCTGTTGTGAAGAACGGAATGTTGGTCACCGACCCGGCCTACTATCGCGAGCACCTGGATGCGCTGTGGAATATCTTCGGCGAGAACCGTGTCATTTTCGGCAGCGACTGGCCGAACAGCGACCACGTTGCGCCCTTCGCCGATACACTCCGCATTGTCCGCAACTATATCGGACAGAAATCTGCTGTAGCGGCAGAGAAATACTACTGGAAGAACTCCGTCGCAGCCTACAAGTGGCGTCCACGAAGAGCAGATCAGCCGAAACTGTAGTTGCGCAGCGGCGTCGATCATTACTCCGGAAGAGAGAACAAGCATTGGATCAGGCTGCTCCACGCACGGCCACGGCTCTCCGCTCGTTGGGCCTCATCGGTTCATCCGAAGGCAGCGCTGGTGGTGCCCCTGCAGAAGGACATCCCGACGAAAATGCTCGGAACCGCGCGGTCGCGCGCGCACTCAGACGTCTGGCGCCCGTCCTCGTGTTGATGTACGTTGTCTCATTTCTCGATCGTGCCAACATCAGCTTTGCCAAGCAGGCGTTGCAGGCCTCGGTGGGCATCACGGAGAGAACCTATGCCCTTGGTGCCGGACTCTTCTTCCTGAGCTACTCGTTCTGTGGCTTCCCCAGTAACCTCATTCTGCACAAAGTGGGCGCAAAGGTGTGGATGGCTTTCCTCATGGTGGCATGGGGACTGGTTTCCATGGCGACGATGTTCGTGCAGGGCAGCATGTCGTTTTACGCGCTGCGCTTGATCCTCGGCGTGATGGAGGCCGGCTTCTTCCCGGGAGCGATTCTCTATTTGACCTACTGGTTTCCCAATCGTGTGCGCGGCCAGATCCTCGGTCTTTTTTATCTGGCGGTTCCTGTTTCGCTCATCTTTGGTGGGCCGCTTTCCGGCTTCCTTCTGGACATGCATCCAATTGCGGGACTTGAGAACTGGCAATGGATGTTTCTCGTGGAGGGATTCATGGCCGTTGTGCTGGGTCTCTTCGTCTTCTGGTTCCTTGAGAACAAGCCCGGCGATGCAGCCTGGCTTCTTCCGGAAGAAAAGGCGGCGCTCGTCAAAGCTCTCGCGCAGGAAGAGCAGAGCCGACGCGCCACAGGACCGGCGGATTTGCTTCCCATGCTTCACAATCTGCGCGTAATGAAGTTTTTGCTTATTTACTCATTGATACAAATGAGCACCTACGGCGCCATCTTCTATCTGCCTGCTGAAATCTCGGCGCTGCTGCACAAGCCGGCTGGGTTTGAAGTCGGCCTGGTGTCTGCCATTCCCTGGCTCTGTGCGCTGGCGGCGGTCTACTGCCTGCCGCGCGCTGCAGACAGGTGGCAAGCGCATCGCGCGCTTGCCGCGCTCACTCTCCTTGTGGCGGGATGCGCCAGCTTCGTCTTCCCCGGCGCCGGACCACGCGTAGCGCTCGTCGCATTGTCGCTTGCGGTTTCCGGATTTATTGCTGTGCAGCCGCTCTTTTGGACCTTCCCAACCAGTTATCTCGCGGACCGGGCCGCGGCAGGCGGCATTGCTCTTATCGGCATGGGAAATCTGGGCGGACTCGTTGCCCCCAACGTCAAGGTCTGGGCGGATGAGTATTTCCGCTCGAAGAGTGCGGGGCTCTATCTGCTTGCTGCCTTCACGCTGCTGAATGCAGCCCTGATAGCATCGACGAAAGATCGCCCGTCGCAAAGGAACCCCCGGGCACACTAGCAGAAAAGGAGCCAGAGACCCGCCATGGCAGCAACAAAAATTCGCCACGTGCGCGCGTTCTACGCGCAGGGGGGCGGCGCCGACTACCACGACCAGGGCAGCAACCACTGGATCGACGACCACATTGCCACGCCCATGGCCCGGTATCCCGAGTACCGAAAGAGCAGGCAGTCCTTTGGCCTGAATGTTCTCGGCACGCTGGTCGTTGAAATTGAAGCAGACAACGGCGTGACCGGTTTTGCCGTCACCACCGGTGGCGAGCCGGCTGCATGGATTGTTGAGCATCATCTCGCGCGTTTTCTCATCGGCGCCGACCCCACAGCCGTTGAGCGCATCTGGGACCAGATGTATCTCTCCACCATCTTCTACGGGCGCAAAGGGCTAGTGCTGAATGCCATCAGTTGCGTTGATCTTGCACTATGGGATCTGTTGGGCAAGCTTCGTCAGGAACCCGTCTATTGCCTGATTGGCGGCGCGGTGCGCGATGAGATTTGTTTCTACGCAACAGGCGCCCGCCCTGACATTGCCCAGCAACTCGGCTTCATCGGCGGCAAGCTGCCGCTGCATCATGCTCCGGCAGAAGGTGAGGAGGGCTTACACAGGAACATGGGATTACTCGCCGAGATGCGTTCGCGCGTTGGTCCAGACTTCTGGCTGATGTATGACTGCTGGATGAGCTTGGATGTGCACTATGCGCAACGCCTTGCCCACGCTTGCGCCGAATATGGCCTCAAGTGGATAGAGGAGGCGCTCCTGCCCGATGACTACTGGGGCTACGCGGCGCTGAGGAAGAGTGTTCCGCCGGGGATGATGGTCACCACGGGCGAACATGAAGCTGGGCGCTGGGGTTTTCGCATGCTGCTTGAAATGGAGTGTGCAGACATCCTGCAGCCGGATGTGGGCTGGTGCGGAGGCCTGACGGAATTGCTGAAGATTTCAGCAATGGCGGATGCGCGAGGAGTGTTGGTCGTGCCACATGGCTCCAGCGTGTACAGCTATCACTTCTCCATCACGCGTCATAACAGCCCCTTCGCGGAATTCCTCATGATGGCTCCGCAGGCAGACAAGGTCATCCCAATGTTTTCTCCGCTGCTGCTGGATGAGCCCGTGCCGCAGAACGGGCGATTGAAGCTGTCGGATGCGCCCGGCTTTGGTGTTCGGCTCAATCCTGAATGCCCGCTCCATTCTCTGCCAAATTCATAGGTGTAGCAGCCAGAAACTCTTCTGCCATGTGAAACGTGTGCTCAGTATCTCCGGTAAGCTTGATTGAACTTCGGCCTTGGCATGGTGTGAATGAATGCAGCCACATCGAAAGCCGACTGCGGCGCAAGCGTCCCCGGGTGATTCTGCGGCATGTTGGGCATAAGGAATGCCGCCATCTTTTCTGGCTCATTCATTCCCGCGCCGTCGTTGAAGGAGTTCCTACCCCACAGCGGTGGAATGATCGGTGGCTCTCCAATTCCGTCACTCCCGTGGCAGGCCGCGCACTGGCTCGCATACACGGCCTTTCCGCGAGCGGGGTCGCCCTTCAGCGCAGGCAGCTTCACCAGTCCGCGGCCCTCAAACGGTTTGCCCTTCACGCCGTCCTTTGAGAGCCAGTTGATGTACGCAACCAGAGCTCTCATCTCCTTGCTGTCATCCGGCAGCGGCCGCCCATTTTCGCTCCGAACGAAGCACTCCTGCAGCCGTTCCTGCAGAGAGATGACGCGCCCTGCACGCTTGTTGTACATCGGGAAGAGATTGGCAAGGTTAACCATGGGCGCAGCGTGTGCGGCCGTCCCGCTCTTCAGGTGACAGTCGTTGCACGAGAGCCGGTTTCCAACATAGGCCGCGGCGTATCGGGGTGTCTCATCGAAGACCAGCTTGCCTAGCCGAATCTCATCTCCCGCGGCACCGGCGGGCATCTGCGCGGGCTCCGGTTGCGAGCTGGAGGTGGCCGGCGTCGATTGCGCAGTCGGGACTTTGCTGGAGCAACCTGCTAGCAGCGCGCACCCTACGGCCAGCGCTGCATGCAATCCGACGATGCTGAAAACTTTATACTGCATGACGTAATTTCCCATTAGTTCGTCGTGGCTGCAAGTGACTTGAAGCCAAACTGGCGATACATCGCCTGCGCATCGGGACTCTTCAGGTAGCTAAGCCATTGCCGCGCCGCATCAGGATGTAGCGCATTCACCATCACCCCACCTGCATAAATCGCAGTGCTGTTCTGTGCGTCCGGAATGGCTATGCCCGTAATTGGGTTCCCGATCTTTTGTTGAAAGCGAACTTCCGACGCCCACGTCACGCCAGCGTCTACCTTGCCCTGCATGATGCGCATGGGCGTCTGTCGATGATGAATCTCCGTGAGCAGCGTACTCCCATCCGTCAACTTACTTTGATAGACCCTTTGGTCCAGTGCTTCTCCTCCAGCCTTTCGCAGCGCATTTGATATTTGACGCGCGACTCCCTCCCACTCGGGATTCGGCATGGAGAGCCTTACATCCGCGCGGCCCAGGTCCTTGAGCGAAGCAATATGCTTCGGATTTCCAGCCGCAATCATAATTTCGAGATTATTGCTCGCATACTCCGTTACATCCCGAACCTGGCCCTTACGCTCCATCTCCTGCAACACGCGCGCGCCAGCCTCGTAGACGTCGGGTCTCACTCGCAATGTCAGGTTGCCAAGTGTCAGTGTGTCATCTGCGGCTATCTGCTTGCGCAGTATGCCCGGCGGCAACGTTTCGTAGAAGATGTGCCCGCGCAGTTCCGGGTGCAGCTTCACAAAGCCCTGGATAAGCTGTGGCAACACAAAGAACTGGTTGCCGCCAATGAACAGGACCAGCTTTGCGTCTGCGGGATTCCCATGCAGGTCCGGCACATTATCCACGTCCGGAACCCTGAACTCGTAACCCTTGTTGGTTGCAGGATTGTTATCACCGTTACCCCATGGCGGGACAATGCGCGACTTCTCCTGAGCATAAAGCGGGCTCAGCAGTGCAGCGCACAGTGCAAGTGTGGAAAGTCTTCGAGGTGTCATGAGTAGCTTCATCTTCGCATTCATCCCACGGTGATGTAGGAGTAGCCTCCATCCGTCTGCAGCAGGGCAATGGCCGCAACCATGGACGCAACAACCAGCACACCCGGAAGCGCGTGCGCCAGCATTTCCTTCACAATTTCCTCCGGCTGGGCCGTGAGATTGTTGTGCTTGATCAGCAATCGTGCCTGCTCTTCGCTGGCGGTATGGCAGCTCAGAAACGTGACGCCCCGGTGTTGCAGGGCCTGCATGCTCGTGTCCTGATATATCGAGTCCGCGTTGTTTGGATCGGACGATGCATGCTCCAGGCGCGCACCGGTCTTGCTCAGGTAGTAGGGATTCCTGACAGCTGGTTTGCCCGTGAGCGGATCCTCCACCTTGAAGAACTCTCCAATTTGATACTTGCTCCAGATGAAGTCATCAAAGTTAAGAAAGTTTGCCGGGCCGTGCAACGCCGCCACAATCTTGATCTGCTCCGCAGGCACGCCAAAACCAAAATGTAGTCCGTTCAGGGAATTCTTGATGTTGTTGAGAAACTTCCCGCCGCCGATTGAGATTACGTCATATACCTGTTTCACGCGCGCTGGATTCTTGGCGAGTTCATTGAATTCTTCGACCTTCCAGTCCTTCGCCGTATACACCAGCTGGGCCTGGGCAGCGGGGGAGAGAGTGCTAAGTGCTCCCATAGCGGTCATTCCTGCTGCTGCACTACTGAAAAATTGTCTGCGATTGAATGTCTGCATAATCTCCTTCTCATTCCTTGCGTTTGCGTTCGTGAGCATCTGACTCCTCTGAGTGTTCGCCGTGGAGGTCAATGCCCAGGTCCGACAGAAGACGATACTTCGGTCGCTCGCTCTTCTGCTTAAACTCGGGGGAAACCAGCCGCCAAACGATCAGAATGGCGAGGATCAGCGTGGCTGCTCCCAGAATGTACGCCGTCATTGCGTGCTCTCCTTTGACGGTGCTGCAGTATGTGCCGAGTCCGGCGAGTGCAGCCGATCCTGTCCGTAGAGCGACCGCATGTAAAACGTCACTGCCTGAACTTCCTCTGCGTTAAGCAGCGGCCATGCAGGCATGCCACTGCCCGGCACACCTTGCCGAATCACTTCAGCCGCCGCTGCATAGGACGGCATCATCTCGTGAAAATTCGCCGGACGAGGCAGCATCGTGTGAGCATCCGGGCCGTCACCTGCTCCCGTATCACCGTGGCAGCGTGCGCAGTGAGTTGCAAAAATGCGTTGCCCTGCAACCATCAGTACATCGTCCGGCGCAAAGCGTTGTGTTTCGTCCAGCGTGCCTGCCTGTGAAATGGACGCAACATAATCCGCAACCGCCCGAAACTGTGCGCTTGGGAGTGTGTTCCACGAAGGCATCGACGATCCGGCAACGCCGGTCTGCAACACCCGCCAGATACGATCGTCTGAGAGCTGAAATCCGCTGAGATTGAAGGCTATCGGCCTCAGGCTCTGCCCGCCAATCGTGCGTCCGTCTGCATGGTTGCCATGGCAGCCGGAGCAGTTTGCAAGAAATACAGCGCGTCCTTCGGCAATGTCATCCTTGGATGAAGCAATAGGCCGAACGTAGGGAACAAGCTGCGGCGCGGGCGATATCTCCGCGCGCGCGCGCCCCAGCGTATTAAGAAAAGCAACAAGATCCAGCGCATCCTGTGTGGGCCAATCCGGTGCCCCATGAAACAGCCATGGATAAGAAGGCATCATCGAATCGGGCACAATGTAGCGCGGATTGTAAAGGTGAACCAGTTGCCAGTCGGCTGGTCGCTTGCCCGCCTCACGCGCCAGGTCCGGCCCAATCCGCCGCGTGCCCCACATCTGTGGATACTGCATCTGCGTTTCCCACGCTTCCGTGGGCTTTCCAAAGCGCCACGTGTCGGCAGGCGTAAACCGAACCTGCAGCGAATGGCAATAGGCGCAGCCATCCACTGCGTAAAGCTGCTGCCCGTGTTTCTCTGCTGGGCTCAAAGCCAGATTCGCGTCGTGCGGCGTCGTGCGTTGGATCGCCTTGTGAAGCCGCAGTGCCGGGTACACACCCAAAGCCAGGAACGAAAGAATGAAAAACAGCACGCCGGCTCCGAAAGTTGCCGCATACGCGGTTGCAAACCATGAGCCTGTTTTTTCAGGCGCGGGTAACTCAGCGCCGGAACTCTTGAGCGTGACACCAAGGAACCCCTCGGCATTGCGCGCGCCTGTGACAAAGCCGAGACCAAACACCACGAAGCCTGCAAGCAAAACAAGACCATCGAGCGTGCGAAAGATCCAATAGGGCCGCGAAGCGCGTACAGACTCGATCCAGGGCAGGTGACGCTGCCAGAGTGTGGCCTGCACCAGTCCCGCTCCGGTCAGGTCAATCACCATCAGCGCCAGTCCAATCACAAGCAGCCAATAGGACCAGCCAATCGCTTTCCCGTTGTATCGCGCGCCGGGCATGCGCTGCCAGATGTGCGCCAGCCCTCCCATCGCCGCGAAGGACGCGAAGCCGATCATGGCAAGATGCGAGTGCCCAATCACCCAGTCGCTGAAGTGGATGAAGCTGTTGAACTGCATCACCGCCTGCACCGATCCCTGGATGCTGACAACGAGATAAAGTACAACGCTCGTCCAGATAAAGCGCATGGGAATGTCGCGCGATACTGGCTGGTCCTTTGCGAGATGGATGGAGAGCAGAAGGTTCGTCACTACAAGAATGACATCGATGCCCTGGTAAATGGACGCGGCCTCAGACACGTGCTGCGCACTCATTGGAAGCGATGAGTAGATGTAGTGATGAATTCCATTCAGCGGGTACACGAGGAAGAGCAGCCAGAACCCAACCATCGAGTAAAAGTGGCTGAAAATCGGCTTCCTCGTTACCGCTGTGATAACGAAGTACTCTACCGCCACTGCCAGCGGAGTGATGAACACGCCCACTGCATCGTGAATCCACAGGCCGCTGAAGGCGGCTCCCATGGCGCCCGGCAAAGCATGTGGCACGATGTTTCCCAGCGGATAAGCGAGAAAAGTAAAGGTGAGCCCGCCCAGCAAATACCAGCCCGAAACATACAGCTCAGACGCACCGCACCTGAGCAGAGGCAACCCAAACTGTACGATCATCAGGCCCAGGCACAGCTCTATCACGGCGGCGATTGCCAGCGGAAACTCCGCCCATTCCAGCGGCTGGGAAATACCAGCCAACACAAGAGTCCACCCGCCCAGAACGGCCGCCACGTTGTAGATGAAAAACATCCACCAGCCCAGCCGCTCGCTGGTCACCGGACGCCGTGTGAGATACGGAATCGCGTAATAGACAAACGCAAGGAAGGCGTTTCCGAGCCACGCGTACAGGATTCCCTGCGTATGGTCATAGCGCAGGCGGCCCCATGTCAGCGGCGCGAGCGCAGAGAGGAACTCCGGCGCATGAAACTTGGCAGAGACGAGAAGCCCGAAGAGCGAGGCCAGCAATAGACCGGCAAACGCAGCGTAGGTGTGAGCGCGCACAAGTCGCATGGCTACCGGCACCTGTGTCTTCTCGTTGAACGTGGCCATCACTGCTTACCGCCCTCATCGTAAGCGCCGGGAATGAGCCCTGATGTTGCGGCCGGCCCGAATCCCGGCTTTGGATCTATGAAGTAGAGAACCAGGAAGATAGCAAATGCGCCGGCGAAAACCAGAAGCGCCACAAAAAGTCTTTGGCCGCGTGGGGATGGCTCGTCCGCTTTCGTGCGCATTTCCACGCTCCTTCATTGGTCTATGTACTGAATGGGGACGTGCGGCCTTGCGCTCCAATCCTGATATTGGAGACTACACTGCACCCTGTCCAAGAAGAAATCCTAATGTCTCATAAGTGGGACATTCCATGAACTTTCATGCCGGGCTCCTCCCGCCTCAGCATCCCATGGCTCACGCGCCTCCGCCGGCGCGTGCTCGCTTCCGCCCTGCATACTGCTTATGCAGCACGTCTGCAAGCAGCACTGCGGGCACTGCCATTGAGGCGAACAGAAGGCCAGTGAGTCCCGGCGGCGCGTGGCCCAGCAGCTTTGCAATCCCGGGGGCGTAGAGGAAGACCGTGAGCATCACAGCTTCAAACACAATGGCCACAGTCAGCAGCCGATTGGAAAACCATCCAAGTCGGCCAGGCCACAGCCTCGTACTACGACAGGCAAACGCATTGGCCATCTGTCCAGCAACCACCGCCGTAAAGGCCGCGCCCGATGCCATCACGAAGGCAGACCCTGTCGGGAAGGGAAGCCCGGGTTTCCAGCCATGCGCATACATGGTCGCAAGAAACGCCATCATCTCCACCACGGACTCAGTGAGCCCAAGCACGACAAACGCTCTGAACAGCAGATGGTAGTTCACCAGGTGCCTTCCGGGTGGTGGCTGCGTCAGCGCTCTTGGTCCACTGGGCTCCCCGCCCAGTGCCACTGCGGGCAGCACGTCCGTCCCAATGTCGAGGCAAAGAATCTGGAGCACGCTGAGTGCCAGGGGAAATCGTCCACCCGACAAAGCCCACAGAACAAACGGAGTCAGCTCAGCCACGTTGTCCGTCAGGTGATACGTCAGGAACTTCCGCGCATTGCTGAACGTCGTGCGGCCCTGTTCCACCGCAGCTACAATCGTCGCAAAGTTGTCGTCCAGCAGGACCAGGTCGGCTGCTTCGCGGGCAACGTCGGTGCCTGACAAGCCCATCGCAATGCCGATGTCGGCTTCATGCAGCGCGGGAGCATCGTTGACGCCATCGCCCGTCATGGCGACAACGTGGCCGCGCTTATGCAGCGCACGTGCGATGCGCAGTTTGTCCTCCGGTGACACACGACTCACCACAAGGCCGTCACGGTCTACCGCCGCTCCAAGCAGTTCGTCGTCGTGCGGCAGTTCCGTACCTTCAATCAGGAAATTGTCTGACCGCCACAGGCCCACCTGACGCGCAATCGCGCGCGCCGTCTCCGGGTGATCGCCCGTCACCATGCCCACACGAATACCCGCACGTCTGCAGTCTGCAATACATTTCTCAACGCCCGGCCGCGGAGGATCCTCCACCCCAATCAAGCCGAGCAACCTCAAATCACTTTCAATCGTCTCTGCACTCTCAATGCTTGCGCCTGCTTCAAGCGCGCGCACCGCCACTGCAATTACGTGCAGTCCCTTCGCCGCCATCTCCTTCAGCGCGAGCCCGGCTCCGTCTACGTTTTGGCAAAGGTCAAGCAGTGCCTCCGGCGCGCCGCGCACAATGGCCTGGTGGGCCTGTACAAAAGATGCCTTGCGGCGGCGAGGATCAAATGGAAATCTGTGCCTAAGTGGAAATGCTGCTTCTTCCGCGTTGATATCCATGCCCAGCCGTCGCGCGAACACGTAAATTGCCACTTCAAGAGGATTACCCTGCGGAATCCATTGGCCTTCCCGCATCGTCGTTCGACCGTTTGAGTACAACGCCGCGGCAAGAGCAAGCTCCTTCACGTGCGGAAGCAGGCCCGGTGCCACTTCAATGGCCGCGGTCGGATCATATCCCGAGCTTGCAAAGCTTGCATGTCCTGCTGGGAGCCACGCCTCCACCACAGACATTTCGTTCTCCGTCAAGGTTCCGGTCTTGTCCGTGCAAATAAATGTTGTCGAGCCCAGCGTCTCCACTGACTCCAGACGGCGCACCAGCGCCCCGCGCGCCGCCATTCTCTGTGCTCCAATGGCCAGCGATAACGTGATGGTTGGCAGCAGGCCCTCGGGCACCAACGCTACCGTTACGCCAAGCGCAAACAGGAACCCATCGCTCGGTCGAATGCCCACGAGCAGCGCAATTCCTAGAAACAGCACACCCACGGCAATCGATACGGCGGCGATGACACGCACCAAGTGATCCAACTCCTTGCACAGCGGTGTTGTCGGCCGCTTGCCGGCTGTGGTCATCCGTTGAATCTGAGCAAGGCGTGTTGCCAGACCGGTCGCAGTCACGATCCCCGTCGCCTGGCCCTCCACGCAGTAGGTACCGGCAAAGATGGTACTTCCTGTTTGTGCACTCGCAGGCAGGCTCTCTCCCGTCAGCGTGGACGTGTCCAACAGAAGACCCTCCACCTCGATCAGTTCCATGTCGGCGCTGATGCCGTCCCCAGCGGTGACAACCACCAGATCGCCTGGCACAATTTCCGTGGCATCCACGCTTTGCAGCCATCCATCGCGCCTCACGATGACGCGTCGCGGCAGTAGCTCTCTCAGCCGTTCTCCGGCCTTATCTGCGCGATATTCCTGGATGAATGCAAACAAGCCATTGAGCAGAATGACGACAAAGATTGCAATTCCAAGCTGCGGCATTCCTGCAAGAATGGCCAGTCCGCCCGCAACCCACAGCATCATCGCGAAGAAGTGTACAAACTGCGAGAACAGGCGCCGCCACAAAGGGACACGTGCCGGCGAGGGCAACGAATTCAAGCCATGAATGGCTTTGAGCCGCGCAACTTCCTCCGACGTCAGCCCGCTAGCTCTCTGCGGCCGCGTCGCAGTGCTGCTGCCCTCCTGGGCGCTCTGCTCATCCTGCAAGAACGCTTCGGATGCTTCAGCATTGCATCCTGGAATGGGAATCTTCGCATCGTGCATATCGAAATTCCGCTAGCCGAGCATTGCAGGATCCCGCACTGCGTCAGGGGTGCGGCGAGTTGTGTGGGTTTACTGCTTCGCCGAGCGCCGCGACGCTCTTCTTGAGGTGCATCGCGAACCATTCTGCCGCTGCTGCAGCCACCTGGTCCAGGGTCCCAGGCTCCTCGAACAGATGCGTCGCTCCGGAGATTACCTGCAGAGATTTCTCCTTACAGGCAAGCCGTTGCAGGGCCTGCCGATTCAGCGCCAGCACATCCTCATCGCGGCCCCCCACCAGCAGAAGAGTCGGTGCTGAGACCTTTGACAAAGCCTCATGCGCAAGGTCAGGTCGCCCCCCGCGCGAAACCACCGCACCCACGCGATCCGGCTGCAGGGCAGCCGCGCGCAAGGCAGCAGCGGCGCCCGTGCTGGCGCCAAAATAGCCAATCGCAAGCTGCCGTGTCGCGTCGAAATGCAGGACCCACTCCGTCACCTGCATCAGCCGTTGCGTTAGCATGCCGATGTTGAAGCGTAGCTCGGCGCTCCAGCGGTCAACGTTCTCCTCCTCGGCCGTCAGCAAGTCGAACAGCAATGTCGCCAGCCCGCGTCTCTGCAGCACCTCGGCCACATGGCGATTCCGCGGGCTATGGCGGCTGCTGCCGCTGCCATGCACAAACAGCACGATGCCTCTGGCCCTCGCTGGAATAACCAGTGTCCCCGCTAACCGAATACTGTTGAGTGGAATGGAAATTTCCTCTGACCACACCGCACCCGTTTCTTCTCCCGCCTTTTCACGGTGGGCAGACTCGCCGGCCACTGCCGACGGGCCCCACGCTGCAGCCCTGCGCAGCAAGGCGATGACCTCATCGTCAGAGACCTGCGGAAAATCTTCGTAGAATTGCCCCACCGCGTAGAAATCAAGCGGAATCGACAGGCATACCAGCTCATCCACCATTGGCCTCAGCCGTTCACACGTCTCAAGCGGCGCCACCGGCACGGCCACAATCAGCTTTGCAGGATGCATCTGCTGCAGAGCCAGCACCGCCGCCTGCATGCTTGCGCCTGTTGCAATGCCGTCATCAATCAGGATGACCGTGCGTCCCTTGAGTTCAAGGGGTGGCCTGCCCCTGCGAAACAACTTCGCGCGTTCCTCAAGCTTCTGCTGCGCTGCCCGTGTGATTTGCTCTATCGCTTCCTGCTCAAGGCCGACAGCTCGAACAATCGATTCATTCAGATAGCGAACGCCGCCAGCGGCAACAGCGCCAAAGGCAAGCTCTTCCTGTTCAGGAACGCCCAGCTTGCGTGCCAGGCAAACGTCCAGTTCGGCGCGCATGCTTATTGCCACCTCAAGCGCTACCGCAACGCCGCCCCTCGGAATGCCCAGCACAATCACGTCGCTGCGGTTGGCATAGGATGTCAGTTTTTCTGCCAGCCTCTTTCCGGCATCTTCGCGATCCCTGAAGACCATGGCAATGCCTCCGATTCTGGTTCCATCCCCATGAACATTGTCCTCCTGTGTGGGACAGACAGATCGCCTAATCCTAAACTTTTATCCCAAAATGTCCCGCCGCACGGTGATAAGAGTCACAGAGAAGCCCCACGTCCTGCGTACGGTCATATGCGCGCTGCCATGCCTGGCGCTTGCCGGCGCCGCAACGCAACGTATGCGACGCACATCACGTCGCGCGCGCCCGTTTTGCGCTATGCTTTCTCTGTCTTTGGGCGAAGATCCTCGCCCTGGGAGGGCACATGTCCTACGCCACTCCGTTCCACTTCTACATTTGCATCAGGCTGCCCGCTATCTTGCCTGGGCATGGTTCGTCCAATGGCATGTTTGGCCGTTAGCCTCGATGAGGCAGCCAAACTCCTGCCCGGAGACCGTTTCGTCCGGCAGGCGCTTCCATCGCGCACGAAAGAAAGGAGGCGCACACATGATCGATGCGCAGGAATTCGCAGCTTTGGCACAACTTCCTGAATCCCTTCTGACCGCCTACATCAACACAAATCCTGGCTTGCCTACCAACTGCCGCGCCATTCCCGGCTACACTGCCTGGCTCAAAACCGAGGCAAAGCATCTGCTTGCAGCCACCGGACACATGAAGGGCTCCGTGCTGCACAGGCAGGTTGAGCGCATTGCAGAGTATCTTGATGCCCACCGGCCGGCGCACAAAGGGGTCATGATCCTTGCCGGTCCCGATGTGTGGCAGGTCATCCCCCTGCCTACCGAGCCGCACAATGAGCTGCACTGGGGACGGCCTCACCTGTGGCAGCTGCTCACAATCATGGAACGGCAAACCCCCGTCTGTGTCGTCGCTCTGGATCTTGCCGGAGTCCGTATGTACAAATACGTTGCCGGCAGCCTCTCCCAGTCCGGCGAGTGGCACTTCAAGGTGGAGACTTCCCACTGGCGCCAGAAGGAACGCGCGCACATGGCAAAGCAGGGCACGCGCATGCCTCACGGAGCCCAACGCGAAGCCTTTGATCGCAGGATTGAAGCAGAATACGTGCGGCTCATGCACGATGTTGCCAAAGGCATTGAGGCATTCTGTGAGAGGGAGTCTATTGACCGCGTCTATCTTTTGGGCTCGGACCGCCTCACGCGCCACGTGCAGGACGCACTTCCGCAGCGGCTCCGGGACTCTTTGGTCTGCATCCCTCGCATCCCTCGTGGCAACACAGAGGATCCGGCTTCGGAGATCAAGGCGCGCGTGGAAAGCCACCTGCACGCTTACGAATCGGATCGGAAAGCAAAGATTGTGGAGGAGTTGTTGAATCGTCCCCGCGGTATCGTGACGGGACTGGATCACACACTGAATGCTTTGCAGCGCGGTCTGCTGACTTCACTCACAGTTGTCGAGTCAGCGGATCCAAAGCTCTACGAGTGCAAGGACTGCGGACTCGTTACTGCATCTGCTGGTTCGCGATGCCCCACCTGCAACGGACTGCGAAGGCCAACATCGCTGCAAGCAGTATTGCCCACGCTTCTCACCCGCCACATGTGCCGTCTTGAGATTGTTACGGATCGCGCCGCAACGCGCTTGAAGTCCGTAGATGGCATCGGGGGAAGACTGCGCATGCTCAAGCGGCAGCCTGCGCCTGTTTATCGTTCCGCTGCCGCAGAACGCGCACCGCGCGTAGCCCGGCGCGCCTGAGCAGATGCGCAGCCGTACCGCCCTTGGGCTGGCTTCAGCCGTCGGTTTGGAATGGGGCCCGCTGCCACGTTCGCGCGGTCCCTGCCGGCCCAACCGGCGCAACTCACTGGTCACTGCCGCAGGTCCTGCAAGCTCCCGCGAGCAGCCAATCTGCGCAGGGGTTAGACACCACGATTGCGCCGCACAACCGTACTTGCCTGCTTTTGGCTTCTGATTTTGCTGAGATTGGTGGACCTGATCGGGATCGAACCGATGACCTCTTCCATGCCATTTCCAAGGGTGAATTGAGACGGCGAGACACAGAGCAAACCGGAGTGACACGGAGAGGCAGTGTTCATGCGGGTTTCAAGCATGTTCACTGCCTTTCTTGTGTGCCTGAGTGACACCGAATGAAACGGCCCGACACTGGTAGGGATGACCGGGTTACGACACAAACAACGACACAACGGACGCCGCTCGCCGATGGTTCGCCTCAGAGCGCATGTACTGCAATGCAGGTGTAACGCAGGATGGGGCGCAATCGCGCTGCATTCCCCTGTGAGCTATTGCAAGCCCCTGCCCTACCGTGGGGCATAGCAGGCGCGGTAAGGGACTCTGCGGGTTAGTGCAATATTGCACTAATCTGGCGAACCGGCGACGAAGCGCACAAGAGCATATACTAAAGCGCCCCTGTGATTTTCAGTTTGTACATCCATTCAGATTAGCTCTCTCCACTTCTGCCCAGGGAATGCGATACGCTCCATTACCCCCTAACCGAGCTGCAACCACGTTACAGCCCTTCCGGGGCTAGGGTATCCTTCCCCCAGTGATGTTGACTGCCGCGCAATTTCGTGACTACCTGCAATCGAGACGCGATGCCGGGCATAGCTTGACGGCGATTGCCGCGAGCCTGGGGGTGTCCCATGCAGCGGTGAGTCAATGGCTCGCCGGGAAACGCGAACCTAATTCAACGGTTCTCATCCTAGCCGAGCTACTGGGACGGTCATGGGTTTGGCCGCACTGGTAAAGCCGCGACTGCCGGAGATCAGCAGGAATTGTCCACACTTCCGCCCGGTGGCGGCTATGGCGTCCCAGGAGCATCACTCAGGGGAAAACAAAAACTCGCTGCCACGGTGGACACTTTCGGTGCATACTCTTCGCATGGAGATCAAACATTGCAAGCGATGCGGGCAGCCGTGGTGTTATCGGGGCGAAGGCAGGCCGTTGCGCTGCGGGAAGTGCAAGAGCCCGTATTGGGACCGGCCACGCAAGGAATTCCGAAGGGACAAGAAGCTCTAATCCGCCCCCGATAACGGGATACGCCAAACCCGCCAAGCGGGGGAGCCGGTGCCTTGTTACCTTTCTATCGCCCCTACGCCTTCGAGGGATTGACGCCTTGATTGGCTGGCGTTTCACTGATCGTAGAATCCTCTCTTTACCGCCAGAAAGGGTTAGAAATGACTCGGCAGAAGCTGACAAGACTAGCATTGTACGGTCTGCAAGCCCTTTTGTGGTTTGGTGTGATATCGGCGGCCCTCGCCATCCTTGGCGGCATGTCCTACCTCGATGAGGCATCAAGGAGCGGCGATGAGGATATGTGGTCGGAAGTATTCAGGATTCTAAAGAACGTGACCATCCTGGTTGCTCTGGCTACATCGTTCCTTTACTGGATCGGAACTGTGCGGACCTATATGGCGCGTAAATGGAAAGCTGAGCAGAGTTCAGCACGCGGGCTAGGGGCTGCTTAAGCCCCTTTGCTGCATAACACTCTTGAGCAACAGTTGACGGGGGAGGGGCGAAGTGGCTTTGCGCTTCCAGAGGGAAAATGACGACGAAATTGATCGAGCGGCAAAAGAGGAGCGAGAAATGCCGGTCATGATATTTCTCCTCGTGCTCTTTGCTGCGATTCAAGGCGGCCTTGCTTGGTTCAGAGGCGGAAACCTTGCCTCATACACGCAAGACATCGCGTGGTTGGTCGGGTTCGGCTTCGCGTATTGGCTGCTGGCTCCGTTCTACTATGAATTTCGCATCCGGGCGAAAGAGATTGACGGCAAGGTATCCGCGATTGAAGAGACAGTAGCGGCCTTGAAGGGGGATCGTGCTGAACTACTTAAGCGGCTCTCCGCCATAGAAGGAAAGCTCGATTTGATCCGTGAGGACTAGCGAGATCATGAAGCGCTTACTCTTGCCGTTGACGGTCGCTGGAGTGCTGCTAACAGTTGGCTGCAAATCGACTGCGCCCTCCGATTCGTCCGGAAGTATCGGGGACGCAGCTTCTGCCCCCAATTGCGTCGAGCCAGAAAACCCCTATGATGAAGGCTCAGGGCACTACGCCGGATATGAATGGGCACAGAGCAGCGGCTCAGGGACTTGCGGCGGTAACTCCCAGTCATTTATCGAGGGTTGTGAGGAGTACGAGAATCAGGAAGCTGAGTACGAAGAGTGCGAAGCCCGAGGGAAACAGTAAGGGATGTGCAGGGAAGGAACGGAGACACGCTGTGAATCTCAAAGAAGGAACGCGACGGCTGGCGCTGCTCTTGGGAGTGGTCGGGGCGATACTCGCCGGATTCGTCTCATACTTTCAATTGCAATCCACCATGCGCCAGAGAGCGGAGCACCAGCGATTTGAGCAGGCAGCTATTCGGATCGAGCATTTGGGAAAGGAGACTCAGGAGAAGTATTCGGCTTACAAGGACATAGACCCTTCAACTCTTGGTTGGAGGGTGCTGGTGAAGTATCCGCAGTTCTGGCCCTGGGTCAGTGATCACGCTAAGGAACAGCCGGGGTTGCCAACGCCTAAACAGTATCTTGACGACAACGGAAATCCTATTCCTGAGCTACCGTTGGTGACGCAGGGAAAGTACACGGACGCAGACATAGCGTCAGGAGCGGACGTGCAACACTCGGAGCCTTGGGAAGATGCGAATTATGATTGGCGTACTCTTGGCATCAAAACGCCGGACGGTCAAACTCTCTACTCCACGCCCTCGCCCGGCCCATGGTCGTATGCCGGGATTGTCCTTCTTCCGTTACTTGGATTTTTCATCCCGTGGGGCGCAGTTCGCGCAGTTGGATGGGTGGGAGCCGGTTTCGCTGCGGGACCAAAGTAGCTCTCGCCGTGATTGCCCACCTGTCGTATTCCCTGCCCGTTGGCGAGCCTCTTGGCTTCCTGCGAGGGTATACAATCACCGCGCAGTCTTAAGAGAGTGCTAAATGACACTCAAGAAACCAAAAGAGCGTGGCCGCAAGAAACTGACGGTCGAGGGTCCAATGTTGGGCCAAGGGAAGAAACGAGCAGTTTCTCGCGCGGACAGAGAGCGTGCTCCCCACGAACGCGCAGTCAAAATCGGGCCTAGAAAGAGGGTGCCCTGATTTACAAGCGACCCTCATTTTCGTCGTCGTTGGTTGGATTGCGAAACATGATCCGCGCGGTATCGTAGGCATCAATCGCCTCATTACGATCCCTGTGGCTGCGCATCAATGCGTTAATAGCCGCTGCCAGCTTCACAATGCGCTGCTCTCGTGCCGACATTTTTAGTTGCATGGGACACACACTTCCTTTACCTTGAAATTGTCCCGATCCCAAGGCAGTTTGGGAAGCCCGCCCCGCGAAGGCGGGTTTTCTATTTCTGCTCCCAGTGTAGACCCGAACGGCAACGCTCGCCACAGAGCACGTCTGCGATGATTCGCGCTTCATCGGCCATTCTGAGACTACGATTCGGGCATCGCGTGACACGATGCTGTCTGTTTCGGCCATTGTCGCCCGATGATTGCGCCCTGTACGCTGGTGAACCGCTTGGGGGCACGGTTGAACGCCCTCAATGCGTCAATGGTCGCGTTGGATGGCCCTTCAATCGCCCTACATCGGACTGAAAGCGATTGTGCGCCGATCATCGGCACCTCCGCCGTGGTTCCAACGTGAGATAACATCATTCTGAATCGGCTAGGTTAGCTCCCGAATGGGCAGGCTCTCCCGGCCTGCTTTGCCGAGTGCCGACTATCTCGGAATCGTGAAACCTTCGATGCAAGTGGTTGAATAACAAAACCGAAATAGGTTCCAGCACAAGTGGAACTTGTTTGAAACCTGAAACCGGTTTCAGCCTTCCATCAGGGTTTCATTTTGTCTGGAACGGTCTAAGTGGCGGTGCGCCAATAGCTTCTTAGGTAGCGTTTCACCGTTCCAGTCCGTTGACTATAGACCCCCGCCGCATTGCTTTCTATAAACACCTTCCTCGCTTTTCTTCAGAGCGCCCACATGCTCCGCCTTTTCAACCAATCGTGACAGAGATGCACGAGGCACGATTTTGTCCGCCACCTGCTCAAATCGAAAATCGCTTGGCAGATTATCCCAATGCTGTTTCTGCTTCACGGTCATAGCGATCAAAAGGTCAGACTGTTCCGGTATCACCTGCTCGAACCCTGCCAATTGGTCGTCTCGGTCTCGGACAGGGTGAATCAGCAGCGGGTGCATTTCACGTCCGCGCACAATCCCATTTATGACGCGCACGTCGTCATGGTGCTTTTCGATTCCGAGGCGCACATCACTGCGGTTGAGAATGTCTAGTGAACCGCTTACCTCTTCCAGCCATTCCCGTGGATCGGAGAGAAGATCAGCACGGCCATTCTTCCTATCCCGCTTACGCAAATTGAAGGTTCCGACGATGGCCGAATGGGGATACTTGTGGATGATCAATCTCAAGTCGCCGTAAGCGCCGACTACTTCATGTGGTTTAATCCAGTTGATCGTGAAGTACAGCGATAGCGGATCAATGATAACCACGGCGTTGGGTTTTTCACGGAGTTCGGATTCGAGGAACGCGACCTTCGCTTGTTTGTCTCTTGCGGCTATGGCCTCCAGCAAACGTGCCGTTCCAGGGTCGTTCCGAGCATTTTGGAGAAATACCACCAGATCACGGGGAACGTTTGGAGTTGGCAATTCAAGCCGAGCTGCAATTCTGCGAATCGAATTCTTGTAATCGGGTTCGGGGCTCTCAAAGTCAATAACGACGACGGGCCTTTGCGCGACTTTGCGCCCGCACCATGTCAGACCATGGATAAGGTGAACCGTAAGGTCTGCTAGGGTTGGAGACTTGCCCATCCCGTAGTTCCCCGCAAATACTACAAAGTCACCTTCACGGATCAGGCCTTGGACAATTTCGGGCCGTTCCTCTGTGTTTCGATCAAAGAAGCTTAAAGTGTCCTCCGTACGGGCGTTCACTTGGCCTCCGCAAGCAGGCGGGCTATTTCTTCAGGTGCAAACAACAGTCTGCGGCAGATGCGGACGGGATTAAGACGGCCCTTTCGTACCATCGCCCGGATTGTGTGGGGGCTGAGCCGGAGCATGTCCGCCACCTCTCGTAGCGTCAAGAGTCGTTGGCCGCTCACTGAGCACCACCCTTGCTCTTTCCTGTTAGACCATTCAGGAAGTCGTTTAGGGCTGCAGGGGTGATGAGCACACGCCGTCCGACCCGCATCACTTTTAATCGTCCCTGTTTGATTGCCGCGTGGATGGTGCGCTCGGATAAACCGCACTGTTCTGCCGCCACTCTTACCGAAAAGCTGATTGTCATTTTGCAAATCTCCTCTTGACTTTCATGCGTTGAGTGGAACAGAGTTGCATATGACATTAAAAGACAAAAATGATGTCAAGGGGGCGTCGGGAGGATACTGGTACCGGTGTTCGCGGGTGGAATTTGTCGGAGACGCGGTCAAGTGGGAACTCAACCCGCAATCGCGGTATAGCTTTTTCGATGCTTATGTGAAAAAGCCCCATCTTCAATTCATCGAAGCAAAGGATGATGACGCTCTCCGCAATTTTGTGAGGGCTTGGGGACCGCTCTACTTTTCTATCCCGTGGGAGTCAAAGTGGGGCAACAGTCATCCAATCGGGAACTACCGCAACGAACGTGACAAACTCATCGCTTACGTGCAGTTGCTTGCTTCGGTTGAAGAGAGGCAAAAGCAGCGATATGCACTGACGCAATGGGTTGAAGTTGTGCACAAGGACGGTAACGATAATGTGGCGCTGTCTGGCGTTCGTCAGGCTCTGCACATTCCTGGAGACCTTCTATTGGGGTTCGACCAAAGTTTTCGGGCTTGGTTGGAGAGAGCAACATCTCAGCAGATCGAATCGGCAATACTCGCTGTTGTGCCCCAGCTATCGGTCTTGTCTGTTGCGCCTCTTAGGTTTTTCGTTGATCGCGTCGGACGGCGCAACGTTGTAAGAGCAGAGCTTGGCTTGGATTCACTGAGTGAAGCACTTCATTGGATGGTGTGGCAGGACTATTTCCAGAAACGCCCCTATCGGTTCTGCGAGGAGTGCGGCTCCGTGTTTGGAATCAGAGGGGGATACAAAAGGAAATACTGTCCAGGCCCATGCGCTCATCGGAAGGCAGCGAGGGAGAGCTATAGACGCAAACGGGACGAACGCAAAGAGGAGAGAGCTAATGTCACTCAAAAAACGCGGTAAGACGTGGCACTGTCATTTCGTTGTCAACGGGCAACGATTCCGGCAGTCGCTTGAAACAACGGACTGGAGAGAGGCGCAAGCCAAGGGGAAGGAACTAATAGCGGCGGCCTCAGAGGGGAAGTTGCACCAGACCTCAACCACCTTGGCGCGTCAGCCGTTTGGGCAAGCGGCAGATGATTATGTGACTGCCCGGAAGCTGGAACTCGCACCGGCCAGCCAAGCCAAAGAGAGGCAATTGCTGGTACAGTTGCGGGCCTACTTCAAACAGGAGCCGTTGAAAGCCATCACCGCAAAACGAATCACGGACTATCGGGCATGGCGGGCAGAGCAGGGTGTGGGACCGGCAACGCTGAACGCGGAACTAGGCATCTTGCGGCGCATCTTGAAGCGGGCGAGGCTCTGGGCGCGTGTCGCTGATGATGTGCGGCCCCTGAAAGAGCCGGGTAGCATCGGGCGGGCATTGACTGAGGATGAACAGCAGCGGCTCCTCAAAACGGCTGTAATGCGCCCGGAGTGGGAGACGGCCTACCTTGCCGCGATTCTCTGCCTGAACACCACGGCGCGGGGCTGCGAGTTGAAAGGGCTGACCTGGGGAGACATTGACTTGTTCGCCAAGACGTTGACGATCCGCAAGAGCAAGACGGCTGCCGGGGAACGCATTGTGCCGTTGACCACGGTTGCCTGTTCCACTCTGGCGCGGCTGCGGGCGCGGGCTGAATCCTTCGGACCCGTGGAACCGGCGCACTACGTCTTTGCCGCGTTCACCCCGAAGTTCACTTTCAGCGGTAAGACGGTTGTGGATTACAACGTGACCGGCTTTGATCCCACACGGCACTTGAATAGCTGGCGGTCAGCTTGGCGGACCCTCACGAAGAAAGCAGGGTTGCCGGGGTTCCGGTTCCACGATCTGCGGCACTGTGCGATTACGTCCCTTGCGGAGAGTGGCGCGTCCGATTCAACCATTATGGCGATTGCCGGACACGTCAGCCGCCGGATGCTGGAGCGGTACTCGCACGTCCGCATGGAAGCCAAACGCGCGGCCCTCGAAACTCTCGCCAAGAGCACAGGATTGGCGGGTTATGACACAAACCATGACACAAATTCCCCGTCTGTGACCGTTCGCCCTAGCTAAATTATTGATTGGATTGGTGGACCTGATCGGGATCGAACCGATGACCTCTTCCATGCCATGGAAGCGCGCTCCCAACTGCGCCACAGGCCCACTCAAGGAGGGATGTAACTCCTTCATTGTCTCCGCTCCGCGCGGATTCGTCAAACCCTCGCTGTGACTTCTCCGGCGACACGGCTAAAGGGGCGCAAATCGGTTGCGCAACCTCAATCACTCCCCTCAATACACGCGCATGCGTTTCGCGGCCCGTGTACGAGCGGCGCTGAGGCCAGCTACGCTTGTCCCGAGAACAACCGTGACCGGGAACACTTTGTCTCCATGCCGGTGTCTAAGACAATAGAGCACGCGGGGCAGGGCATCGTTGCTGGTGCACGTCTCGCCTCCCGCGTCCTCAAGAGAGCAAGCGCATCCTGGCGGCAGATTTGAAAGCCTCTGGTAGTTGCGCACCGGTATGTCGGCAGTTTGGCAGGCTGCAAAGAGACAGATGCCAACTGTGCACCTGTTGCGGTAATGTGGGAGGACACTGACTTGCAGGCGGACCTCACCATGGGCAATCTTGCCAGCGCGATCACGCTCCAGTCCGACGAGTCGGCCCTCATAGAAGAACTCCGGGCCGGTTCTGAGGAGGCTTTTGCGTGGCTGATCGCGCGTTATCATCAGCCGATTTACTCGTTGCTGGCACGCACCGTTTATGACCGGGCCGAAGCAGCCGATCTCACTCAGGAAGTCTTCGTGAAGGTCTTCCGTGGCCTGCGCGGGTTTCACGGTGAGTCGTCTCTCCGCACGTGGATTTATCGCATTGCTCTCCGCGAAGCCTCCAACCAGAGGCGCTGGTGGATGCGCCACAAGCAGCAGGAGATTCCCATCGAGCAGGAAGTGGCGGAAGGCAACTGCGGCACCCCTGTGCAGTTGAAAGACATGCTCGTGGATTCCGGCGAATCGCCCTTTGATCTGGCTGTCCATGCCGAAAATCGGGCCCGCGTGGAGACGGCTTTAAGCCAGGTGCCTGAGCCCTTTCGCACCGCGCTTATCCTCCGCGACATCGAGGGATTCGTCTACGAGGAAGTCGCCGAGATGCAGGGCGTAAATCTGGGTACGGTCAAGTCCCGCCTAGCGCGGGGACGTGCCTGTCTAAAGGCGTTGTTGACGCAGCCCGCAGAGGCTAATCAATCACCGTCGCACGCCGTTCTGGAAGTGCCTTTGGGAGAGGAGGCGGGATGAGCAGTTGCAGCGCGATGCGCGCAAAGTTTTCTGAGTATCTTGACGGCCGCCTGACCGGGCGCGAGATGCAGCGTATTGCCTCCCACCTGGACAACTGCGGTGAGTGTGCCCGCGAGTGGTCTTTGCTCCGAGGCGTCCAGTCCTCGCTTGCCTCGCTCGGGCCGATGCTCGAGCCGGATGACCTTCTGTTGCGCATCCGCGTGGCGGTCAGTCAGGAGCGTGCACGCCAGCGCAAAAGTGTGCTGGAATCGTGGAGCCTGGCATGGAAAAATACCATCGGCCGGTTTGTTTTGCAGGCTGCCGGCGGCTTTGCCAGCGCCGTGTTGTTGCTCGGCACTGTCACCCTCATGGTGGGCATGTTCACGCGGCCGGATGCGGCCCAGGCCAAGGGTGATGAACCCTTGGGAGTGGCAACCGCGCCACGCCTGCTTTATCTCTCCAGCGGGGCTGGCAGCAGCGACGGAATCAACGCCATGGCTTCCCCGGTAGTGGTTGAGGCCTATATTAACGGCGAGGGCGAGGTGTATGACTACCGGATCGTCTCTGGTCCCAATGACTCCGCCACCCGGGCAGAGGTCGAAAACCTGCTTCTTTACAGTGTCTTTGCCCCGGCCCGCTTTTTCGGCCAGCCTGTCCGCGGCCTCGCTGTGCTCTCATTTTCCGGCGTCTCTGTCCGCGGGTAGTCTCCTTGGGCCTGCCGCCTCGCGTTTGACCCTGCTCACCTGCCTCAATAGACTTGCAGGCAGGGTCTCTTCATGCCGTCCAAATCGTTCCCGTCTTTTGCAGCCCTCGTTGTTCTCACCGGGTCAATCTTGTGCCTCGCCCGCGGACCGCTCACGCCCGTGGCCTTCGCGCAAACCTCCAGCAGCAGTTCCAGTCAGGGAGAGGCGGCGGGGCCTAACACGCAGGAGAAAGCGCCGTCGCTCGTTGATCCGGCCGGCCCAACCATCTCGCTCGTCAGTGACGAGCCAGTTTTCTTCATGGCTTCTGCGCTCAATGCCTGCGGATACGACGAGGGGCTGGCAGACAGCACGCCCATTCGTCAGCGTGTCCGAGAGGAAATCAACCAGGCGTTGGCAAAGAGCGAAGATGCCCGCAACAAGCGTGACAAACTCTGCCTTTTCATCGCGCAGCACCGCATGACCGGCACGGAGCGCGACATTTCGCAGTACATCTCGCTTGCCCTCTATCTCAGCCAGCCGCCTGAGCTGGAAACCACGGTCCAGTTGCCCGAAATGCCGCCCGACTCAACCCAGGTGGTCGAAATCGTGCCCCTGCTCCGCGACTTCGCAGCGGCCATTGATCTGCACGGCATCTGGCTCACCACACATCGCCTTTATGACGAGGAGATCGATCGCTTGCACGATCCCCTCTCCAAAATGATCGTCTCAACAAATCTCTATCTCAAGATGCCCGCCTCCACCTACGACGGGCGCCGTTTCATCGTCGTCATTGAGCCCATGCTTTCGCCCAAGCTCGTGAATGCCCGCGTCTACGGTGCGGATTACGTAGTGGTGGTTTCGCCGGTCCACGGGCAGATTCCCATGAACCAGGTGCGCCACACCTATCTCCACTACGTGATTGAGCCCCTGCTCTATACCCGGTCCAACGCCATTGACCGCACGCAGCCCGTCCTCAAGGAGATTCACGACGCTCCCATAGACTTCCGCTACCGCTCCAGCACCGTTGCGCTTACGGTCGAGTGCCTTATCAAAGCTATCGAAGCCCGCACCATGGATACGGGCGTCCCGGTCTACAAGATTCCCGCCGGCGTTGATCGCTCCGAGCTGCCGCGGTACGAGCATCAGCTTGAGCTCTATCAGCAAAAGGTGGATGACGTGCGCTGGGCCACCGTGCAGCATGACATGCGCCAGGGCTTTGTCCTCACGCAGTATTTTTATGAACAGCTTCTCCAGTTTGAGAAGGATTCTGCCAGCCTCAAGGACACCATCGGCGAGATGGTCTACAGCATGGACGTGGACCAGCAGGTGCACCGCGCCCGCAACATCGACTTTGACAAAGAGGCGGATAGTGACGTTCTGCAGCGCTCCGCTCCGCGTACCCTCACCGGCCTTGACCTCGCTGAGTCGCGCCTGGAGGCTGGCGACGTGGCTTCGGCAAGCAAGCTGGCCAGTCAGGTGCTTGAGGAAAAGCCCGACTCCCTGCAGGCCATAGCAGACATTGCCCACGCCAACTTCATCCTCGCCAGGGTAGCCATTCTCACCGGGCATCCAGAGGAGGCCATCGACCGGTTCCAGAAGACAATCCAGACCAGCAAGGTGCCACGGCAGCAGGCCTGGTCGCATATCTATCTGGGGCGCATGCTCGACCTCGACTGCAAGCGCGACGAGGCTGTTGCCGAGTACAAGCAGGCCCTGGCCGTGCGTGACGGCCAGCAGGATACGCGTCTCGCAGCCGAGCGCGGCGTCAAGGCTCCCTACGCCGTTAAAGGCCATAGCTGTGAACAGGATGCCGATGATGATGCGCCGTCCGGCTCCGCCCCGGCCAGTGGCCAACAGGGAACCCCAAAGCCGCAATGATGCCCCGGCGCAGCTCCTGCGTCTAATAATGTACACAGAGGACAAGGGGTAATGTGCGTGATGCATCCGGGTGCAGGCCTGCCTCCTGTCTGGCGACGCAGCTGGAATTGAGGAGCACGTGGAAGCCGTTCTGGCCGATCTGGAAACCGCTCTGGGGCATGTCTTTGCGCAGCCTGATCTGCTCGTGCGCGCGCTCACCCATCGCTCGCTGGCCCACCAGTTGGCGCACGACGAAGGGGACGACACAACCATCGGCGATAACGAGCGCATGGAGTTCCTCGGCGATGCCGTCCTCGGCCTTGTTGTCGGCGAGGCCCTCTTTCTGGCCCACCCGGAGTGGCAGGAAGGCGAGCTGACGCGCGTCCGTGCCCAGTTGGTCAGCCGCCAGCATATGGCAAAAGTGGCATCCGCTATTGGCCTTGGCGCACACCTGCGCCTCAGCCGCGGCGAGGACCGAAGCGGTCTGCGCCGCAAGAGCACTGTGCTCTCCAATACCATGGAAGCCGTCATCGGTGCCGTCTTTCTCGACGGCGGCCTGGACCCCGTGCGCGCCTTTGCGCACCGCTACGTGATGGGGGAAACCGTCGAGCACCTGGCACGCGAGCTGCGCTCCGGTGCCGCTCTTGGCAACTTCAAATCGGCCCTCCAGGAGCATCTGCAGGCCGCCAGGGCCGGAACACCCATCTACCGCGTCAAGAGCGAAAGCGGGCCGGATCACCGCAAGCGCTTCCTAGTCGAGGTGCGACTCAAGCCCGCCGCCGGCGAGCCCGGCAAGCCGCTGGCCCGTGGCACCGGCAGCACCAAGAAGCACGCTGAGCAGGACGCGGCCCGCCGCGCCCTGGCCCGTCTCACGGCCGCGTCCGGCAACGGCTCCGCCGCAACCCCCGGCAGGCAGAAACAGGCTGCATCATGAGTTCCATTCCTCAGGTGGATGCCCCATCCTCGCGCATTAGTCTGCGTTTGCCCACCGTGCATGAGTCCTTTGCCTCCGTCCTGCGCACCATCGTCGTCGCTCTGTTCCTGCTCACATTTATCCTTCAGCCCTTTCTCATCCCGTCTGAAAGCATGGAGCGTACGCTGCTTGTCGGCGATTTCCTCCTTGTGGACAAGCAGATCTTTGCTCCCACCGACCGGCTAAGCCAATGGATCTTGCCCTATCGCAAGGTGCAGTGTGGAGACATTGTGGTCTTTCACCATGCCGACCCGCCCTATCTGGTCAAGCGCGTCGTCGGCATTCCCGGCGATCACATTCGTATTGAGAATGGACGCGTCCTTGTGAATGACGTGATGCTCAGCGAGCCCTATGCCGCCTTTGAGCCGGCTCCGCCCAGCGCCTTCCGCGATAACTTCCCCGGCAGAATCTACGATGACCCCAACATCGACCCCGTCTGGTGGCACCAGTTGCAAAGCCTCACGCGCAACGGCGAATTGGTCGTCCCCTCCGGCCAGTACTTTGTGCTCGGCGACAACCGCAACCACAGCAAGGATTCGCGCTTCTGGGGCCTGGTCCCCCGCCAGGCCATCGTTGCCCAGCCCCTCGTCATCTACTTCTCCTTGCGCCGTCCCTCTTCCACCGATGTCCAACAGGCCACGGATGATAGACTTGTCCACGATAGGGAACTCTCGGCGAGGCTGGTCGCGTTCGCGCGCTGGAAGCGGATCTTCCACGTGGTCCATTAGACAAGAACCGGTTTATCTGTCCGGCGGCTGCCAGTTTCTCCCCAAAGAGCGACAGGATGACCAGGAAAAATACGCCGCCCTCCAAGATGCAGTCCGAGGCCCCGCCCGCGCCCGTTCAGGAACAAGTGGAGGAGACGCCTTTTGAGGCGGTTGCCAGCATCTGTTCCGTCCTGGTCATTGGCCTCTTCATCCTCACCTTCCTCTGTCAGAACTTCGTCATCCCCTCCGGCTCCATGGAGAAGACGCTGCTCGTCGGTGATCATCTCCTCGTGGATCGCATCACCCTTGCCCCGCCTGCCGGGTGGATGCCGCTCGTGCGCTACCGCGAACCGCGTCGCGGCGACGTGATCGTTTTCTTGAAGCCCGGCGAGCCGGACATGTTTCTCGTCAAGCGCCTCATCGCTGTGCCCGGCGACCATCTCCACATGCGCAACGGAATCGTCATCATCAATGGTGTAGCCCAGAGCCAGCCTCTGGCCGCGCCCACCACGCCGGACAACTACCGCGACTATCTCGATGACTTTCCCGCCGTGCCCATGTCGGCTGACCTCGGTGCCACAGAGGCATGGGCCGTCACCATGCCCGATTACGTCAAGGACGGCGACCTCATCGTGCCTCCCGGCAAATACTTCATGATGGGCGACAATCGGCACAACAGCCTCGATTCACGCTACTGGGGCTTTGTGCCGCGCGAGAACATCGTCGGCCGGCCCCTCTTCAACTACTGGTCCTTCAAGACCCCCGAAGACCAGTATGAACAGACCGGGCTCGCCAACAGCGTCTCCTGGCTTGGCCACGTCGCGCTTCACTTCTTCACGGAAACACGCTGGAGCCGGACGCTCCACGTCATTCGCTGAGGCCAGCCTAAGCAATCCAATTACGATTAAAGACGATGACGGAAGACGCGCAACGCCGGCTGTACAAGAACAGGAGATTCTGGCTGGTACTCGCGGTGTTGGCCGTCCTGCTCGCTGGCCTCATCGTGCCCCCCATGGTCAGTATCAGCCGTTACAAGAGCAGCATTACGCGTCTGGTCTCCGCATCGCTCGGCCGTCCTGTGCGACTTTCCTCCGTGGAGCTGCGATTGCTCCCGCGCCCCGGCTTTGTCCTCACTGATCTCACCGTCGAAGAGGACCCCGCTTTTGGCGCCGAGCCTGTTCTCCATGCCAACACGGTCATTGCTGTCATCCGCCTGCTTCCGCTCTGGCGTGGCCGGCTGGAAATCAGCACCATAGACGTGGACGAGGCCAGCCTCAACCTCGTGCGCACAAAAGAAGGCCGCTGGAACCTCGACCCCTTCTTTCACAATGCGACGGAGCAGACGCACGGCGCGCCACAGCAGAGCGGCCTGCACCTGCCCTACCTTGAGGCCACTGACTCCCGCATTAACATCAAGAACGGACTTGAGAAGCTGCCCTTCTCCCTCATGAATGCAGATCTCTCCTTCTGGCAGGAGAATCCCGGCGTATGGCGTGTCCGCCTGCGCGGCCAGCCCGCGCGGACTGACGTCACTCTCGACCTGGCGGACACAGGCATCGTGGACCTCGAAGCCAGCCTGCGCAGTGCACCCGCGCTTCGCCAGATGCCCATTCACCTTGACATGGAGTGGCGAAAGGCCCAGCTCGGTCAGCTCAGCCGACTCGTCATCGGCTCTGACCCCGGCTGGCGTGGCGACCTTACTGCCGAGCTTCATCTTGATGGCACGGCAGAAAAGGCGCAGGTCAAAACCCGCCTCCGTGCCTCCGGTGTTCATCGTGCTGAGTTCGCGCCTGCTGCGCCGCTCGACTTTGACGCCAACTGCGGCTTCGCCTACCGCTACTCCGCGCGCTCCCTGGATGATCTTTCCTGCGACTCACCACTGGGCGACGGCCATATCAAAATCACCGGGAACCTGCCCGGCGGTGCCCCGCCGCAGTTGTCCGTTGAACTCCAGTCCATCCCCGTACAGGCCGGGCTCGATCTCATGCGCACCCTGCGCAGCGGCTTCGCCGAGGGGCTCACCGCAAAGGGCACTATTACTGGCAAGCTCATCTACGATTTCCCCGCGCCCTCCGGAGCGCCCAGGCCCCATCCCGCCCCCGGAAAGGGGCATGTCAAAGCGTATGGAGCCACACCGGCTGTCACCCCGGCACCCGTCCTTAGCGGCAGTCTCGTTATGGAGGGTTTCAACCTCAGTGGCGCAGGCCTCAGCCAGCCCATCCAGGTGGCAAAATCCACCCTCGAGCCTGCGCAGGACGCAGACGGGCAGGGAACAGCGCTCACTGCCGCCGTCACCATTCCCGCCGGCGGCTCAACCCCGCTTGCCGTCGATGCGCGGCTCACCCTGCAGGGCTATCTGCTCGGGCTGCATGGTCCGGCATCGTTGCTTCGGCTCCGCGAATTCGCCCACGTCGCAGGTATCTCCGACACATCCGCGCTCGATTCCATCACCGCCGATCCGGTTGCGCTCGCCCTCGCCATTCATGGTCCGTGGCTCGCGCCGCCTGAGCTGCAACTGGCCCGCGTCCCGCTCCAGTCCTCTGACCAAATCACCGGATCCCTTACGCTGCGGAACGCAGCCTGGAAGTCTCAGGATCTGGCCAGCCCGGTTGAAATCACGCAGGCCACGCTTCATTTCGGCGACACTCTCCAATGGGATCCCGTCGATTTCTCCTACGGCCCGGTGAAGGGAACCGCCACTCTCGACCTGCCCCCTCCCTGCGACGCGCCGGAGTCCTGCCCACCCCGCCTCGGCCTCCAGTTCGGCGATCTGAATGCCGCCACGCTGCAGGAGGCTTTGCTGGGCGCGCGCAGGTCCGGCACGCTCCTCTCCGGCCTGCTGGCGCGCTTCCGCGGTTCCTCCACGCCCACTTGGCCGCAGTTGGATGGCACCGTCAGTGTAAACACCCTCACGCTGGGACCCGTCCGGCTGCTCAACGCCCAGGCATCGCTGCAGTTAAGGTCCACCTCTGCGGAGATCACAAGCCTCGATGCCGGCCTTTTGGGCGGGAAGCTTCATGCCACTGGCAACGTCGTGCCCGGTGACAAACCGGCCTACGCGCTTGAAGGTACGTTCAGCAAAGTCAGCAGCACGGCACTCTGCCAGGTGATGGGTCTGCACTGCGCCGGCGGTACCGTTGAAGGCAACGGCAAGCTGGAGCTGGCCGGGTACTCTGCTGCCGACTTGGGTGCCTCCGCGAAAGGCTCTATGCACTTTGAGTGGCGGCGCGGCGCAATGCATGGCCCACCACCCATCCCCGCACCTCTGGCCCGCTTTGACCGCTGGATTGCTGACGCATCCATCGCCAACGGTGTCCTCACGCTTACCCAGAGCCGCGTCGAGTCAGGTCCTGATGCCTCCTCGGTGCGGGCTACGGTCACCTTCGCTCAGCCTCCGAAGATCTCGTTTGGCGTGCCTGAATCACCGCGGCCCACAAAGCGGTAAGCATCGCCACGCCCGCTCGATAAAATGGGCAGATGGCTTCCTCCACCGCACCCTCTTTGGTACAGCTTCACTGCCAGGGCGTTCTCTTTGACATGGATGGTATCCTCATCTCCTCGCTGGGCTCAGTCGAGCGCAGTTGGACCAAGTGGGCCAATCTGCGCGGCGTGGACCCCGAGCTCGCCTGCCGCACCGCGCACGGTTGCCGCGCCATCGAAACTGTCGCCAAGCTCCGGCCCGATCTCGACAGCGAAGCCGAACTCAAGCTCATTGAGGATATCGAGGTCGAGGACAACGAGGGCCTCACCGTCCTCCCCGGCGTTCTCCGCCTGCTCTCCGCGCTGCCCCCTCATCGCTGGACCGTCGTCACCAGTGCCACAGAGCGCCTTGCGCGCGTTCGTCTCGCAGCCGGTGGCGTTCCCGCTCCACTGCGCATCGTTACCGCTAACCAGGTCGCCAAGGGCAAACCTTCCCCCGATCCATTTCTTGCCGGAGCCGCTTTGCTCGGCTTTGCACCGGCGGACTGCGTCGTTTTTGAGGATTCCTCTCCGGGCGCTCAGGCTGGTCGAGCCGCAGGTTGCACTGTGGTTGCCACAACCTTTTCCCATCCCATTGAAGCTCTGGCCGCTGCGCACTACCTCGTCCCGGATCTCACCGGCATGAGCGTCGAGCCTATTGCTGGAGACTCCGGCCTCGCGCTCAGCTTCGTGCCTCTCCCGCGCTAAGCAGACTCCTGATCACCGGTTCCCTTCGATGATCCGGCCGTGCGGATCCTGTACCGGGCGCGAGTTCAGCGGAAACAGTGCCGTGAAGGCGCGCAGTTGGTCCCGGCTCAGGGTAATAGGGTCTTCCAGCACATACCAGCGGACCCCTTCCGTGCAGGGCGGAGTGGAGAGCGAGCCCATATACGTCCAATAGTTGCGCTCCGCCGGCAGCAGCCCGCCAGGGTTCACCATGTCCGTAATGGTTTCCGTCGCGCCCAGCTTCTCCGGCAGGTGTTGCCACAGCGTGGACAATGTGGCATTCGGAGCATCCTGGTTCTCTCTCAACAGGACTTCAATAATCACCATCTTCCCATCCGCGCTCTTGTGCAGGAACTGGACGTCCATGTCGGAAAGGCGACCATTCACTGGCGTCTCGCCAGGATGGTGGAAGTTGTATTGCACCAGGTCATAGCGAACGCCATCGGCAAGAATGTAGCTGCCGGGATTCACAAGGACCAAAATCGTGTGTCCATCGTTCTGCAGCTTCACGCTTCCCGAAATGTAATGGAACTCGATGGGCATTAACGCCCGATTCCGCCGTGCCCCGCGGATATCGATGGGGGATTGCTGGTGCCCCTCGGAGCACGCCCGGTACGCCGGATCCAGCTTGCCCCATGCCAGCGGTCCATACTTGCCCCGGTAGTTCCACGGCGCATTCTGTGCGCACGCAAGCTGGGCCGCGCAGCTCAGGGCAAGTAAAGCAAGAGCAACTCGATCAACACGCATCGAAATCTCCTTCTGTCAATTTCAGGGCAATGGCTTGGAAAATTCTAGTGCATCCGTGCACACACGCGAAAATAGCAATGGGACCCGCATGCGCTGGGTCCCATTGTCGTTTTTGCTCTCTTGGGTGAGGAGACTACAGGGCAGTCGTCATTTCTTCAGCCTGCTCGGCCAGCGTTGCCGCCTTGTCCGTGGCCTCCCAGGTGAACTCCGGCTCCGTGCGGCCAAAGTGGCCATACGCCGCCGTCTTCTGGTATATCGGCCGGCGCAGATTCAGGCACTCAATCATCCCCTTCGGCGTCAGCTGAAAGTTCTTCCGCACCAGCTCCGTCAGCTTGGCTTCGCTCAGCTTGCCTGTTCCAAACGTCTGCACCAGCACGCTCATCGGTTCAGCCACGCCAATTGCGTAAGCCAACTGCACCTCCGCTTTGTCAGCCAGGCCAGCTGCCACAATGTTCTTGGCAATGTAACGCGCCATGTAGGCTGCGGAGCGGTCCACCTTTGTCGGATCCTTGCCGCTGAACGCGCCGCCGCCGTGCCGGCCCACGCCGCCGTAGGAGTCCACAATAATCTTGCGGCCGGTCAGCCCCGTGTCGCCCATTGGTCCGCCAATCACAAAGCGCCCCGTCGGGTTGATGTGGTACTTGGTGTGCTCGTCCAGCCACTTTGCCGGCAGCACCGCCTGGATCACATGCTTCAGAATGTCGGCGTGCAACTCCTCGTTGGTCACAGTTTCGGCGTGCTGGCAGCTCACCACCACGGCGTCAATGCGCGCGGGCTTGCCGTTCTCGTCATACTCCACCGTCACCTGGCTCTTGCCGTCCGGACGCAGATACGGCAGCTTGCCGCTCTTGCGCACATCCGTCAGTTGCCGCGTCAGCTTGTGCGCCAGGGCAATCGGTGCCGGCATCAGTTCCGGCGTCTCGTTTGAGGCATAGCCGAACATCATGCCCTGGTCGCCCGCGCCGCCCGTATCCACGCCCTGCGCAATGTCTCCAGACTGCTTGTCGATAGTCGAAAGCACCGCGCAGGTGTTGGCGTCAAAGCCGTACAGTGCGTTGTCGTAGCCAATGGACGCCACAACTCCGCGCACCACGCCAGGGAAGTCCACATACGCTTTCGTGGTAATCTCGCCGGCAATCATCACCATTCCGGTGGCCGTCATGGTCTCTACGCCAACGCGGCTGTACGGGTCCTGCTCAAAGCAGGCGTCCAGAATCGCGTCGGAGATCTGGTCGGCCATCTTGTCCGGATGGCCTTCCGTCACTGACTCTGAGGTAAACAGATATCGGTCGCTCAACTTCTCATTCCTCCCCATTCAAGGGATTTGGTTTGTGGGCCTGCCGCGATTGCGCGGGTGGGTCTCCGGGTTTCGTGGCGCATACGCCACTGCTGCCCCTCAGGGCATGCGCTTCGGAAAACCACCCTGGTCCTCTCTGGACGAGCCGGGCGCGGAGGAAGCTGAGACCTCCATCCTGCATCGGGAAGACAAGCCTGCACGCGGGGCCTCCGCCGCCGCATCCATCCCACTATGGTAATCGTCTATGGGGTCCTACGGCAAAGCCTCGCAGCGAACGGCAAGAACCACCCCCCGGGAAGCGCTCCAGGGCACCTGAGCAGAAACAACAGTTCCGCCCAGTCAACTCTCGGCCGCATGTCTGCTCGAATACAAATCGGAATAGATTCAGGAAGTCAGTGCTTGAATTTCAGAAAGTCAATGCTTGAAGGTGGAGACGGTGTGCGCCACGACTGCCTGCGCATTGGCCGTGCCCTCATGCAGCGGCAGCATGCTGCTCCACCAGCCGGCCTCCATGCCATAGTAACGAACCGCCAGAAACGCGGCAGCTGTAGCCACCAGCACCAGCAACACTGCGCCAACCCATCGCATGCGGTATTCCGAGGCTTCGCGCCGTTCCAGCCGTGCCCGGCCCACGTTGCTGGCAAACTCCATCCAGCCCCGCTCGTCGTCCACATCACTGCCCGTGCGGGAATATTCGCGAAGGAAGCGGTCCGTCCAGTCGCGCTCGTCCAGCCCAATTGCGCCCGCGTAGCCACGCACGATTCCTTTGCTCAGAATCCCGCCCGGCAATAGCCGGAAGTGATTCTCCTCCAGCGCCACAAGATGGCGCTGGCAAATCTTGGTGACTTCCGTGATGTCCTCGAGCGCGATGCCACGGGATAACCGCTCAGCGCGCAGGTCTTCTCCGAAGCTACCCATTGCCGTCCACTTATCGGGGTATTACCCCGAGGGGGATTTCCACAACACGATAAACCGCGGTCTTGCCGCCAGTCAAAACGAATTATTGATTTACCCTTTGTTTTTCTTCAACCTGAGAATTGCATCCACCCAATCAAAGGTATTTGCGAAGTATACAACTTTCGTGACATCTTTCAATTACGTCCATCTGCCGCCCTCCTGCGCGATCGCGTCAGGCCGGACTCTGTCGGCATCCATCTCCTTTGCCATTTTTCCTGTCGGCTACGTCTCCCTCCGTGAGAAGGCTCTGCCGCGTGCCGTTCCCCCCTCTGCTGTTACCCTGAACATGCGAGGCTTTGGCGCGGTGGCGCCGTCGCAGCGGAGTCACACCCAGCAATGAACAAGCTTATCTTTGCCAACCTGCTCCATCGCCCCGTGCGCTCGGCCATCAGTATCTGCGCCGTGGCCATTGAAGTCATCATGATCTTGTCCATCGTCGGCATCTTCATGGGTATGCTCAATGACTCCAAGGCCCGCACCAACGGCATCGGTGCCGACCTGGTCGTCAGCCCTTCCAATGCCAGCTTCATGAGCGGCATGAGCGGCGCACCCATGTCCGCCCGGCTTGCTGAAGTTTTCCTGCGCATGCCGCACGTCTCCGTGGCCTCGCCCGTCATCTCGGACTTTTCCATGACCGGCGCTGTCGAAATCCTCTACGGTATCGACTACAAAAGCTATGACGCACTTAAGCCCTTCGTCTTTCTCTCTGGCACCCCGTTTCAGGGTCCCTATGACGTGATCGTCGATGATGTCTACGCCCGCTCCGGCAAGGGCCACAGTGTCGGCGATACCATCAAGATTCTCAATCACCCCTTCCGCATCTGCGGCATCGTGGAGAGTGGCAAAGGCGGCCGCAAGCTTGTGCCCATTGAGACTCTTGCTGGCCTCATGGGCTCCGAGGGCAAAGCCTCCGTCATTTACCTCAAAAGCGATGACCCGGCCAACATTCCCCTCATCCGCCACGAGATTCAGACGACCCAGGGGCTTGAAAACTATCAGGTGCGCACCATGGAAGACCTGATCTCGCTCTACACGCCTTCGCGCTTTCCCGGCTTCGATCTCGCTCTCCGCGTCGTGATCTCCATCGCCGTCATCGTGGGCTTTCTCGTCATCTTCCAGTCTATGTACACAGCGGTGCTTGAGCGCACCCGCGAAATTGGCATCCTCAAGGCGCTTGGCTCATCCAAGCCCCAGATTGTCAGCGTCGTCTTGCGCGAAACGGCGGTTCTGGCCGTGGCAGGTGTCCTTGTCGGCATCGGTGCCACCTATGGCGTCCGTGCGCTCCTGCACATCAGGTTCGCCACCTTCAGCTTTGAGCTTACCCCGGCGTGGCTCGGCTGGGGTTCCTTGATTGCCTTCATGGGTGCTCTCTGCGGCGCCCTCTATCCTGCATGGCTCGCCGCCCGCAAGGATCCCATCGACGCCCTCGCCTACGAATAGGTGCGCAGCGGGTCATCTCTCTCACCCGCCGGTATACTCAAAGAAAGTTTCAGGGCTGCCTGCATCCTGCGGAGAGGGAACCGTTGAGCAACGCCACAAAGCGCTGGGCGTATGCCGTGTGGATTGCGCTGATCTGCGCCTTCGCGGCACTGCACGCATTGCACCTCCGCGCCGACTTCCCCAATCACTCCCCGTGGCTCAATGACTGGGCCAAGTACACTGATGAAGGCTGGTACGGCAACGCCGCCATCCGCGCCCATCTCTTCGGCCACTGGTATCTGCCCGGCGACTTCAACCCCGCCCCCGCCGTCCCTATCTGGCCTTTCATGGAGTGGCTCCTCTTTTTCCTCACCGGGGTCACCGTCGAGGCCGCCCGCGGACTTGCCGTCGCCTTCTTCTTTGCTAATCTCGCCCTCAGCTACCTGCTGCTGCGCGCACGCATTCCGCGCTGGGGTGCTCTGCTGGCACTCACGCTTCTTGTCTCCAGCCCATTCCTTTACGGCTTCAGTCGGCTTGCCATCCTCGAGCCCATGCTCATGGCCTTCACCCTGGCCGCCCTCAACCTCGCCATCCGCCTGCCCAATGCGCGTCGGCCTTTGCTGAACTCCGCCGCCATCGGCCTGCTGTTCACCCTCATGCTCCTCACCAAGACGACAGCCGTCTTCCTGCTGCCTGCCTTGGGCTGGGCCATGCTCCTGCCTTTCTGGCGCAATCGCAGGCTAGCCCTGCGCTGCGCCAGTATGGCCGCCGGAGCCAGCGCGATCACCTTCGCTTTCTGGATGGCGCTCGTTGTCCACGCAGGCCTGCTGCCGGATTACAAATATCTCTTCTTCATCAACACCTATCCCAAGCCCGCCCAGTTCTACTGGCCACTGCTCAGCCTCTGGTGGGCTCTGCACGGCGGGTTGTGGGCCGATCACATCCTTGTACCGCTTGCCGGCCTGCTCGTGGTGTTCGCGCTTCTGGCCCACCACATCCCCTGGGGCCGCAGCCTGCTCTTCGACCCCGTCTTTGGCTCCTCGGTTCTGGCCACGCTGGGCTACATCCTTTTCATGACCTACCAGAACCATCCCCAGCCCCGCTATTACGCCGTCATCGCCTTCTTCTGCATGTTCATCGTGGCGCAGGGGGCTTCCTCTCTGCTGCAATCCTCTGCCACGGCTCGTCGTCTCGGTCAGGGTGGCGCCTCACTTGCCGTCATTGCGGTCTGCTCCAACGCCGCATGGACCCTCAGCTACGCCACGCATCCCGAATACACCTTTGCCGACGCTGCCTGGCAGCTCACGCACTATATTGACCAGCACCCCAACGGCAGGCGTCTTCTCGCTGCCATCAGCGGCGACCAGATTACGCTCATCACACATCTGCCCGCGCTTTGCGATGACTTCGGCACCCCAAGCCCCGCCTACCCCGATCTCGAAGCTAAGCTGGCCTTCTACCAGCCCGGCTGGTACGCAACATGGAACAACCTCGACCCCGGAACGCTTGCCGACATTCATACCCACTTCTCGCTCGAGCAGGTCGCCAGCTTCCCCGCCTTCGATGATCCCGATCGCAACGTCCTCGTGCTCTTCAAGCTCCATCCTCTTCCCGCCGGCCAGGTGCGGAATGAGGATGCTGAAAATCTTCAGGTTGCGCTACCCGGCGATAAAATTCAGATCCCCATCGAATAACAAGTCTGCAATGAACCTCGCAGAGGCTTCCACGCGCAGAACGAACGCCCGGCCCTGCCGGCCCGGCACCCTGTGACTGCAATCACTCGACAGTCTTTCGCGCGAGTGGTACGCTTCCCCGTGAATTTCCCCCCGGTTGGTCCAGGTCGCATTTTTGGGGATCGTCCGTTTTACGGCTTCAAACCCTATGTCGGGAGGATGTGTGACAGATCAAGGTTGGGTGTACTTTTTTCTGGGTGTGAGCGTTTTTGCGCTCTTCATAGCCCGGCTCTTCACGCAAGTGGTGCCGGGCTCCAACGTCGTTAACGTGGCTTTGCAGCCGATCTTTGCCACCATCAGGGCAGGCGCCGGAGCGTTGCTCCAGCAGCGCCGCTACAGGAATGCGGCAGCTCTCCTCGGCCTGTTGCTCCCCGCATGCGCCTTCGCGCAGCCGGAGCACGCGGGCGGCGGTGAAGCCAACCTGGTGCTGCCGGATCTGTCGAGCGTCAATTTCCTCGGCATCAACGGCCATGCTTTGCTGATGATTGGTTTGCTGTTCTGCATCGGCGGACTGCTCTTCGGCCTGACAATCTACGTGCAGTTGAAGAACCTGCCGGTTCACCGCACCATGCGTGAAATTTCTGAGCTGATCTATGAGACCTGCAAAACGTATCTGATCACGCAGGGCAAGTTCATCCTTCTGCTCTGGGCTTTCATCGCGGTCATCATCGCCCTCTACTTCGGCGTTCTCGCGCCGGTGCCCGGAAAGTCCATCGCCGTCACCTTGCCCATCATTCTGTTGTTCAGCATCATCGGCATTTGCGGCAGCTACGGAGTGGCATGGTTCGGCATTCGCGTCAACACCTTTGCCAACTCAAGAACGGCCTTCGCCAGCTTGCGCGCAAAGCCCTATCCCTGCCTGGCGATTCCGCTCAAAGCAGGCATGAGCATCGGCATGGCGCTCATCTCGGTCGAGCTGCTCATCATGCTGTTCATCCTCCTCTTCGTCCCGCGCGACTACGCAGGTCCCTGTTTCATCGGCTTTGCCATCGGTGAATCGCTCGGCGCAGCAGCCCTTCGCATCGCCGGCGGCATCTTCACCAAGATCGCCGACATCGGTTCCGACCTCATGAAGATCGTCTTCAAAATCAAAGAGGACGATGCGCGCAACCCTGGCGTCATCGCGGACTGTACGGGTGACAATGCCGGCGACTCGGTTGGCCCCAGCGCTGACGGCTTTGAAACCTACGGCGTCACCGGCGTGGCCTTGATCACTTTCATCCTGCTGGCCGTCAAGGATCCAACTACGCAGGTGCAGTTGCTGGTGTGGATCTTCGTCATGCGCGTGGCCATGCTTGTCTCCAGCGCGGGCGCCTATTTCCTCAACGGACTCATCTCCCACGCCAGGTACGGCAACGCCGACGAGATGAACTTTGAGGCACCGTTGACCTCCCTTGTCTGGCTCACCTCCATCACGTCCATCATCCTCACCTTCATCGTCTCGTATCTGATGATTCCCACTCTCGGTGACGGGACAGCCTGGTGGAAGCTCGCTTCCATCATCTCCTGCGGCACCCTGGCCGGGGCCGTCATCCCCGAGCTCGTCAAGGTCTTCACATCCATTGACTCCAGCCACGTCAAGGAAGTCGTCAAATCCGCGCAGGAAGGCGGTGCTTCTCTCGACATCCTGTCCGGATTCGTGGCCGGTAACTATTCGGCCTACTGGCTGGGACTTTGCATGGTCGCGCTCATGGGTATGGGCTTCTACTGGAGCACGGGGCCATCCATGGAAGCCCTCATGCTCGCTCCCGCCGTCTTCGCTTTCGGGCTCGTTGCCTTCGGCTTCCTCGGCATGGGGCCGGTCACCATTGCCGTGGACTCCTACGGCCCGGTCACTGACAACGCGCAGTCCGTCTACGAGTTGTCGCTGATAGAAAACGTGCCCGGCATCGAGGGTGAATTGAAGAAAGACTTCAACATCGACGTGAGATTCGAGCGCGCAAAGCACCTCCTCGAGGCGAACGACGGAGCTGGAAACACCTTCAAGGCCACAGCCAAGCCCGTGCTCATTGGCACCGCCGTCGTCGGCGCCACCACGATGATTTTCTCCATCATCATGGCCCTCACCGGCGGGCTCAGCCACAGCGTGCAAAACCTCTCGCTCTTGCACGCTCCCTTCGTGCTTGGCCTCATCTGCGGCGGCGCCATGATCTATTGGTTCACCGGCGCTTCCACGCAGGCCGTCACCACCGGCTCCTACCGCGCCGTCGAGTTCATCAAGGCCAATATCAAACTCGAAGGTGTTGAGAAGGCATCCGTCACTGACAGCAAGCGCGTGGTTGAGATCTGCACGCAGTACGCGCAGAAGGGCATGTTCAACATCTTCCTCGCCGTCTTCTTCGCAACCCTCGCCTTCGCGTTCTTTGAGCCGTTCTTCTTCATCGGCTATCTCATCTCCATCGCGATCTTCGGCTTGTACCAGGCCATCTTCATGGCCAATGCCGGTGGCGCATGGGACAACGCAAAGAAGATTGTCGAGGTCGATCTCAAGCAGAAAGGCACGCCTCTCCACGACGCTACCGTCGTCGGAGATACCGTCGGCGATCCGTTCAAGGACACCTCATCCGTGGCCATGAACCCGATCATCAAGTTCACCACGCTCTTCGGCCTGCTCGCTGTCGAGCTCGCCGTTACTCTCAGTGCGGACAATCCGCGCCTCGCCCACATCCTTGCCATTGCCTTCTTCCTGATCTCGGTCTTCTTCGTCAGGAAGTCCTTCTACGGCATGAGAATTGAGTCCAAGACCGGCGACTGATTCCTGTCTCCTCAACCAAAGCAAAAGCGCCGCCCCATTGCGGGCGGCGTTTTTCTGTGCGGCTCATCTCCCCCATAAGCCACCGTGCTATGATGCCACCGAAGTCTGTAACAACCTGCGAACAAGCGTTGTATCGGATCTGCGCAAATAATGCGATTCGTGAGAGGAGAACGCATGCGTTGTACCGTGTCTTTCAGTGCGGCGATTGCCGTTGCAGTCTTCACCATCCCGCTGGCCGCGACTGCCCAGAAGTTCCAGGCCCCCACCCCTGAAGAGCTCAAGATGACGTCGGACCCCAAGGTCCCCGGTGCGCCAGCCGTCTTTCTCGATCGCAGCGAGACCACTGACAATTTCAACCACTTCATCCGCGAATACGCTCGCATCAAGGTGCTCACGGACGAAGGCAAGCGCTGGGCTGAAATTCCGGTCCCAATCGCCGGCGATGGCCGCGCCCCCATCGTCGAGGCCCGCACCATTCACCCGGATGGAACCGTCATCCCGCTTGCAGCTGCGCCCGGCAGCCTTCTTCAGCCCTGCCAAAAGCGCGCTCCGTCCACGGAGAAATGCTTTACCCTGCCCGATGCCCAGGTGGGCAGTATCCTCGAGTATCGATGGACGCTTCCCATCAGCGACACAACCGTGCGAGGAGTCACGCCCGGGCAGCAGGAATACCAGAACTCCGCGCTCGCCAGTGCCATCCCCTATTGGGACGCGCAGCAGGACATCTTCATCCACAAGGAACACTTCTATTACGACCCTCTCAGTGACCAGGAGCGCAACGTCATCGGCAACCAGAACATCACGCGCATTGTCGATGGTGAAATCGCCAGCTATCTCCTCTATTCCGCCCATCTGCCCGCCGGAGCACAAGTGCAGCTAAGTCCCAGGCGCGACTACACCCTCGACCTCCAGGACGTCCCGGCGTTTGTGCCCGAGCCGAGCGCGCCGCCCGCCGTCAGCACGCGCTACGCAGTCCGCTTCTACTACACCCCTTACCTCTCTGCGGATGTCTTCTGGTCATCCGAAGGCAAGCGGTGGTCGCAGAGTATCGACCACGCAGCCGACCCCACATCTGACCTGAAAGCCGCCGCTGCGCAAATCACCGCGGGCGCGCCTGACGCCGATGCAAAGGCGCTCAAGCTCTACGACGCCGTGCAATCGCTCACCAACACCGCCTTCTCGCCCGGCAGCCACGCTGACGATCCATGGTAGCTCGGCGGCACGACCAACCTCAAAGACGCGCAAACCGTCTGGGCCGGCAAGAGCGGCAGTCCCAATGAGCTTGCGCTGCTCTATCTCGCTCTCGCACGTGCTGCAGGCCTACAGGCCAGCGCCATGGCTGTTGCGGACCGGCGGTCGCGCTTCTTCGATCCCGGCTATCTCTCCCTTCACCAGCTCGCCGCACTGCTCGTTGTCGTGCATGAAAACGGCAAGGACGTCTTCCTGGATCCCGGCCAGAAGTTCCTGCCCTACGGACAGCTCCACTGGGCACACACGTTCACCGGCGGCCTGCTGGAAACACCCTCCAGCGCCACCACCAGCGTCGTCACTCCTGCCAACGATCCCAAGCAGGCCGTGCGCGCACGGCTCGCCGACCTCATCCTCGATGCCCACGGCGCGGCCACCGGCAGCGTCAAGATCCTAATGAACGGCCCATCCGCACTGCACTGGCGTCAAGCAAATCTCGCCGCCGGTAGCCAGCAGTTGCAGACCATGGTCGGCGAACTTCTGCACAGCGCACTGCCGCAGGGCATCACCTCGTCCAATCCGCAGATTCGCGGCCTTGGCACTCCCGATGGTTTTGTGGAGATTGTCGCGCAGGTCTCCGGCCAGCTAGGCCATTTGGATGGAAAGCAGATGCGTCTCCCGGGCTTCTTCTTCGCCATGCAGGAGTCCAATGATCTGCTGGCGGAAAAGACCCGCACGCAGCCCATTGCCATGCGCTACGCCGGCCAGGAGATCGACAACGCCGTCTTCCACCTGCCTCCGGGCATCGCCGTTGAGAGCGCGCCCCAGAATCAGCAGCTGCCCTGGCCGGGACACGCGGCTCTCGTGGTCACCACGCAACCCGGCGCCGGTGTTCTGAATGTGAAGAGAATCTTTGCCGAGGGCTTCGTTCTGCTTCCACCACAGGATTTTCCCGCGCTCCAGGCCTTCTACCAGAAGGTTGCCGCCGCTGACCAGCAACCCGTCGTGCTCGCCTTAGCTGCGGGCGCTGCGGGCAACTAACGCCCCACCCGGTGCCTCAACGCTCCAGGGCGGCCATCGCAGCCAGGCTCCTGCGTTGCCGCCCCTCTGCGTCAAAATTCTCCGGGGCCAGCCACGCTTCAAGCGCCCGTTTCCGCGCGGGCCACTCCTTGTCCAGCATTGCGAACCACGCCGTGTCGCGGTTCCGCCCCTTCACCACCATGTGCTGGCGAAAGATCCCCTCGAAGGTAAAGCCCAGCCGCTCGGCGGCCCGGCGGCTCGGCGCGTTCTCCGCGTTGCACTTCCACTCGTACCGCCGGTAGCCCAGATCCTCAAAAATGTGGCGCGCCATCAGGTACATCGCCTCCGTCGCCGCCGTCGTCCGCTGCAGCGCGGGCGTCAGCAGGATGTTGCCCACCTCGAAGACTCCATGCGCGGGCTCCATACGCATGTAGCTGGCCCAGCCCGCGGCCTTGCCCGTACCCGCTGGCACAATCGCCAGAAACACCGCCTCCGTCTCCGCCTGCTTCTTCGCAACCGCCTCCTGCATCTCTGCCTCGCTGCCGTAGGGCCCATCCCAGAGCCAGGCCCATAGCTCATCATGCCCCCGCACGCCCTCCCACAGCGCCTCTGCGTGGCGAGTGGCGTCCAGCGGCTCAAGGGTCACGTAGCGCCCGCGCAGCGTTACGGGCTGGGGAAGTGGCACCGGTTTCCATTCAGGCAGCCTTGCTCGGTTTTCGGGCATAGAGCCAGCCTACCAGCAGCCAGTCCGTCTACACACCTCATCTATCTCTGCAAGGAAATATCCCCAATCTCCACAATTCGCACAATTTGCCCGCCCTTTTGCACCGCTTCCAGGCCTTGCCTCCGCCCGTAATGCGCTCTACGCTTGTCTTTGCCGGTGTCGGACTCGCTCACAGCCGCAACTGCACTGTATTTGGAGCACTTGCGGCCTCTGCAACGCGCGCCACGCAAGGCCAATTCCGCTTTCCACAGCCAATTTGGGCGGGTTTTGGGCCAGTACGTCCCAAATGCGAACAAAATACAATATGTTGTGGTTTGCTGTTGACTTGCACCATAGACAGCGCTATTTTTTCATCTGCGGCTGAAAACGGGCTCCTAAAAAATGCGCAAGGCAAACCCCTCTTCGTCTAATCATCAGGGCACCTTCGCTCCATGGATATCGGGTCCGTTCCCCGCCGGTTGCACACCATTTACGATGCCGTGTTCCACGCCAAACTGCGCTGGCTCCGGCAAGGTATTCACAGCTTGCTTGCCGATTGAGAGGAAACCATGAGCGAGGCCAATCTTCACACCGCCACAGCTGCCCAGGAGACTGCATACAGTCAGGGCGGCCTCACCTTCACACGCCGCTTCTCCCGGGAGGGCGTTTCGCCCTACGACGAAGTGCAATGGGATCGCCGCACCGCGCTGATTACTGACAGCAAGGGCAACACGATCTTTGAGCAGAAGGATGTGGAGGTGCCGCAGGATTGGTCCATGACCGCCACCAACATCGTGGCGTCCAAGTATCTGCACGGCCAGCTCGGCACTCCTGAGCGCGAAACCGGCGTCCGCCAGCTCGTCAGCCGCGTCGCAGAGACGATTCGCAACTGGGGCGCCGCCGGTGGCTACTTCGCCTCCGCTCATGATGCCTCCGTCTTCCACGACGAGCTCGTGAACATGCTGCTCACCCAGCGCGTGGCCTTCAATTCGCCCGTCTGGTTCAACGTGGGTTGTGACCGCCTCGAGCCCCAGGCCAGCGGCCAGAGCTGGCATTGGGACCCCGCTACAGGCGGCATTGTCTTTGCCGGAACCGGCTATAAGAATCCCCAGTGCTCCGCCTGCTTCATCAATGCTGTTGATGACTCGCTCGACTCCATCCTCACCCTCGCCAAGACGGAGGGCATGCTCTTCAAGTGGGGCTCCGGCACCGGCACCAATCTTTCCTCCATCCGTGGCTCCATGGAGAACCTCTCTGGCGGCGGCCAGGCATCCGGCCCGCTCAGCTTCATGCGCGGCTTTGACGCCTTCGCTGGCGTCATCAAGTCCGGCGGCAAAACGCGCCGCGCCGCCAAAATGGTCATCCTCAACGTGGACCATCCTGACATCGTGGACTTCATCGAGTGCAAGGCCAAGGAGGAAGCCAAGGCCTTTACCCTCATCAAGGCCGGGTACGACGGCTCCGGCCCAGACTCCGAGGCCTACTCGTCCATCTTCTTCCAGAACGCCAACAACTCCGTGCGCGTCAGCGACGAGTTCATGCGCGCCTACGATGCCGATGGCGACTTCACCACCTACACCGTCAACGGCCACCAGCCCGTCAAGACCTACAAGGCCCGCGACATCATGCACAAAATCGCTGAGGCCACTTGGCTTTGCGGCGACCCCGGCCTCCAGTTCGATACCACCATCAACAAGTGGCACACCAGCAAGAACACCGCGCGCATCAACGCGTCCAATCCCTGCTCGGAGTACATGTTCCTCGACAACTCCGCCTGCAATCTGGCCAGCTTCAATCTGCTCAAGTTCGTCACCCCCGCCGGCGTCTTTGACATCTCCGCCTACCGCCACGCCATCTCCGTCATGATCACCGCCATGGAGATTCTCGTGGACAACTCCGGCTATCCCACCGAGTCCATCGCCCGCAACTCGCACGACTACCGTCCGCTGGGTCTCGGCTACGCCAACCTCGGCGCGCTGCTCATGGCCTTTGGTCTGCCCTATGACTCCACTGCCGGCCGCGACCTCGCTGCCGCACTTACTGCCATCATGACCGGCCAGGCTTACCTCCAGTCGGCCATTCTCGCGGCCCACTGCCCGCCGCTGGCCTCGGCCACGCCGCTCACCGCCAGCGTGGAGCGCCAGGGTGGCGCCTGCCCCGGCTTCTACGTCAACCGCGAGCCCTTCCTTGACGTCATCCGCATGCACCGCGCTGAGGTCAACAACATCGGCAAATCGCGCATCAGCGGCGAACCCTTCGTCGTCCCGCAGCTTGAGTCCCTCATCAATGCCAGCCGCGAGTGCTGGGACATGGCCCTGCTCTACGGTGAGCGCTACGGCTATCGCAACTCGCAGACCACCGTTCTCGCCCCCACCGGCACCATCGGCTTCATGATGGACTGCGACACCACCGGCATCGAGCCCGACCTCGCCCTCGTCAAGTACAAGAAGCTCGTCGGTGGTGGCATGATCAAGATCGTCAATAGCACCGTCCCCGCAGCGCTCTTCAAGCTCGGTTACAGCAACGATCAGGTGGACGCCATCGTTAGCTACATTGACGCTACCGGCACCATCGAAGGCGCACCCGGAATCAAGAACGAGCACCTGGCCGTCTTCGATTGCAGCTTCAAGCCGGCCAAGGGCACCCGCTCCATCCATTACATGGGCCACATCAAGATGATGGCCGCCACCCAGCCCTTCCTCTCCGGCGCCATCTCCAAGACCGTGAACCTGCCCCACGAGGCCACCGTCGACGATGTCGCCGAGGCCTACGCCGAAAGCTGGCGGCAGGGCATCAAGGCCGTGGCCATCTATCGTGACGGCTCCAAGGGCACGCAGCCCCTCAACACCAGCCTCGAAACCAAACGCGAGCCCTCGGCGCTCGATGCCGTCGGCAGCCGCGTCCTCGAGCAGCTTGCCGCAGGCCACGCCGCTGCTCCCGCTGACGTTAAGGCCCTCGAAGCCAAAATCAGCGAAAAGCTCGAAGTGACCGCGAAGCAGGTGCTCGCCGCAGCCGCTGCCTTTGAGAAGTCGCTGGGCGAGATCGCCAAAGCCGCCGCCGTGCCGCTCGTCGCCGCCACGCCCACGGTGCAGCCCACACCCCGCCCGCAGGAGCAGGACCTCAACGCTCCTCCGCGCGCCGTGCGCCATCGCCTGCCCGAGGAGCGCGCCTCCGTCACCCACAAGTTCTCCATCGCGGGTCACGAGGGCTACATCACCGTCGGCCTCTATCCCACCGGCCAGCCCGGCGAAATCTTCATCAAGATGGCCAAGGAGGGCTCCACGGTCTCCGGCCTCATGGACGCCTTCGCCACCTCCATCTCGCTCGCGCTGCAGCATGGCGTGCCGCTCCGCGTCCTGTGCGAGAAATTCGCGCACACCCGCTTCGAGCCCTCCGGCTGGACCGGCAACGAGCAGATCGGTTACGCCAAGAGCCTCATGGACTACATCTTCCGCTGGCTCAGTCTGCGCTTCCTCTCCGGCACGCAGTTGTCGCTCTTCGCGGGTCTCGCTCCGCAGGCGCCCCAGCTGCCCGCCTCGCCCACGCTCATTCCAGAGCCGGAACAGGAGGAGCCCACAGCCCTGCCGCAGGACCAGCTCGCCAAGCTTGCAGAGGAGGTCGCGCGCAAGCTTAACCAGGTCAGCGGCCAGCCCACAGGCATGGGCAGCACCGCAGCCCCGGCCGGCGGCATCGCGCCGGAGATTCAAGCCACTGGCACCACCCCGGAAACACCCACCCACGGCCCCAGCCTCAAAGACCGCGGCCTCTACCACGCAGCCGACGCCATGCGCGACATGTATGACATGGGCGACGCGCCCAGCTGCGGAACCTGCGGAGCCATCATGGTCCGCAACGGAAGCTGCTACCGCTGCATGAGCTGCGGCTCAACCTCCGGTTGCAGCTAAGGCATCGCCGCAGGTGCCATCAACACGAAGTCGGCGCAACCCAAAAGGGTAGCGCCGACTTTTTCATGAACCCAGAGAGGCCGCATCGCCTCTGAACCTGTCTTAGCCGGTCATTCACCAGCACAAGCACCGGCAGGAACAAAAGCAACAGTAGCCGCAAAAGCGATTGTCATCCCGACCGGAGTGGAGGGATCTGCGGTTACATTGAAGCATCCCGCAATTTCTAAAACCTCAATGTCCACATAGCCGGTCAATCAGTCATTGCCCCGACGATTCGTATCAAATCCAGGAGCGGATATGATGCGTTCGCCTTAGTCATCCGGGGCATAGACTCAGCAAAGGTCACTATCGGCCGTGCACAATATTGGCGGTAAAGAAGAAAATCACCGCGTATGCGCCTGCAAAACTTATGGCCGTTGCAAGCCAGTAGAACGCCGCGAATTTAGACCATTGCTTCGAGATTGTCGCATATACACAGACTGCAAATGTCTGGAGGAGCCAAAAAGAAACACCCACCGCAATCACGATCAGCCCGCTCGGGCGCGCAATTCCCATTGCAAGGCCGCCTAAGAATGGCGTTGCGACAAAAGCTAGCTTCACCATTCCGGCCAGATTGACGGATCGTGTTACCGGAGTCCAAGTGATCTCACGCAGTGCACCCGTCTCTGAAACTTCCCGTTTAACCAAACGGACCGGAACCCCTATCGCCGTTGCAATTCCATCGCTCAATACCTTGGCTTGGCGAAGACTAAGCCGATCTCCAGTCGTAACCTTGAGCTCTCGAGTCTGTCCCCTTTCTGACCGGAGCACAATCCGATAGCCCCAAACATACTCTCGCGCACTAGGCTTGAAAACACCAAAGCAGCGATCTTGGCTGCCTTGGCAAATGAGTACCTCTCGGACATCTGTTCCGACTCGAACTTCAGTCGTTGGCTCGCCCATCCAGCGCAAGGGTGGCATTGGAAAATATCGGATATCCTCGCGTGTAATCTCAATTCGGGCGCGCCAGCTCATTGGCGGGAAAGCCAAAAACAAGCAGAAGAAAAAGCCGCTTCCAAGCAATGCCACAAGGATGAGCCAGAGAGACGGATCATTCCTTATCGAATCGATGCTGCGGTCCAAACCAAGCTTGAAAGGGAAGAATGCAAAGCAGCAGACGAAGAATGCTGCGAATGCTATCGCAATTCTGCGAGAAACAGACGGAATAGGAACGCCGTATACAAACGCTGTATCGGATTCTACCGAGCTAGGCATTCTGATGTACGCTCAGTTTCAGAGTGCGACAAGTCTAAACCTCACCGCATATCTGCGCGAAGCTCTTCGATCAAATACGTGATTCAACGGGTGATCGCGGGTACCGAGAACACGGGAAGCCGAGCTCTGAGTGGTTTGCCGGCTAACCGGACATAACTCAAACTCGCCCCAGTTGCCCGTCTTCCGCTGGACTGCACCCCTAAAGTGAGACAGTTAAGATTTTGACAGTTTGCAGGGAAGGGAGGACTGCAAATGGGTCAGAAGTATATGAAGTACAGCAAGGAGTTCCGGGAGACGGCTCTTCGTCGCTTGGCGCTGTCGCCGAATGTGGCTCAGTTATGCCGCGAGCTGGGCATCTCGCGCCAGCCTTTGTATTCGTGGCGAGAGGGTCAGCAGCGGGAGAAGGAGAAGCAACGACAGGGGGCCGAACAGCGGCGGCGCCAGGATTTGTTGGAGCTGCTGGCCGATTTGGATCGTCAGGTCGATGAACTGGATCAGTCCGTCAGCGCGGCCGCGCAAGCAGATGCACGGGCGCGGCTGCTGATGACGCAGCCAGGC
>JAKAFB010000052.1 GCA_021818105.1 Acidobacteriota bacterium
AGGACGGCAAAGGATCCAAGAATGACGATGGCTAGAACAAGCCAATAACGCTTGTATGACATGAATCTCCCTCGCTTGGCAGCGGGAGATAGGTCAAGCCCGCTGCTATGGCCACACTAGAAGGTGCAGCAATCGAGCGCAGGGACTTTAGTCACAAGGTGCAGCATCGTCTGTCTTTGCGGGCTGGCGGCGGGCTTGTTGAGGGTGAGAATGAGGAACTACGCCGAGGCCTCAAGCAGTGCAGCGAGCCCGGCCATGTCCTTGATGACAATGTGGCGGGCGTCCACCTCCAGCAGCCCTTCAGCCTGTAGGCGCATCAGGTTGCGGGAGATGAGCTCACGCACGGTACCGAGCTGATTGGCCATCTCCTGGTGGCTGTAAGGGAGCTGGAACTCAACGCCCTGCTCCGTAGCTCTGCCATCCGCCTGCGCCATCTTCAGCAGTGTGGAGACCAGCCGTTGGCGAATCGTGGTGAAGGAGAGCTCTTCGATGATCCCGACGAGGCGGCGCAGGCGGCCACCCACGACAGCGAGCACCTTCAGCGCTACCTCAGGATGCTCTGTGCAATAGGCATGAAAGTCGCGCCGCGAGATGAAGGCGACTTCCGAGTCTTCGACGGCCACAACGGAGGCCGGATACGGACCGCCATCAAACACCGGCAACTCGGCCACGGAGCTGCCTGGTCCCTCGACGGCCAGCACCTGCTCGCGCCCGCTCATGGAGGTCTTGAAGATCCGCACCTTGCCCTTTGCCACAATGTGGAAGCCCGTGCATGGCTCGCCCTCGCAGAAGAGCAGTTCCCCGGCCTTGAAGATTTTGCGCACGGTGCGTGCCGCCAGCATCTGCACCTCTGCGGGCGTAAGACCGGCAAGCAGGCCGGTCTTCTGCAGGACGGCTGCAAGGTCAGTGCGTTCGTAGTTCACGCGAAAATTGTATCAGCGCGACTTTAGTCACTGCGCTGGCCGCAGCGCCGCGTTTTCATGATGCATATGAACCCGCAGATCAACACGACTGACTTTGACGAACGCCCCTTCATCGCCATCTGGGAAGTGACGCAGGCATGCGACCTGGCCTGTGTGCATTGCCGCGCCTCTGCGCAGCCGGAGCGGCACCCGCTTGAACTGAGCACGCAGGAAGGCAAGGAGCTGATTGATCAGATTGCTGCGCTGCAGGTACCGGTTTTCGTGATGACGGGCGGCGATCCCATCAAGCGGCCCGATCTGTTTGACCTGATCGGCCATGCGCGGCAGGCGGGCGTGCGAGTCTCTCTCACGCCCAGCGCCACGCCGCTGCTCACGCGGGAAATCGTCTTTCGCCTGAAAGAGGCAGGATTGGCGCGGCTCGCAGTGAGCATGGATGGCGCATGCGCTGCGACGCATGACGGCTTCAGGGGCATGCCGGGCTCCTTCGCGCGCACTCTCGACGCGGTTCGCTGGGCCAACGAAGCAGGCCTGCCGGCGCAGATCAATACCACGTTCAGCCGTAGAAACATTGGGGAAATCGATGACATCGTGGCCCTTGTGGACCGCCTGAAGATCACTCTGTGGAGCGTCTTTTTTCTTGTTCCCACCGGGCGCGGAAAGCTCGATGACCTGTTGAGCGCGGAGGAGTTTGAGCAGGTGTTTGCGAAGCTGTACAGCCTTTCGCGAACTGCGTCCTTTGATATCAAAACAACCGAGGCGCAACACTACCGGCGCTATGTGTTGCAGCAGCGAGTGGCGGCGCGCAAGGCGGGTAGTGCTGAAACGCCGGCGGCCAGGGTATATGACGAGATTGGCCGCGCTCCCCGCGGACTCAATGACGGCAAGGGCTTTGTCTTCATCTCGCACACAGGCGAGGTGTATCCCAGCGGCTTTCTGCCGGTGTCGGCGGGCAGCGTGCGCCGGTTGCCGCTCGCGACCATCTACCGCGAGTCGCCGCTGTTTCACGATCTGCGCAATGCGGACAGGCTGGAAGGCAAGTGCGGCGCATGCGAGTTCAGGCAAATCTGTGGCGGCTCACGGGCGCGGGCCTACGCCTTAACGGGCAATCCTTTTGGGCAGGAGCCATGTTGCGCCTATGTACCGCGCGGGTATGAGCCCGGCAAGTACATAGTGCAACGTGCGCCATCGCTGCACGTTCTGCAAGGCGCTTGAGCCGCGGGCCTGATTCATCCGCTGGCACAGAGCCATGCATTACGACGCTGAGCGCGGAGTGGCCTGATGCGCGATCGGTGGGAACTCCTTGAAGAATGCCTTGAGTACCCCTTTGCGCACGGGCAACTCATGCAGGAGAAGCTCGGTGGACTGCACCAATGGATTCGCGTGGAACCAGCGCTGCACCGCGTTGTCGCAGAGTAGGTTCACGATGGCGAGCAATGACATCCCTTGGTGGTGCGCCATCCATTCGCGCACAAGCACCGGGCTTTGCGTGGAGGCAGTGTAGTCGGCAGCTTCGTAGAAGCCGAACGGGCCGGTCCAGCCCGCGGCTTCCATGTGGCGCAAGTTCCGGAGCGCGTCGCGCGCATCCACGCTGAGCGCGAGGAATGTGGAGTAAGGCGAGACGACGGGGCCTGCCGTTGCTTCAAAGGACAGTGCTGACTCCGGCACCCCGTAGGCATGGTAGCCGTAGTGCCCCGCATCATCCTTGCGTGAGCAGCCGGACTCAGAGATGCCCCACGGAATGCCCAGAGAACGCGCAAAGGCGCGCTGCACGCTGACGCAGGCGGTCTGTGAGCGCGCCAGCAGCGTATCCGGATATGTGCGCATCCAGAGTGCGGGCATCAGGTACTCGAACGTCGTGCCAGTCCACGAGAGCAGCAGATATTGTCCGAAGGCGCGGGTGTGCTGCCGAGACAGCTTGAACCAGCCTTGCTGAGGCAGATCGCCGCGTGCGATGCCAAGGAACGTGGCCACGCGCGCCTCAGAGGCCAGCATGTCATAGCAGGACTCGTGCAGCTTGTGTGTGCCCGTGTTATAGCCGATGGAGAGAATCTGGCGGTTGGGGTCAGTGAGAAACGTGAAGTCCGTGTCCTCGGCCAGAAGCTCTGCCTCCTGCTGAATGGAGCGCAGGCGAGCGGCGAGGTCGCGCAAATTCTGCTGAGCGACCGGCAGGGACGCGCGCAACTGTTCGCCCAGGGTGTGATGCGGCGTGCGTGCGGTCATCGCAGCCCATGCACGCTTGAGACGCGCATCCAGCCCTTCGGCAAAGGTAATGGCCGCCTCCACAGAAAGCATGCCGGCCTCTTCGCCGAGAGCAGGCTGCAGCATGTCGCGCAGCGGCGCATACACCGGCTGCATCCATGGCAGGTAGTCGCGGATCAGTTCCATTGTGGCGCAGACGCGACGGTGTGTTTCGATCATCCACCAATGGTCGCCGGGCTCTGACGTATTTTCGATGACGCTTGCAAGGGCAGTGTCAGCAGCGGGCAGCCATGCAATCCAATCCGCCATGCCGGCAGTTGCCGGGGGTAGCAAAAGTTCTTCCATCTGCCTCAGGCGCGGTGTATGTGCTTGCGCAAGATGCCAGTAAGCGCGAATGCCCGCGAAGGCCTGTTGCGTGAGCAGCGGGGCCTGCAGTGCTTCCTGTGTTCCGGCAAGCAGCGTGTAGAGCGATGCTGCAAAGTTGCCGCTGTCCACCGAGGAGACAAAAGGCGATGCGTCCAGCGCCGTCAGATGTTTTGTGTCATACCAGTTGAAGAGGTGCCCGCGAAACTTGGGCAATTGCTGAATGGTAGCCAGGCTGTGCTGTGTAAGCGCGGCAAACTCAGGCATGGTCAACAGGCCCAGCTCGCGTGCGGCCTGGCGCGCATTGAGCAGCAGTCCAATGTTTGTAGGCGAAACCCGCGCGGCCTCAAAAAAACCATCTTCTTCCACATTGTCGGGAATCAGGTAGTGGTGCCGCTCCGCGCCATACTGGTGAAAGTAGCGCCAGATGCGCACTGCGTGCGACAAGAGATAGGCTGAGTCGGCGGCGGAGAGGTGCTTGTGCTGGTCGCGGGGCGGACGATTGAGCCACACGGAGACCAAGGGCGCGCAGGCCCATAAAAGGAGGATGGGCGCGGCGTAGTAGATGGCCCTGAAGTGCAGCGCAAAGAAGTAAATGAGGACGCCGAGCACGATGGATACGAGCGGAGTGACGGCCAGGTAGCGGTCTACCGGCGTGCGCTTCGCAGACCTGCTCTCTGCCTGCGCTGCGGTTTCCCACTCCAGCAGCCGTTCGCCGGTGATGAAGCGGCGAACGAGTGATCGCACCACGGCGTCAATGGCCAGCAGAGTTTGATGCGGCAGAAAGACAAAGTTGAGCAGTACCACAAGCAGAGCACGCCCCGAGCCTGCAAAGGCCTCGCCTACGCCGCCTTTACGCCCCGAGGCAAAGGCACGCCCGATGCCAAATCCGAGCTGCACGAGCGTGGGGAAGATCACCACAATCAGCGCAACAATCGTCCAGTAGAGCGGGCCGCCTGTTAGCCACAGCCAGCCCGCTACGAACAGAAGAAACAAGAAGGGGTCCACCAGCGAGCGGCGCAGGTTGTCAAAGACCTTCCATCGTGCAATGTCGGAGATGGGATTGCGCACCCTGCGCCCGGACTCCTCAGGAACGTGCGAGAAGATCCACTGCACAATCTGCCAGTCTCCGCGTACCCAGCGATGCTTGCGGCGGCTGTAAGCGCTGTAGTGCGAGGGGTAGTCATCGATGAGTTCAACGTCAGTGACGAGGCCGGCGCGCGCGTACGCGCCCTCAATCAGGTCGTGGCTTAGCAGGGCATTGCGCGGAAATCGCCGGTCGAGAACCTTGTGCAGAGTCTCCACCTCGTAGATGCCCTTGCCGGTAAAGATGCCCTCACCAAAAAGATCCTGATACGCATCGGATACTGCACGCGCGTAGATGTCAAAACCTGTTTGGCCGGAATAGATGGAGGCAAGGCGGGAGCGCGCCGCGGATTCAACAGTGATGCCGATGCGGGGCTGCAGGATTCCGTAGCCCTCGGTCACAATCTGCTTGTGCGGGTCAATGACAGCCTGGTTGAGCGGGTGCGCCATGGCGCCGATGAGGCGCGCCGCCGCTCCGCGCGGAAGCTGCGAATCCGAGTCCAGCGTGAGGATGTAGCGCACGTTATGCAGCGCCTCAAGCTTGCCGGCCTTGATGGGGAACGCGTCGTATTCGCCGGAGAGAAGCTTGTTCAGGTCAAGCAGCTTGCCGCGCTTGCGCTCCCACCCCATCCACACGCCCTGTCGGCGGTTGAAGGTGCGGTGCCGATGCAGGAGCAGGAAGTATCCGTCGTTGGCGGATGCGTACTTCTCGTTGAGCGCTTCAATCAGTTGGATAGCCAATTCGACCAGCGGATGCGCATCGTTCTCATGCGGCTTGGTGACCGAGTCCGGCAGGTCGGTGAGCAACGCAAAGTGGAGATGCGGATCGCGGTTGGCCAGGAAGCGAATCTCCAGATTGGTTACAAGCTCGCGCACCTGCTCTTCCTTCAGCAGGAGCGAAGGGACAGCCACGAGCGTTGCGCAGTCAGGAGGGATGACGCTGGTGTAGTCGAGCTTGGGCAGAGGTTCCGGGTCAAACAGCGCCGTGATGCAGTTGTTCACCAGGTCTGCGGCTGCCTGTGTGGCCGGAAGAAGTAGAACAAGAAAGCAGAGAATCAGGCTGCTGAGCCCAGAGGAACGCGGCAGGAGCGGGAAGAGGACGGCAGCGAGAAAGAAGACAGTGAGCAACTGGATGCCGGTGATATAGAAATCGTCCGGATGCCTCTGCATCAGCGCGCGCATGCGATCCAAAAAAGGCGGATGGAAACCGATGCGGCTTGCAAGCTGTGGAAAGCCCTTGCCAATGAGGTAATAGCCAACATGCGCGCGGCGCTGCTGCATGCGCGGATCGTCCACAGGGTTTGCCGCGCACTTCTCAGCGAGGTCCAGGACTATCTGCGCTACTTGCAATTCGGTGCAATCAGAGTGATGCGCGAGGAAGGCGATGCGACGACGATACAGCTCGCGGCTTTCGAAGTCCATGAGCGCGTAGCTTTGCGCTGGATCCCGGCGCAGCGTGGCATCGAAGATGATGAGTGGCTCAATCACACCAGCCCATCCCGTATGGCCGGTCGAGCGCAGGCTCGCGAGGAGAGTTTGGATCAGGACTGCCTGCGGCGCGGCCGGCGTGTGGAAGGGTAGGGGAACCGCTTCCAGTAGGCTCTCCAGCAGGACGAAGGGAAGAAATGCCGGCAGATTCCACAGCTCTTTGACCGTGAGCGGGTCTTCAGCCTGCAAGTCCTGGATGAACAGGGTGAAGGTCTCTGCGGAGAAGCGGGACTCAACCGTGCGCAGATAGAGGCGCGCGACCGCAGCTATGCGCGGCTCTTCACCGTGCTCCGCCAGATGCAGGCGCGGTAGCTGGGCCACTTCCCGCGGATTTTCAGCGATGCCCATGATGGCGGCGCGCAGAAGGCGAAGATTCGACTGCAAATCCAGAACGGCCGCATGGCGCAATGCCTGCTCCGGATCCTCGCTGCTTTTGCCCTGCGGCAGGCGGGAGAGATCGTTCTCCAACTGCCGCAGCGTTGAGCGCGCCTTTTGCAGCCGGGGCGGAAAGGGGGACGGCGTGCCGGGCCTGTGCACCACATTCCATGCGTGCGCGGTGCGCGCGGCATCGGCAAGGCGCGCGCGCACTTCGGGAGCAACAGTTTCATGAGCATCAGCGGCGTGAACGGTCTCGTATTTCATGCGTCCTCAACGATAGCTTGCTGCCTGCATTTCAAACATGGCGGCATAGCGGCCGCCCAGTGCCATCAGCTCCGCATGGCTGCCTTCTTCAACAAGGCGCCCGCCCTCCAGAACTACGATTCGGTCGGCCATGCGCACAGTCGAGAAGCGATGGGAAATCAGCAGCGCCATCTTGCCTTGTGTGAGTTCTGCAAAGCGTTCAAAGACCTCCATCTCGCTGCGCGCATCCAGCGCGGCCGTGGGCTCGTCCAGAATAAGCAACTGCGCATCGCGCAGGTAGGCGCGCGCCAGGGCGAGCTTTTGCCACTCGCCACCGGAGAGATCTACGCCGCCCTCGAAGCGGCGACCGAGCATCTGCTCGTAGCCGCCCTGAAGTCTGGACACAACGCCTGCGGCAAGACTTCTTTCGGCGGCGTACTCGATTTCTTCGGGCGAGTGCGGCACTTCGATGCGGCCCACGGCGATGTTCTCGCGCGCCGTCATTTCGTAGCGCATGAAGTCCTGAAAGATGACACCGATCTCGGAGTGCAAGTCCGCCAGGTCGTACTCGCGCAGGTCCACACCATCTAGAAGAATCTGCCCCTCCGTGGGGTCGTAGAGGCGCGTGATGAGCTTGACGATGGTCGTTTTTCCCTGGCCGTTTTCTCCAATCAGGGCCACGCGTTCTCCGGGCCGCAGTGTGAAGTTAAAGTTGCTGAGCACGCGCCGTGTGGTGTCAGGATATGCGAACGAGACATTGCGGAATTCAAAGCCCTGCCGGATGGGGCGCGGCATGCGCAATCCGTTCAACTTGGACTCGACACGGGGCTTCATCTCAAAAAACGCAAGCAGATCGGTGAGGAAGAGCGCCTGATCCGCAACGCCGGATGCTGTCGAGAAGGCCATCTGGATGTTGCCCATGGCCTGCATGATGGCCGTGGTGATCAGGGTGAGGTCGCCTATGGTGTAATGGCCCTGGACGGTGCGATAGATGCTGAACGCATAGGCGCCGTAATAGCCGAGCTGGCCCAGAATGGCAAGCAGTCCGCCCCAGAAAAGTCGCCTCTTATTCAGGCTCACGTTTTCTTCATAGATCTGCTGCGAGAGCATGCTGAAGCGGTCCGTAAGATAGCTGCTCAGGTTGAATAACTTCAGCTCCTTGGCCGCTTCCTTGCTGCCGCCGACCTGTCTCAGATAGTCCATCTGCCGGCGTATCGGCGTCTGGCGAAAGTTTTTTGCGTAAGTGAGAAAGGCGAAATGGCTTTCACCGAGAAATGCCGGGAGGATGCCTGCGACAAGCAAAAAGAGCAGAAACGGCGAGTAGCGAATGAGCACGGCAGAGAAGGCAATGGCCGTTACTGTCTGCTGGATGAGCCGGCCCATCTGCTGGATCATCGCGAGGCGGTCAGTGGCCTGCACGCGCGCGCGCTCCAGGCGATCGTAGAAGATTGGATCTTCATAGACGGTCACGTCGAGCGCTGCCGCTTTGCGCATCACTTCCACGCTCACGTGGTGTGTGTAGCGATCCGCGAGCAAACTATCGAAGTAATCGACTGTGCGCGAGAGGATGCCGGTGACAACGGCCAGCACCATTTCGCCAACCACCAGCCACCAGAAGTGCTCCGGCAGTGGTTGGTGCAGGCGGATGCGGTTGACGCCGTCAATGATGAAGCGCGCGATGATACCGATGCCGACGGGCAAAAACGCGACGAGGATGCGGATGGTGATGTTCCAGAAGACGACTGCGGGGCCCGACTCCCACACGAAATGGAGTACCGGGGGAATGTTCCTGAGTGCGCGCAGGCGGTCGCCCCACGCGCTGCCTGGATTGTGCTGAGTTTCAGGCGGCCGCTTTTCAGACCCGGAAGCGGTCTGCGCATGGTGCATGGTTGAAGACATAGGTTCCTTTTTCAAGCATGCCGGGCGATGGGGGAGCCGGCAGGAATGCTGCGTTGAAATTTCGAACCAAGGCGTCTGCGGAGCCCTGCTCGCTGCAGGGTCTTCTTATGAACAATCCAGACGTTCATTTTACACTATGCGTTTTTGCGCTTCTGCGCTGAGCACGGCAGGCAATCTGCGCGGCACAAGCGGCTGGGCCACAGCCTCTTACATGTGGAGCGGCCGGCGCGGCACTTGGCTACTTTGCCGCCGGCTGATAGGGCTTGAAGCCTGCCTTCTGCATGCCGCGCTGCGCTTCAGGATTTTTCATGAAGGTCTCCCACACGAAACCCGTGCGCGCGTTTTCCGCCATTAGCATGGTGATGCCGGTGTCGATGCCGATCACGTCCGTGTCATACCAGTCCGTGAGCGGATTGAAGGCGTCGACAAAGCCGTAGCGGCACCATGCATTGGGATAGTGGTCGTGAATGGTGCGCAGCACGCGCATGCAGGCCTGCGGCAGAAAGGGCAGCGAGCCGCCTGCGGCTGCGGGAACAATGGTTCCGTCAATCGGCCCCATGGCCGGAGGACCGCCCCAGATGACGTAGCCCTTTGCAGAGTCGGACGCCGTGATGCCCCACAGCGCATTGCTGTAGTCGGGGAACTGCGGATTCATCTCCACGCAGAAGCGGCGATGCACATCCGTGGCGATGATGGAGTTTTGGAAGTAGTCGGCGTAGCGGTCGCGCTTGTTGCGAAAGTCAAACCACGCCTGCGAGTACTGGTGCACAAAGAGCGGTGCGAAGGAGCCGATGTAGCGCAGGCCGTCGTACTCGAAGGTGGTGCGCTTCCACGCAAACCACGCCTCGGGATTCAGCGGATGCGTGGCCGAGCCCATCCCGAGCAGGTACATCATCATGAGTTCGCTGTAGTTGGCCCACTTGGCGGGCAAAAAGCCAAGCTCGGGCGTCCAGCCCATTGACAGCAGGCGTGTGTCTTCTGAGAGCCATGTCCAGTCCACGCGATCGAAGATTGCCTGGGCAAGCTGGCTGATGTCCTTGTCGCGAAAATGCTGGCGGCAGGTGAGAACCCCGCACAGCAGAATCGCGGTGTCCACGGAGGAGGCCTCCGAGTCCCAGATTCTTTCGCCTGTGTTGATGTTGGCAAAGTGGAAGAAGAAGCCGCGATGCGTCGGCAATTCGTGCCACAGAAAGGAGAGTGTCGCCAGCACGCGGAGGCGTGCTTCGGCATAGCTGATGAAGCCACGCTTCTGTGCGATGCAGATGGCCGTCAGGCCAAAGCCTGTGGAGGCGATGCTGGCCACAACGGAGGTGTCCTCGGTGCGCACATTGCAGCGGTCCTTGATGAGTCCAGTGCGCGGATTGGCCTGCTCCCAGAAGAAGAGAAAATTCGCATGCTCCAGATCGTTCAGGAAGCTTTCATCCTCAGCCGAGAGCGGAGCGGGAATGGGCGGCGGCGCAGGAACCGTGTGGTGGCTGGGGTTCTGGCCTTCAGGGTCCCCGGCGCCAGCCAGTGCCTGGCGGGCCTGCGCGAATGGAAGGCTGAGGGAGAGATATGCCATCTGGCGCAGGAGTTCGCGCCGTGACCGGATGTTCCGGGAGATACCAGTGAATTTACGGATGTGCATTCCGCTTTGCCTGTGGCATGAGAGTGACAGCTTCCATCCTGCGGCCGTACTTGAGCACGTTCCGGGGAGAGTGGATCAGTTACCAGTTTAGATGCAGAAAATCGCATTACGATAGCAACTTCCGCGCGGCATGGAGCCGCCGGGCGCGTCAAAATAGAGTGAGGGTGAGCAGGACTGAAATGAATTGGAAGTCGTTGGCCAACTGGATCGGAATCGGCGCCGTTGCGGTGGTGCTGATTGCCGCGTTTCTGATGCATTCGCATCGCTGGGAGCCGAGAGTCATCATGCTGCAGGGCGCGGTCATTCGCAGCGACAGCGACGCGCGCCGGCAGCAGCCGGTTGAAGGCGTGCTGGTCACTGCATCCGATGGCGTCAACAGCGCGACCACGCGATCGGACGCTTCGGGGTATTACATTCTTACGTTGAAGGCAGGCGTCTGGCCGAAGCAGGTGGTCCATCTCCGATTCCAGCATGACGAGTACAAGCCGCTGGAGATACAGGCGGAGGTAGGGCTGCGCAAGGACGCGCGCAGACTCTACATCGCCTCCATGGAGCCCTTGGCAGAGACCGGGAGCGCCGCTGAGAGCTCGCATGCTTCCGTTGTCTCGAATATCCGGATTCGCTACACGGTCAACTCGCGCAAGGAAGACAATGTAGGCAGCGTCGTGAAGGTCTTCGAGGTGGCCAATCACGGCAACGTGCCCTGCAATGGCCAGTCGCTCTGTTCGCCGGATGGATACTGGAAGGCGGCCTCCGGCTCTGTGACCATTGATGCCGGTGTCGGCAATGAGTTCCGCAACGTGCGTGCATCGTGCATCGCCGGCCCCTGCCCTTTTACGCGCATTAACACGAGTGGCGTGCGGCAGGGGGCACGCAGCGTCACCGTCTCCGCGCTTGACTGGTCTGATACAACAACATTCCTGCTGGAGGCGGAAGTATTTCGCGCCACTCTGGACTCGAGCGTGCGTCACTCCTACCCGGTGATTTACGACCGCACGCTGAACTTTACGCTGCCCCCCACCGAGGAAGGCGTCAGCATTGAGGCGGAGATCGACGGCACGCCCATGGTCTTTCCCCTGGGGCCGGAGCTTTACCTTAGCTGGGCTACGTGCGTCGTCAGAACCAACGTGGAGGAGGAAAAATCCTCTGTATACCGCTGCGAACTCAAGCCGGGATACAAGTTCTAGCACGGGCAGGTTGTCGGCGTACTAGGAACACGGATTGCCCAGGTGAGGCTGCGCATATTAGCATCGCCTCAAGACAGGTTATGGCGGATGGCAGGCCGCAGATGCGCACCTGCTCCGACCCGATGGTAAAGCGCTGGGCTAACGCCGGCCCGGCAGCAAGACAGCTCAAGGGCGCAAGATGGGCGATGATTCTCCGCCCCTTTGCTGCGTTGTCACGAATGCATTGAGAGTGCCAGCATGGGCTGTTCCCCCGGTACGATTCAGATTTTTCATCGATGGCGGCGCCGCATCCCCTGCGTGCCCATAGCCTGGTGCGCCGTCCTGTGCTGTCTTGCGCCGATGCTGTTGCTTGAGGGCTGCGGCTTTACCCCTGAGCCCGGCCTCTTCGCGCCGCAGCAGCCGCCCACCAACGGCCCGCCGGTAGGTGTCCAGAAGGGATCGGTGACCATTACGCCGGAGTATGTGGCCATCGCTCCCGGGCAAAAGGTGAAGTTTACGGCAACCGTTAACGGGCAGAGCGGCCAGTTTGTCTGGTTTGTCAACAGCACTGCGGGCGGCAATGCCACCATCGGCACCGTGGACGGCGCGGGCAACTACACGGCCCCCGCAACCATTACGCAGAGCGAAAACGTGACAGTGAGCGCCGTGCTCACCTCATCGCCGCAGAACAACTACGCCACGGCGGTCGTGGCGATCATCAAGCCCGGCTTTGCCTTCTGCCCCAGCGTCACGAGCAACCCGCTGGTGGCGCTCTACAAGATTTATCTTCCGGCCCCCGGGAAGACATACATCGAGTTTGGCAAGACCACCAGCTACGGGCTCGACACCTGGCAGGTTCCCGCGCCAACTGCCGACGGCGGCGACGTGGAGATTGACGTGGCCGGGATGCAGGGGCAGACGCAGTATCACATGCGTGCCCAGGTCACATTGGATAACGGTGCAACCTACACTGACCCCGATCAGACATGCATGACCGGCACGCCGCCCGTGACCTCGCCCACCACCATCTCCACGCCCAGCGGCGCAACGCCGCAGCCCGGCATTGAGATTTGGAACACGCTGTTGCCGCAGACGGACGCGCCCGCCTTTGCCACCGATCTGAACGGCAATGTGATCTGGACCTATACCTACCAGGGCGCGAGCCAGGACCTGTTGCAGGGCATTCAGCTTCTGCCGAACGGCCATTTCCTCATGGTGATCTCGTATCTCTCCTCGCTCGCGGTCAGCCCCACGGCCGGCCTCATCAATGAAGTGCGCGAGGTGGACCTGATGGGCAACACCGTCCGCTCCGTCACGATGGACGCGTTGAACCAGCAGCTGGCAGCCGACAATCTGCGGGATGCGCAGGGCAATCTCTATCAGCTCAAAAGCTTCCACCACAGCGTGCTGGCGCTGCCCAATGGCCACTGGATCCTGCTGGCCACCTATCAGCGCGACTACACGAATCTCCCCGGCTATCCCGGCACGACGACCGTTACCGGGGATGCGCTGGTGGACGTAGACCAGAGCGGCAATCCTGTATGGGTGTGGAATACCTTTGACCACCTCGACATCAACCGCCACCCGATGAACTTCCCTGACTGGACGCACTCGAATGACATTCTGTATTCGAGCGACGACCACAACCTTCTGCTCTCCATGCGCCACCAGAACTGGATTATCAAGATTGAGTATCTGGACGGACAGGGATCGGGCAAAGTGCTCTGGCACCTGGGCTATCAGGGAGACTTCAAGCTGGTAGGCGCGGTCGATCCCACTGACTGGTTCTATGCGCAGCACGGCATGAGCTACTTCACGCTGAATACAACAGGCGTCTTCCGCATCGGGCTCATGGACAACGGCAATGACCGCACGTTCCCGCCTCCCACAGGGCAGGTCTTTTGCAGGCCCTCGGCTACGCCCAATCCGCAGTGCTACTCCACCATGCCGGTGCTGGAGCTGAACGAGTCCACCATGACGGCGACGATGATCGCGCACTACGAGCCGCCGCCCAGCTACTACAGCTTCTTCGGAGGCAACGCCGACCTGTTGCCCAACGGACACTATCACGTCAACTTCTGTGCGCCGCACACGGGCTCTATTGTTCAGGAGTTGGACCCGCTGAACCTGAACGTTGTGTGGCAGGGATCCACGGCAGGGGCCAATCAGTTCCGCGTGACCCGCCTGCCCAGCCTCTACCCCGGCGTGCAGTGGTAGGCGCTGGAACATGCCGGATGGGCAGACTTTGCCTTACTGCGGTCCCCAGATGCGGAACTCGCCGCTGAGGTGCATCAGGCTCATCAGGTAAAGCATGCCGTCGTAGTAGCGATTCTGGCCTGAGGGTATCGGCGTGTTCCACAGCGCCTCGACAAACTGCTTTGCCCGTGCGCGGTTAGTGGCCGCAAGGCTGGCCACCGCGTTGGTGCCCGCCAGTCCCGCCGGGTGGTCCTCATGCGTCAGGCCCGGCGTTGCACCCAGCAGCTTGCCGTCCAGCGTGTAAACGGGGCCGTAGTCGTTGATGCCCTGCGCGGCAAAGAAGGCCTGGATGCGGTCGCTCAACTGCTGCTCGGCCGGAGCCTTACGCCACCACGACCAGTCCACGGACCAGTTGCTGGCCGTGCGCCATGCGTCATAGCCGAACTCGCCCGACTGCGGAAAGCGCGTCTTGTGGGGCGTGCCGTCAAAGTCGGCATAGCTGGGCGCAAGGCCCGTTTTCGGGTTCGTGGTCTGCACAAAGAAGGCGCGGCTGGATTCTGCGGCACGAGCCCAAAATGCGCGATCATCCTTCGGCCCCCAGCGCGCCCACAGCTCATAGAACGCGGGCAGATGATACGAAGGGTCCGTGAAAGGCTGCGGCATCACCTCCGGCACAAACAGGATCATCGGCGGATCCTGGTTCACCATTGGGCCAACCGTGTGCGGTCCATGTTCGCCGGGTGCCGAGATAATCTGCCGGTGCACCATGGCATGCAGCAGATTGTCGGCCTCGGCATGATAGTTGTAGATTCCCTTGCCGTCTCCCCAGCGATTCGAGGCAAACAGCAGCGCCATGGCAAAGTACGACTCGCCATCCGGTGCCGCTCCCTCTGAGTTGTGCGTGCCGTCGGTCTTGCACGACCAGGCGAAGTACTCGTAGCTCGGCGCCTTCGGGTCGCTGATGTACATGTACGTCTTTGCCCAGTTCCAGATTGCGTCGAACTCGGCCTTCTTGTTCAACTGCACAGTGATCATCATCCCGTAGGACATGCCTTCTGTGCGCACATCGTGGTTGGCCCAGTCGGTCACATACATCAGCGGGCCGTTGGTATTGGTGCCTGCGGCAAAGGCAATTGCCTGCGTTTGCGGGTTGCCGTGGAAGAGCTGCTGATAGGCGGCGTCAATCCTGGCCCGGATCTCGCGTTGCGAATGACCGTTCTCAGCAAACAGGTTGCGGTAAGTGCCCGTCGCGTAAGCGCCCGCGCCGTCTTCAGGCGATGTCTTTGCTGAAGCAGACGGTGCCAGGGCGGGCAGAACAAGAGCCATACCCAAAAGCACAGTCCACGTTGCTTGTATATTGCGCACATTCACCCCCGTGCACGGTCAAACTTAAGCGATTTACTTCGCGCTCAGCAGTATCGCGCCCCACGCCCAGCTAGCGCAAATGGCGACGTGCAAGATGCGCGCCGCCATTGGTTGGAGCCGGGGATACATGTGCGATTACGGATGCCGGTGCAGCACGTGCACCGCGATGTCCGGCCAGAACTCGCGAAAGGCGTTCGTCAGCGCGTCGCGGCCGATGGCGTAGCCGTACTTCTCTGCCAGGTCGCCCACATTGCGGTCAGAACTCGGATAGTACGAGAGCGAGATGCCCTGCGCGATGCCGCGGCCCAGAATCTCAGATGCGTTGAAGGTATTGTGCCCCTGGTAGTTGGGCGTAATCAGCACACGCGAGCCGGCATAGATGCCGCGCTTCCAAAAGCCGCCCTCGCCTTTGGCAAAGTAGCGCTCGTCCTCGTGGAAAACCGTGGGCAACGCGAAGATGACCATGTAGTTGCCGTCGGTCTTGTCGATGAATCCGCGCCAAGTGTAGGCCCAGAAGCCCGGCACGCCCTTGCCCAGCGCCGGATGCGCATCTGTTCCTTCTGCCAGCATGGACGTCAGCCCGACAAAGAGAAACGAGGAGTAATCAAAGCTGTTCTGCGTGGCCAGCATGAACGCCTGTTTCGGCGTGGGTGGCGGCGGAATGGCCCCCGCGCTTACTGCGCGGTAGTTGGGCATGAAGCCGAGGATGCGTTTGGGTTGTTGTTGTAAGGGGGAGATGGCCGGATGAACTGAGGATGAAGCAGCGCCAGCGGCATTCGGTTCGCCTGGCGTAGCAGGCGCAGGTGTGGCAGGCGCGCCATGCGCGTGTCCGGACTGGGATTGTGCCACAGGTGCGTTGGGCAGTGATGAAGCGTCGTTGTTCCTCTGCGCAAGCGCGGGCGCAACAGACACGATGAGGAAGAAAGAAAGAAAAAAACGCAAAATGCCTCCATCCTTATGCTGCCACACTACGCACGTCTACCGGATTTGCTGGTGGATCTGCGGGCTGCGTGTCACGGACCACGCAGGCTCACATGGTGCGCGCTGGCGGCCGGACTGCAAAGATCCCGGTGGCTGTTTATTAGACGAACAGCCAGCCCGCAGGATGCAGCGAAACATGGTTGCATTATGTGGGATATGCAAGATGGGGTCTGCATCCTTGCCCGGCAACACAAAGGCCCTCCGGCTTGGTGCCGAAGGGCCTGCGGGAAGCCTGATGTAAAAGTTGGTTTATGCGGTAATCGTCCGCTTTGGCTTGTGTCCCCAGATGCCGTAGTAGGCAATGAACAGGTAGCAGATGATGGGGATGATGAAGGCATGCTGAATTCCCATGCGGTCGGCTGCCGCGCCGATGAGGAAGGGAATCACGGCTCCGCCCACCACCGCCGTCATGATCAGCCCCGAGCCTTTGCTCGTCATGGGGCCCAGGCCGGCGATGCCGAGCGCAAAAATGTTGGGGAACATGATGGAGTTGAAGAAGCCGCAAAGCACCAGCGTCCAGATTGCCAACTGCCCGCTGCTCATCATGGAAATCACCATCAGGAGGGCAGCGATGACGCCGAAGACGCCCAGCAGCTTGCCGGACTTGATCTTTGTGAGCACCCACGAGCCCAGCAGGCGGCCCACCAGCGCGCCAAACCAGTAGAGTGACACGAGGAAGGATGCCGTCTTTGCGCTGTCCACGCCCTGCGTCTTGAAGTAGTTCACCGCAATTGACGCCAGGCCTACTTCCACGCCCACATAGAGGAAGATGCCCACTGCGCCCAACACTGTGTGCCGATAGCTCCAGATGCTGCGGCTCAGCACCTCATCGCCATCCTTGCCGGGGCGGAAGGCCTGCGTGTGCGAGATGTGCGGCAGGTGCATGAAGGCGACAGCGATACCGAGAATAAGAAGTCCGGCGGCGATGGCAATGTAAGGCCCGCGCACGGTGTTGGCGATGGCCGCCTTGGATGCGAATTTTGTGGGATCGGTGAGGATGAACGCGCCGGCCACGAGCGGCGCGATGGTGCCTCCCAGCGAGTTCAGCGCCTGCGCCAGTGTCAGGCGCGCCGGTGCGCTGTGCTCGGGGCCCAGAATCGCCACGTAAGGATTCGCAGCCGTCTGCAGCGCCGTCACGCCCGCGCCTACCACAAACACCGCTGTCAGAAACAGAGGAAAGCTGACCATTCTGGCGGCGGGAACAAACAGCAGGCAGCCCACCACCTGGATGAAGAGTGACACCACCATCGTCCGCTTGTAGCCGATGCTCTCAATCAGTCTGGAGGTCGGCGAGGAGAATACGAAATATGCGAGGAAGAATGCCGACTCGGCCAGCATCGCCCATGCGTATTGCAGGTCGAAAATCGACCGCAAGTGCGGCACAAGGGCCATGTTTAGGTTGGTAATGAACCCGAAGATAAAGAACAGCACGGCTACGGTGATGAACGGCCCGGTATAGTTGGGGGTGGGCTGCGTCGCTGGCGGTGTGGATCGTGTTGCCATGAGAGGTTGTTCTCCTCTTCCTCTTGAAGTGTATGGCCCGGTAAGGGCGTTCTGGCTGTCCTGCGCTGAGGGCAGGCCTCTCTCTGCGGCGCATGGTATCGCGCCGATTCTGCTGCTGTGGCCGGAAGTCCGGCTGTTCGGCTGCACTCCACACTATATGCAAAACCCCGCGCTGGGGAAGTGAGAAACCGCACACAAGGCAAGAGCCCGGCAGGCCTGCCGGTGAAGCCGGACCCTGCACCGGATCAGCAGATGCAAAATCCCGTGGAGATACCGTATTCTCAGAACAGAACAAGGAGATATGCGTGCCCATTGCAGCGTTGAGCAACGCCCGGCACAAGAAGATTCTGGCTGCCCTGGAGGGCAACTGGCAGGCCGAAATGGAGGGCTACCACACGTACCTGGCCCTGGCTGACCGGGACGCCGAGCCCGTGCGCGCGCAGGTGCTGCGCCATCTGGCCCAGGCTGAGCTGGAACACGCTGCACTGTGGGAAAGCCGCATCCTCGAACTGGGCGGCGTCAAGCCCATCTATGAAGGCAATCCCGGCGGCGACGCAGACTCGCTGGCCAATCGCGCAGGTGGCATCCGCATGGCGCTCCGCCGTCTTGAGATTGAAGAGAGCCGTCACATTGCCAACTATGGCAAGCAGTTGAAGGATCTCGGCGACGAGGATTCCATCGCCATCCTGCACCAGGTCATTGAGGATGAGAAAGAGCACCACCGCGAGCTGGGCTCACTGTTGCGCGGTCATTACTCCGCGCCCGCCGGCGCGCCACACGTGGATGCCAAGGCCGTGCTCGATGAATTGCTGGCCAAACGCGACAACGGCCGCAAGCAGGCTGGCAGTTGGATTGGCGACGCCATCTATGGTGTGAATGACGGACTGGGCGCCATCTTCGGCATCGTCTCCGGTGTCTCCGGCGCCACTGCTGGTGACAGCAAATATGTCCTGCTGGCCGGGGTTTCCGGGCTGATTGCCAGCGCGCTCTCCATGGGCTCCGGTGCCTATCTTGCCTCCAAGAGCGAGCGCGAAATCTATGAGGCGGAGATTGTCCGCGAGCGCGAGGCCATCCAGATGAACGGCCCTGAAGCGCGAGAACTGCTGTCACTCTACTATCAGGTGAAGGGCCTGCCGGAAGAGGATGCTGACCGCGTTGTCGATCACATCGCCCGCGACCCGGAGCAAATGGTCAAGGTGCTGGCCCGCGAGCGGCTGGGCATCACAGAGGACGCGCTCTCCAATCCTCTCGTTTCCGCAGCGTCAGGCGCGCTGTCCACAGCCATTGGGGCCGCTATCCCCGTGGTTCCCTTCTTCTTCATGCAAGGTGTTCCGGCCATCATTGCCGCAGCCATCGTGTCGCTGCTTGCGCACTTTGCCGTTGGCGCGGCCAAGAGCCTCATCACCGTGCGTTCCTGGTGGGCTTCCGGTATGGAGATGACCATCGTGGGCGCGGTCGAAGGCGCAGTCACCTACGGCATCGGCATCCTGCTTGGCAAGGGCGGCCTGGGCTAACGGCAATTGCCCCTTGCGTTCGCGTGGCTTCTCCCGCGCGGCTCTGCTTATAGAATGGTTACGGCTTACGCTTCCCGGAGATCCCATGCTTAAAAAAGTCTTGTCTTCGCTCACCCTGGCAGTTGTTCTTGCGCCATGCATTGCCGCGCTGGCGCAGACTGAACCGCAAGTTATCGTCGAGCACAACGTCGCCATGAAGACACGCGACGGTGTGACGCTCTACGCGGACGTCTACCGCCCCGCCGGTGACGGAACCTTCCCGGTCCTGCTGCAGCGCACACCGTACAACAAGGACAACACCGCCACTTTCGCCCGCATGGCTGCCGAGCATGGCTTCATGGTGGTGGCGCAGGATGTCCGCGGCCGTTACACCTCAGAGGGAGAGCGGTACACCTTCAAGTACGAGATCAACGACGGCTATGACACCGTGGAGTGGGCCGCCGCGCTGCCGCACTCCAACGGCAAGGTGGGCATGTTCGGCGGCTCCTACGTGGGCGCCACGGTGATGCTCGCTGCCATCAGCCATCCGCCGCATCTGGCCGGCATCTGCCCGGTGGTCACGGCCAGCAACTACCACGAGAACTGGACCTACCAGGGCGGAGCATTCGAGCAGTGGTTCAATGAGTCCTGGACCTCTGGCCTGGCGCAGGACACGCTGAACCGCATGGTGCGCGAGCACACCAACGCCGTTGTTGGTAGCACCGTACTGCCGCTCACACAATATCCGCTCTACAATTTCCACCTCGATCCGGGTTCGCCCGCCGCAACCTCCACGCTGGCCCCGTATTTTCTTGACTGGCTCGCGCATCCTACCTATGACAGCTACTGGAAGCAGTGGGCCATCGACGAAAACTACGCCAACATCCAGGTGCCCGCGCTCACCATTGCCGCATGGTATGACCTGTTTCAGGGCGGCTCGCTACGCAATTACCTCGGGATGAAGGCCCACGCCGGCAATGAGGCAGCGCGCAACGGCCAGCACTTGATTGTCATCATCGGTGGCCACTCCGGCTTTGGCCGCAAGGTCGGCGACGTTGATTTCGGCCCCGACGCACCCTTCGATGAAAACGCCATTACGCTCGCGTGGTACGAGTATCTGTTCCAGGGCAAGCAGAACGAGTTTGCCAACGGCAAGCCGGTCAAGATCTTCGTCATGGGCGAGAACAAGTGGCGCTATGAGGATTCGTGGCCTCTGGAGCGCGCCAAACAGACGCACTACTTCCTGCACTCCGCCGGCAAGGCCAACAGCGCGAGCGGCGACGGCGCTCTGTCCATCTCTGCCGCGCGCAGCGAAGCCGCCGACAGCTTTGTCTACGACCCTGCCAACCCCGTGCCCACCGTGGGTGGCCCGCTCTGCTGCGATCCCATGCATCTTCCGGGAGGGCCGCGCGATCAGAAGCAAGTGGAGGCGCGCAACGACGTGCTCGTCTACTCCACGCCGCCCCTTGAACAGGATGTGGAAGTCACCGGCCCCGTCACGCTCGACCTATTTGCGAAATCTTCAGCGGTCGATACGGACTTCACCGGCAAACTCGTCGACGTAGGCCCCGACGGCGTTGCGCACAACCTCACGGAGGGCATTCTGCGCGCGCGCTTCCGCAACTCCACCAGCACGGCCGAGCCCATCACGCCCGGCAAGGTCTACGAGTACAAAATCGATCTCTGGTCCACGAGCAACGTCTTCCTCAAGGGCCACAGAATCCGCCTTGAGGTTTCCAGCAGCAACTTCCCGCGCTTCGACCGCAACCTGAACACCGGCAAGGACGCCGCCACCAGCGCCGTCTTCGTCAAAGCCACCAACACCATCCTCCACGACGCCGAACACCCCAGCGCCCTGCTGCTGCCGGTGGCGGCGAGATAAGTCGGAGTAAGGAAGTTAGCCTCAGCGGTCAGCAATCCGGCCAACCCCTTCGTGCCGCAAGATGAGCGTCAAGGATGGGACATATTCGTGTTGGCAAATTCGCAATGAGGAAAGAAAGCGGGGGCTTGGCGACTCTTCCTAGTTGCCAATGATTTTGAGCGCCTTGTTGGCCGCCGACCTTACCTCTCCGAACTCGCTCGGACGTTGCGCTAGTTCTTGTAACAAAGGTTCCGCCTGAGTGATGGCATCTGGTCCCATGCGAATGAGAACTCCTATCGCTGAGAGTTTGACTCCGGCGTGAGAATCCGCCAATGTAGCGATCACCGCATCCCTCACACGCAGATCGGTGACACGCGATGTGTGAATAGAATTCAGCACGGCTATGCGCGTGTCGGTGTCTAGCGGCCGCGACATAAATTTGACAACTGCATCGATAACTTCCGGCTTTTCGGGTGCAATCCGGACCAGAGCGGCAAGAGCGCTCACTTGTCTCACTGGTGGAGGCCCTGTGCTGTTTAGATATGCCAGCATGGGAGGCAAGACTTCAGGTGGTGGTGATGGCTTCAGGCCAACCAGGGTCAGCGCAGCCAAATATTGCAATCGGTTGCTAGGGGAATTAAACAAGCCGCCGACGGAGCTTATGTAGGGTTTCAGCAGTTCTGCGCTATCCGAGCGAAGGCTGACAGCAAAGATAGCGGAAGCTCCGTATGCCTGCACACTCTCGTCTGGGTAATTGAGCGCGGCAGCGATGGATGGAAGGGCCTCACTCACTTCACCTGAAGACATACCGGCGACCTGTTCTTGTACATTCAATAATGTCTTTGAATCAGGCAGCCCTGAGGTTCGAAAATTTCTAATGAGGTCTTGGAAGAAACTCTTAAGCGTCACTGGCGTCTGCGCCGAGAGCGCGACGCTCATGACAAGGACTAAACAAACCGCTTTCACTGAGCGAGTCATCATATTCACCTGCCTCATTGAACTGGTACGTTAGTAGGCGTTGATTGGCTGATTAGATAACCGTGTCGGCTCCGAGGCTCCGAGTAGACTTGGTTAGCTCAGAAGACCAGGGCTCGGAGGAAAGGAGCCGAGCACATGAAGATTGTAGGGTGTGATTTGCATACGCGCTACCAGCAGGTAGCCATGCTGGATGAGGCAACAGGCGAGTTGATTGAGCGTCGCCTGGAGCACGCCAACGGAGAAGCGAAGGAGTTTTATACCAAGCTTTCCGGCCGGGTGCGGGTAGGGATCGAGGCCACTGGTCACACGCGCTGGTTCGAGCGGCTTCTGGCGGAACTGGGACACGAGCTGTGGGTGGGAGATGCAGCGCGCATTCGTGCTTCGGCAGTACGGAAGCAGAAGACGGACGCGCGCGACGCCGCATTGCTGCTGGAGTTGCTTGTGAGCGGGCGATTCCCACGGCTATGGCGGCCCTCGGCTGGCGAGCGCGATCTGCGGCAGCTGCTGTGGCACCGGCAGAAGCTGGTGTGGATGCGTAACGCCATCGGGAACCAACTGCACGCCCTGGCGATGGGCGAGGGGATCTGCCGGAAGAAGCAGCTTTTCACCAGGAAGGGGCGAGCCGAGTTGGAGGGTTTGCACCTGGATCCCTGGGCCAGCCGGCGGCGCCAAGAGTTGCTTGGCATGCTCGATCAACTCGACGCTTCGCTGGCACAGTTCGACCAGGCGGTGAACGAGCAAGCCGCAGCCAACGGGGATGCGGTGCGGCTGATGACCCATCCCGGAGTCGGTCCGGTGACGTCGTTGGCGTTTGTACTGATCATCGGTCCGACGGCGCGCTTTGAGCGCAGCAAACAACTGGTAAGTTATCTGGGGCTCAATCCGTGCGAGCATTCCTCCGGCGGAAAGCAAAAGCTGGGCGCGATCTCCAAACAAGGTAATCCGATGCTGCGCGGCTTGCTGGTAGAAGCCGGGCACACGGCAGCACGCATGGATCCGGAATTACGGCAGGATTATCAACGACTCCGGCTGCGTCGTGGCGGGAGCGTAGCGAAAGTCGCGATCGCCCGGAAACTGGCGGTGCGCATGTACTGGATGCTGCGCCGAGAAGTGAACTACACGCAGCTGGTTCGCATGCAAGGCAGCTCGAGGGCCACCCTGGTGCAGCAGTAGATCACCGTTGGGCTGATTGGAGCGCCTTGCCTCCCCGAGCGGTCGGGGAGTCTGAACAACGAATCATGGTCGGATGTCGGTGACCGAATAGATGGCTGGTGGAACCGAGTGATCCACCGCGAGATTCTGGAAGCGGGCCTTGGTCGATGAGCGAAAAGCAAGAGCAACAACAAAAACAAAAACCTCCCACGAAGGAAAAAACAAAAAACCTTCGACGGCAGAGGTGTCTCTTGACAACGCCGACACGGTTATAGATGGCCCGGGTGCCGGAGGAAGTCAGGCGAGTTCTCCCACAAATAATGGTTGCCCCGAGTGTCGGGGTCCCCTCGGACAGGTCTTCATCCGTGGGGTGGAGATGCCTCGCATTTCGGCACCCGGGATCGCAGCTTCTGCGACCTGGGAAAACTCGAACCCCAAAAACCTGCCGGACGCTCGCCCTTGAGGCCCGGGAGTCTGCAAAGGCAGGCGTCCGGCCCCTGACCACTGCTTCCGGAATACAAGAATTTTCTCCATGTCAATGCGGAGCAAATCCACGTTTTACTCCACGCAGACGCATAGCAAATCAACCCCAACTCCACTTCCACATGGAATCTGCAAGAGCCTGCCGACCGCCGACTAGCCGACCTGCTGACTCGCTGACGCGCTGGCCTGCACCAGTTCGACCGCCGCCTGCCGTCCCAGCCGGATGCAATCCGGAATCCCGATGCCATCATAGGCGTTGCCCACGAGCCGCAGCCCGCCCAGCGCGGCCACACGCGCCGTGATGCGCTGAATCCGCTCCTGATGGCCCACGGCGTACTGCGCCATAGCCCGCCGCCAGCGCGAAACCTGCGCATGCTCCGGCTCTGCGGTGCGGCTGATGACCTGGCTGCCGAGAATCTCGCTCAGCTCGCGGCGCACGGTGGCAACGAGCGCATCGTCGCTCTCGCCCAACAGAGCCTCGTTCTTCGCACCGCCCAGAAAGGCCCGCACCACCGCCTTGCCCGGCGGCGTGCGCCCCAGAAATTTGCGATGCACAAACGTGCACGCCAGCATCGCGCGCCCCTCGCTCGCCGGAACCAGAAAGCCGAATCCATCAGGAAGCCGGCCCATCTGCGCCTCGTCATACAGCAGGTTCACGGTAATGGAAGACGAGTAGGGAATTCCGGCCAGTTCCTCGCTCAGCACCGGATCCACCG
>JAKAFB010000053.1 GCA_021818105.1 Acidobacteriota bacterium
GCCATTCTCACCTTCCTGAACTTCTCATGGAGCGCGGGGGCGCTGATGGCTCCGCTGCTGGCAGCGCAAGTGCTCGTCCACCATACCTATCGTGCAGCATTTGCCATTCTCTCGCTGCTGTGCGCTGCGGCGGCGATTGCCGCATGGATGACGCTCGTAGACGCATCAGAGACCATTCGCGCGCCACTCGATAAGGGGGACTTTACAAACCTGCGCCTCATCGTGCTCTTTGCCTTGCTCGCGTTCCTTCAGGTAGGCGTGGAGAATACGGCAGCGGCATGGCTTTCCACCTACGCTTTGCGGCTCGTCGGCAGCGGCGTGGTACTGGCAGCAGCCGCATCAGCATTCTACTGGTTTGGATTTTTGGCCTCACGCGGTGCAACCTCGGCGTGGCTCTTGCATGCACCACCGGTGCGGGTCTTTCGCGCGGCGGTAAGCCTGGCCCTGGCAGCTTCAGTGGTGTTGGCAATGCAGCCCCGGTTTGCCGGAGGCATGATGGCCATGCTCCTGCTGGGCGTTGCGCTTGCGCCAATTTATCCTCTGGTAATCGCCGGCGCGCTGGCGCGCGTTCGCCGCACCTCTGACTCGCGCTTTGTCTTGGCCACAGCGGGCTTTGGAGGCTCCGTGTTGCCGTGGCTCGCGGGTTGGATCTCCGCAAGCACAGGCAGCCTGCGCATGGGCTTCTGCGTCATGCCTGCGGCGCTGCTGCTGATGTTCTTCCTGCTGCCCGGTTCTTCAGGCAGAGAGAAAACACATGTTGAGCAAGCTCCCTGCTAATGCAGAGTCACCATGTCCCATGCAAAGAAGAAGCCGGAACGGCCCTGAAAGCTGTCCCGGCCTCAGTGAGATACAGCTTCGCTATTGCTTGCCTTCCAACTCGTCGGCCAGCTTGTCAGCGTTGTAAATTTTCCGCAATCCCTCCAGCATGGCTGCCGAGTGCACGGCGACGGCGCGGTTGCGTTGACCATCGTACACAAAATCCCCGGCAAGGGATTCTATGTTGCCGTCGAAGATAAGGCCCACCAGTTCGCCAGTGCGGTTGACCACCGGCGAACCGGAGTTGCCGCCGATGATGTCGCCTGTAGAGACGAAATCGAGGGGTGTGCTCAGGTCGAGCTTGCCCAGCGCTGCGGCTTCCTTCGGCGTCAAATCAAAAGGTGGCTTGTTGCTGAAGCTCGCCGAGCGATCGAAGAGCCCGTAAAACGTGGTGAAAGGCGGCGCGATGGTGCCGTTGTAGGGGTAGCCCTTTACCGTTCCGTAGCTCAAGCGCAGGGTGAAGGTTGCGTCGGGATAGACATCCTTGCCGTAGACGAGGAATCGTGCTTTGGCAAGCTTTTCGCTTGCCGGCGTGAGCACGCTTGAGATGGTGTCACGCAGGTGGCGGCTGGTTTCGCGCACAATGGGATCGACGCGGCGAGCGGCTTCAATCATTGGGTCGGTGGAAGCAGCAACGGCCGCTTCTCCCCCGTCTATCAGCTCCTTGCGCACAGCGGGATCGCTCAGCTTTGTGCCATCCACGAGCGTATCGACAGTCCTACCCACGTCGCCGCCCTGCACAATGGCCTGTACATAAGCATCCTGAGTGCCGAGCTTTTCCTGTGCCAGTGTGAGCGCTGTGGTCATGTAGAGTTTTTCAGTGGCGGGATAGATGCGGGCTGGCGAAAGCATGCGGAAGCGCAGGGATTCAAGCTGCGCATCGTGAAAGCCTGGCAGGCGATCGCCGTCAGGCCGCTTGATCTCCGCCACGTACTGCACGATCTGCAATGCAACGGTGAAGAGTTGGCTGTCGGTACGCCGGAACAACTGCGTCTTGATCTCTGGCCGGATCTGCTCTTCAACGTGCGCAATCGTGTCCCATGCGCCGCCGTACTCCTTTTGCCACGCCGGGTTGGCTGCAACCTTCTTGCGAAAGTCGTCTTCTGCAGCCTGCTTCTTCGCGATGATGGCTTTGTCGGCAAGCGCTTCGACGCGTCCCTGATAGACCTTCAGGCTGTTCTGCAGGCCAAAGATGGTTGTGCCCACAAGCCGCGCCTGCTCTGGCCCTTGAGCCGCAAATTGTTGCGCGGCCGCGATGCGCCGTTGCAGGTATTCGATAATCGCGGGCTCAACGACATCCCGCTCGGTCACCAACTGCGCAATCGTGTCCTCGCGCGATGTGGCCCCTGGATTTCCTGAGATGAAGATGAGTTCGCCCGGCTGCGCGCCCTTTGCGTTCCACTTCAAATAGTTTGCCGTGTGCAGCGGCTTGCCGTTTTCGTAGACGCGAAACAGCGCCATGTCCAGGTCATAGCGCGGATAGGTGAAGTTGTCCGGATCACCACCAAAAAAGGCGGCCTGCTCTTCCGGCGCAAACACCAGCCGAACATCAGTGTAAGCCTTGTATTGATACAGCCAGTACTCGCCTCCGTGATAGAGCGAAACCACGTCGGAGCGAAGGCCGGTCTTGTCTTTGCTCTCCTTCTCAATGGCGGCGATTTCAGCCTCGCGCGCCTTGAGCGCTTTCGCTTCGTCGGCAATGCGTTTGGCGGCGCCCTGCACACGTTCCGTCACATTCTGCATCCCCACCAGGACGTTCACCTCGAGGTCCGGCGACTTCATCTCCTCGGCTTGCGTGGTCGCATAGAAGCCTGTACGCAGATAGTCGTGCTCCGCCGTGGAGTTCTTCTGCAATTGTCCGCGCGCCACGTGATGGTTGGTGAGCAGAAGTCCATCGGGGCTTACAAACGAGCCGGACCCACCATCATTGAGCCGCACGCTTGAAAGACGCAGATGATCGAGCCAAGCCTGCGTGGGATGAAAGTTGTACTTTTCCGCCAGTTGTTTCAGTGGCGGATTGTCAAAGGTCCACATGCCCTCTTCGGCATGCAGAGCAGGTGCTGCGAGCAGTAAGGTTGCTGGCAGCAGCAGTACAGCACGGAAATTCAACATGTACATCTCAGCCCCCATGAATGGACGAGCCGTGCCTGCGAACGGTCGGCTCGCGGATATCGCAGCCGTTGTGAACCACTGTGCTTATGGCTGCGGCATCACCAGCACTTCCACGCCTGAGGCTGCATCCTTGTTATGGAAGACGGTCTCAGTCGCCTTTTGGAACTGCTCCGGCTTGGCGTAGGGAATGTCAGTGAATGTTTGTGGATTGCGGTCTGTCAGCGGGAACCAGGAACTCTGCACCTGGACCATGATGCGATGACCGCGGCGGAAAGTGTGGAAGAGGTCTGGCATCTGGAAATCAATTTCGGTTTCCTTGCCGGGCACCAGCGGCTCCGGCTTCTCCCAGCTGTTACGAAACTTGGCGCGGAATGGCTCTCCGCGCAGCAGTTGCTGATAGCCACCCATGTGCAGTGGTGGTGTGTCCAGAATGCGCTTGTTGTGTTCGGATGTTGCGGGCGGGTCAGGGTAGTCTTCTGGATACACGTCGATCAATTTCACATCAAAGTCGGAGTCCGTCCCAGTGCTGGCCACGTTGAGGCGGGGTGAAATCGGCCCGGCTATGGTTACGTCCTCCTGCAATGGATCGCTTTCATACACCAGCACGTCGGGCCTGTAACTTGCGAAGCGCTGATCATCGACCATGTAACGCTGTGGAACCGTGTCGGTGGTGTAACCCACGAAAGGCACCGGATGGTTGGGGTCACTTACATACGTGTCAGCACCCTCGGCCTCCGTCGGCGGATCAAAGCTCAGCTTGCCGTTCGCATGGAAGTAAAGCATCTTCTGCTGAGCGTCCTTGGGTGGCCATGTATCAAATGAGCGCCACACATTCGTGCCCGTCTCAAAGACGACTGCCCTGGGCTGCACGGCGCCTTTGCCCTTCAGGTAATGCTCAAAGAAAGGAAACTGGATGTTCTCGCGAAAGTACTCGGCAGTCTTGGAGTTGAATTGCACGTCGCCGAGGTGATCACCTTCGCTGCGCGCCCAGCCGCCATGCACCCACGGGCCTTCCACCAGAGTGGTCGTTGTGGTGGGGTTGAACTTGTTGATCGCGTAGAAGGTGCGATATGGGCCCATCAGGTCTTCCGCGTCATACCAGCCGCCCACCACCAGCACTGCGCAGCGCACGTTCTTCATGTGGCGGGAAAGGTCACGCGCCTGCCAGTAGGCATCGTAGGTGTCGTGCTTGAACTGGTCATCGAAGAGCCAATTGGAGCCCTTCAGGTACTTCGTTTCAAGGTTCTCGATATTGCCTGCATTCAGATAGAAGCGATAGCTGTCCGGCGTGCCAAAATCAAACGGCACCATTGGCTTGGGCAGCACAGGAGTCTGTTGCGGTTGGAAGAACGGTGCATAGAAGCCGAAGCCGGCCGACAACATGAATGCTCCGCCGTGGTAGCTGTCGTCGCCCAGGAAGAGGTCGGTCATCGGTGCCTGGGGGCTGGCAGCAACCAGCGCAGGATGCGAGTCAATGATCGATGCCGACGTGTAAAAGCCTGGATAGGAGATGCCCCAGATGCCCACCTTGCCATTATTGTTTGGCACATTCTTCAGCAGAAACTCGATCGTATCGTAAGTGTCGGAGGCGTCGTCCACATCCTGCGGCGACTTCTTGTTGTCGATGTGCGGACGCATCTCCACAAAGTCCCCTTCACTCATCCAGCGGCCGCGCACGTCCTGGTAGACAAAGATGTAGCTGGCCTTCTCGAATTCATCTGAAGGGCCCAGGTGCTCGGGATACTTATCCTCGCCATATGGTGCAACGCTGTAAGGAGTGCGATCCATCAGAAATGGATACGGGCCATGTGCGGCGTCCTTTGGCACATAGACGGCTGTAAACAGCCGCTTGCCATCGCGCATGGGAATGCGGAATTCGTACTTGGTGTAATGTGCGCGAACGTAGTCTTCCTGCGATGCGTCCGTCGAAGGTTGTTGTGCTTGAAGAGCAGTGAATGCGAAGGCAAGAAGGGCCGGGACAGCAAGGCGCAGGCGTAGATGAAACATCGTGAACTGGAGTCTCCTGACACACAAGACTATCTCAAACGGCGCAAGGGCGGTGAGGGATGCAGAACATTTTCAAGGCTGCGCTTCCCATAGCCCTTAGCAGCCCAGCGCCATTGCGTGCTGCTACTCTGCATGCTTGCCTGCCGCCTCGGCCGCCTTTTCCGGCGTGGTTAACAGCTTGGTGATGTCGTCAAGGTAATCCAGCGTGTTCGTCACGCGCTCCAGCGCGCGGTAACACTCGCCCTCGTGGAAATCAATGTCTACCCGGGGATTGATCTGGTCCATGCGCACATGCAGGAATTTGGCCCATTCATAGGGCACCACAGGAATGTCGATTTCGGCGTGGTATAGCTAGCGCAGCGCGTCCGACATGCCGGCAGTGATCTGGATGGATTTCGTTTGCGCACATGCAGGCTTCAGCGTGCAGGAGGATGACGGCAGAAGTGAGCCGGCGCAATCGGTTGCTGTCTGCCGATTCCTCATGCCTCCCTTATGTGCCGGATGCTATAAGCAGGGAAGCAGAAAGGCAAGCAGATCGGGCTAAAGAGTTCCTGCCATGCACCGTGCCGGCATTCCGGCTTAGCCACACACCGGGCACCGGGCCCGCATCAGAGAAAGAGCCTCTGGTGCCACAGCCAGTCATGCAGCGCATGTGGAAGCGCCCATTTTCCAGAGGATCTCCGACTTGGGCATCCATCTGCGCGGGTTCGGTCGCCACCCTGTCACGCGCCGCCTGCGCAATACGCAGCACAGAGCGTGATGCCGGCGCTGGAGTTGGGGCAAATGCAGCAAATGCAATGACTTGGTTCGAGCGAAAAAGGAGGGAGGCTCAAGTTCTTTTTCATTGACGAAACCGTTTTTTTGTTAAATCTTTAGTAAATACGCTGCAATGACACACCCCCTCTTACTCGATTTCAATCGCGTAATCTGTCGTTCAGCAAATTATTGGCAGGCAGCAGCTTTGCTCCAGTGGGAACGAGCAGCCGCAAAGGCCGAGCCTGCCAGTTTGAAGAGCCCCAAGCACTGTGTGGCACATGCGTGCTGCCAGAACTGGGTCAAAAGGTCGCAAGGCACAGCGTAAGAGTCAGTATTTTGGAGGAATTGCCGTGAAACGATCCCTAGCGGGATGGATGCTACTTTGCATCCTTTCCACCGTCACCCTAGCATTTGGCCAGACCGCCACCACTTCTCTTCGCGGAGTCATCAAGGATCCAAGCGGCGCACTGGTCCCCGGCGCAACCGTCACCATCACGGACAACCGAACTGGTAAAGTGTCCAGCACTACTTCAAGCAGCACGGGCCTTTATTCATTCCTGCAGATTTTGCCGTCCAAGTACACCATTCGCGTTACAGCGGCGGGTTTTGGTGACCAGACCAAGACGGCTGAACTGCTTGTGAACCAGCCGGCCACAATTGATTTCACGTTGACAGTTCAATCCACCGCCGTCACCGTGGACGTCTCCGCCACGGCGCAGACGCTGAACACCACGGATGCCTCACTGGGCAACGCGCAGGACAACACCCTGATTCAGGCCCTGCCCAGCGAAACGCGTAATGTGCCTGAGTTGCTTTCTCTGCAGCCCGGTGTCCTCTATCTCGGCCAGACCGACACAACTTCGGCAGACAGCCGCCAGGGCGCCGTGAACGGCGGCCGCTCGGACCAGGGCAACGTCACCATCGACGGCGTGGACAACAACGACCAGGTGGGAGGATATGCCTTTACTGGCGTCCTTCGCGAGACCCAGGACTCCATCGAAGAGTTCCGCGTGACAACCGGAAGCGCCAATGCGGATTCGGGCCGCTCCTCCGGTGCACAGGTCAGCATGGTCACCAAGTCCGGCACCAACAAGTACCACGGCTCACTCTATGAGTACAACCGTCCCACTTTCACGGTCGCGAACGACTGGTTCAACAAGCAGGCCCAGTACAACAGCGGCCTTCCGAATGTACCGGGCAAGCTGATTCGCAACATCTTCGGCGGCACGGTCGGCGGACCCATCAAGAAGGACAAGCTCTTCTTCTTCTTGAACTATGAGGCAACGCGCCGCGCGGAAAATGTGCAGCAAAACCAGACTGTCCCGACCGCTTCGTATCAGGCCGGCAACTTAATGTATGTGGACGATACGGGTACTCCTCAGACGCTGAGCCCGGCACAGGTGGCCCAGATTGATGCGAACTGCCAGATCTGCAACACCAGTGCATATCCCTACGGCCCCGGTCCCAACCCGAATGCGCTGGGATACTTTACCTCGATGCCGGCAGCCAACGGATTGGTCCTCGGCGATGGCTACAACACAGGTTCCTACTCCTTCTCCTCACCGGCTCCGCAGTCAATGAACACGTCGATTGCCAAGATTGATTGGGTGCCTTCGGCGAGCCATCGCGTCTTCTGGCGGGGCAATTTGCAGAAGGACATCACGGATTATCCAGAGCAGTTCCCGGGTCAGGGTGCGTCCAGCATTCTGGAAGACAACAGCAAAGGCTTCACGTTGGGTGATACCTGGACCCTTTCGCCGACGCTGGTCAATGACGTCCGCTATGGATACGTACGGCAGGGTTACAGCAGGCGCGGCGTAGGACAAGGCGACTATGTGGACTTCCGCTTTATGTCCACTCCCACGGCCGAAACCCGTACCAATATCACCAGTGTCCCGGTCAACAACATCGTTGACAACCTGAGCTGGAGCAAGGGCAACCACACGCTGCAGTTCGGCGGAAACTGGCGCCTGATTCACCAGAACTACTCTTCAGATGCCATTTCCTACAACGGCGCCAGCACCAACCCTTACTGGCTGGGCGGCGGCACCCCGCAGCCAGACACTACGATTGGCGCGCCTGCGGTGAATGGCGGCTTCCAAAATTCCTACAACATCGCGCTCGCCAACCTTCTTGGCACCGTTCCCTCGCTGACCAATAACTATAACTACAAGATCACCAGCGCGACCAGCGGCTCGTTGCTTGCTGACGGTGCCTTCATCGACCGCCACTTCAAGTCCAATGAGTTTGAGTGGTATGTGCAGGATGCATGGCGCATCAAGCCCAACCTCACGGTGACCTTTGGCCTCCGCCACACCATTCTGCAGACGCCGTATGAAACCAGTGGTCAGCAGGTTACCCCGACCATCGACACGCACAATTGGTATCTCAAGCGAGAGGCCGCGGCCCAGGCGAGCCAGATCTATGAAGAAGATCTGCAGTTCGCTCCAGCAGGCGGCTACTATGGCAAGCCTGGTTACTGGCCGAAGCAGAAAGCCAACTTTGCGCCCCGTATTGCCATTGCCTACTCGCCGGACTCCAAGACCTCCATCCGTGCTGGCGCTGGCATCTTCTATGACCATTTTGGTCAGGCGCTGGTCAGCACCTTTGACCAGAATGGCTCCTTCGGCATGAGCTCTGCCGTCACGAACCCTGCCGGTATCTACGCCATCGAGGGTTCATCCTCGCATCCGGGTGCGCCTCGCTTCATGGGCAGGAACGTTCTGCCGCCCATTAACAATGGTCCCTCGCCCACCACGCAGGCTTTTCCTTATTACGCTCCACTGGGGAACTTTGCTATCACCTGGGGTCTCGACAGCAAGATCCAGACTCCGTACTCCGAGACCTTTGATTTCTCCGTGCAGCGCGAGTTGCCCGGTGGATTCACGCTGGAAACAGCCTATGTCGGTCGCCTTGGCCGCCACTTGCTGCAACAGCTTGACCTCGCCGAGCCGGTTGACTACGTCGACCCGCAGGGCGGCGGCGATTACTATGCGGCTGGAACACAGCTGTCGAAGCTGGTCGACCAGAACGGTGGTGATCCGAATGCCACGGTTCCGGCAATTCAGTACTTTGAAGATGTGTTCCCCTTCATGGCGAACCTGGACTACCAGGGAGAGAGCGCTACCCAGGCAATCTATTACTGGGAGTGGGCTCCTTATCGCTCGCAGTGGGGCGCAACCACTTCGCTGGCTGACATTGATTTCTTCTGCTCCTACTACTACCCCTGCCCATCCAACTATCAGTCGAAGTTCTGGCAGGACCAGTTCTCCTCGCTCTATGCTCTGTCGAGCATCGGCATGAGCTACTACAACGCCGCGCAACTGATCCTGCGTCACCCCATGAGCCATGGTCTGCAGATGGACTTCAGCTACACGCTGTCCAACTCGATCGACATGGGCTCCGATACGGAACGCGCCAACGAGTTCGGCTCGAACGGCACCGGATCACAGGGTACGGGCGCCTTCAGCGAAATCCTCAACACGTGGAAACCCTATCTGAACCGCGGCCCATCGGACTTCGATACACGCCACCTGATTACGGCGGATTATGTGTATCTGATGCCCTTCGGACGCGGGAAGATGGTGCTCGGCAATGCCAATACCCTCCTCGACGCGTTGGTGGGCGGATGGCAGTTGTCCGGTACGACCCGCTGGTCGAGCGGCCTGCCCTTCTCGGTCTTCGAGCCCGGCTGGACGACTGACTGGCAGATTGAGAGCTATGGCGTGGTCACCCAACCGGTGAAGATGCGCCGTCACTTCGACGCAAACGGCGAGCCACAGTTCTTTGACAATCCAGATGCCATCAACAATGGCATCGCTACCGGCGCTCCGATTCGCCTCCCGTACCCCGGCGAAGCGGGCCAGCGCAACAACTTCCGTGGCGACGGTTACTTTGACCTGAGCTCGGGCCTCTCCAAGAGCTGGCAGTTGCGTGAATACGGCGCCCTGAAGTTTGCATGGGAGGTGTACAACGTCACCAATACCGTGCGCTTCGATCCAGCCTCCATCGGAGCAGGACTGACTGGTGGCAATTTGGGTGTTGCCGGAACTCTGCTGACCCAGCCACGCCGTATGCAGTTCAGCCTGCGCTACGACTTCTAGGCTGGCGGCATCACCCAACACAAGCGCCGGAGGAGCATATGCTCCTCCGGCGCTTTTTCTTACCAGATATGTTGACTATTCAATAGCATCTCATTGGCTGGTTATCTGCTCGCTTCCTGCGTCCCAGCCTCCAGCGCCTTAATGCGCATCTCCGCCAGCTTGTACGTGCTGGTGGGGATCGCCAATGCATATTTGGGCTTGCTGAGTTTGCGGTAGTCGGCCAGCGCAATCTCCTTCTCGCCATACTGTTCGGCAATCAGCCCAAACGCATACCAGTAGTCGTCGTCGGGTTCCACCAGGTTTAGTTCATCCATGCCGCGCAGCAGCAGGTCATGCGCTTCCTTGGCCTTGCCCGATTGAGCATATAGGCACGCAAGTGTGTGAAGGATGGCCGGATTGTTGCGTGACATCTGCGTCGCCTTGATGGCCGTGGCGATATCCTCCGGATCGATCGCAGGAGTAAACAAGGCGTACCACGCAATCGAGTTCATCAGGTTTGCATCGCCATTCCCCATATCCACCAGCTTGCGAGCCCACGCACGCGCCTGCGTATAGTCTCCCCGCGAGGATTCAATGTTCATTTTGGCCTGGTATGCGTCTGGGTCATCCTCCAGCAGTTTCAGACGTTCGTCGGCCACGTGCATCGCAGCGTCATAGCGGCCAATTCCAACGAGAGCATTGATTGTCTCCATGAAGGCAAGCTTCGACTCCGGCACCTGCTTCAGCAGCTCTGAGGCGACTTCGTAGAGCTTCTGAAAGTTCTGCTGTACGGAGTAGCCCGTGGCCAATGCCAGTTCGATATTCGTACGCTCATGTTCCGTGGCAGCCGTTCTGCGCTCAGGCTCCAGAATCGCAATGGCCTCTGCAGCCGTCGGTTTGCTATCCGCCAGCAGTGCGGCTGCAGCCAGCCGCATTCTGCGCGCATCGGCAGCTTCTCCCTTCATCCAGAAGCGCGGAAAGACAGGTCCGCCCAGCGGATCGTCTCCACCCGCCATGTGGCGGTCCTCGCGCAGCCAGTCGAGGAGCGCTTTCGCACCGCGCAGGTTGCCGGCCTTGATGCGGTCAAGTATTTCGAGGCCAAGGGCGTCGGGATCCGACTTGGTGCCGAGCAACTTGTACTGCCCATTCTCTTTCACCACGTAATAGGTATCATTCGATCCGCCCGGAATGCTGCCTCTCTCTCGGTAGCCAATAATGTCATTGCCTTCGCTCTTGATGTCGAAGTCGTGCAGCATCATGTCCATGGTGACATCCATCGAACTGCCTTGCCGGGCCAGCTCAATGTTCAGTTTTTTCACGTCCTTCAGCACCGTCTCAATCTCATTCGAGTCCTTGTTCTTCATCAGCTTCACCAGATTGCGGCTGCTGAGTCCGATGAGTTCCGATTCCGTCAGATTCGGATCGATGAACGCAAGAAGAGCGCGTCTGGCCACATCCTGTGGCGTGTTGGCAAAGTGAATGTCCTCGTGATGCACGGCGTCTCGCAGACTGTTTGCCAGCCCGATCGTCTGCGCGGCATTATCCCCCGCCGCCCCTGCCTGAAGAAAATCGGCCGCAGGCGCATAAGTGCGCATGTTCATCAGCATCTGGCCGGCCACGCGCAGCGTCTCTTTGTAAGAGCCGTCATCACTGGCCAGTGTGCCTGCTTCTGCGAGACCAGCCCTCGTGCCCTGCATCATGGCTACGCTTGCCACCTGCAGCGCACGCGGCTGCGGATCCAGGCTTTGTGCCGTCTTGTACGCCGCGGCGTATTCTCCTGCGTAAAACTGCGCAAATGCGAGATTATTCGCCAGCCCCAGTTGTGTCAGCTTGTCCTGGCCCAGCGTTTCATACTCCGCAATGGCGCCCTTCAGGTCTGCGCCGCGTCCATAGCGGCGGCCCACCGTGTCGTACTCCAGCAGAATGGCCAGATCGCCTCGCGTGCTGTTGTCGTCCGGATCCAGCTTGATGGCGGCGCGATACGCCTCTGCGGCGCCTGCCATGTCACTGCCTGCGCGCAGATTTCTGCCCACCAGATCACGCTTCAAAATCTCCGCCAGCGTCTTCTCGGCTAGAGCAGAGGTGGGGTCGAGCTTCACCGCCTGCTCCGCCTCTTCGCGCGCGGCTTCGCCCATACCCGCATTCAGCAGCACTTCTGCCACCTGCAGATGATGGACGGGTTCCTGGGGATGTAACGCCACCAGGCTGCGATAGCTCGCAAGAGCCTCGCGCACCTTGCCCTCACGCAGCAGCGCCTCGGCCCGTGGCTCAAAATTCACCAGGATCGCCGGGCCGTTGACCAGCTCCGCTACCTTGTTGCGCAGTGCCGTGGCTTCCGCCACCGTGTAGCGCCGCTTCACGGTGTCAAAGATGAGCCGCGCGTGCACCGAGCCATCATTGTCCGCGGAGAATGCTTCCGTTAGGACAGCTGGTCCCAGTTCGATGTGCGTGTCCTTCGGCAAGGGCTTGGGTACAAAACCCGGAGGCGGCGTGATGGTGTAACGCCACTCGGAAGTGAAGGCCACTGGCAGCTCCCAGTCTTCCGTGCGAGGCTTCTTACTCGTGTCCTTGTTGTCTTTCTTGTCATCCGTATCTTCCTTGCGCTGCAGGTCCCTAGGCAGCCGCTGGAACAGCGAATCCACGCGGATGGCAGCCACGGCACTGTCCAGGCCGGTGTAGCCGCGCTTGGCTTTCTCGCAGGCGATTGTCAACTCAAACTGCCGCGAAAGATCATTCGGATTGGTGCGATCCACTTTTGTAAGCTTGTCTGAGACGTACTGCGCCTTCACGTACTCGGTCAGCCCTGCCCGCGTGTCCTTGCCCGGCTTGTCCGCATAAAAGTCCCTGTACTCACCCTCGAACACGCCGGTGGGCTGCGATATTTCCACCACGTCTGCCAGACCATTTTCTGTGAGTGTGATCTGGCGGAGTTCTAGCAGCACATTGTCCTTGGATGTAGACTCCGGTGTCTTCACGAGTCCCGTCGTCTCTGGCCGCGCAATCAGCGCAGATCGGCCCTGGTCCGCCGCAGGCAGTTGGCCCAGTCGCGCATAGGGGTCGGTCGCGTCAATCCACATCTCAGGAGTGTCGGGCACGTACACAATGGCATGGTCGAACAATCCCATGCCCGGCAGGTCCGCCGGAACATCCGCCCGCGAGCCTGCATTCAGCAATGCCACATACGCGGGAATCCCTGCCGAGCGCAGCATCGTCACCAACAGTGTTGCCTTGTCTTTGCAGTCTCCGTACCGATTCGCTAGCGTCTCTGCCGGATCATGCGGAATGATAGCGGCCTCGTCAAATTCAATCCCGGTGTAGCGAATCTCGCGGTCAAGGTATTCAACAATTGCCTGTTCCTTGTCGCCCGCCGTTGTCTTGCCTGCAATAAGCTGATTGACAAGGGTTTGCACCGAAGACGGGTTTGCATGGCTTTCGACCACCTTGCCATACTCCACCGCGATTGCCTGCCACGATGCTCCGGTGGAGTATTCAACAGCGGGAAAGTGTGGCACATCCGGCGGCAGATTGGGCTCGGACGGGCTGAGTGCATCCATCGGCCCGTGCTCGTAGACAAGCTTCACGCGGCCGTTCGCTTCGCTGCGCTGTGGCTTCAGGTCGTTCAGCAGCACCGTGTCTGTGCGTAGCGGCAGCGAGGCCGGGGCGTCGAACTCCGCCATGCTGTGCGCCACGGGCACTCCTGTGCGTCCAAAGTAAATGCGTCCCACGTTGCCAAGAGCAAAAAACGGCGCTGTCTCTGCAACTACAAACTCCTCTTCCACCACCACGCCGGAAGCAATGGCAGGGAAGGGCGCGCGCAGTGTCTTTGCGTCGCCGTAGGTTTTGTATTCGCCCTCGCGGGCAGGCGCTTCTGTAATCCGCTTTGGGTCGAGCATGTGGACACTCAGGTCGCTCCCAATCACGCGTGCACGGATGCGCGGCCGTTCCTGGTGCCATGGCTCCCAGTCCACTGCCACGGAGTCCCATCCATCGGCACCCTTCTGGGTCAACACCTTGTAGACCACGTACTCCGTGCGCACACTGCGGCCGGCTTCGTCAAAGCTGTAGGTAGTATCGTCCTCAAGAATGGCGACATCCGCATTCTCAGGCGCGGCAACCACGGTCGCGGCTTCAAAGAGCGCCTTCGGTGCGATGGAGAAATGTGGAGCCTTCCACGGCTCCACGCGCTGCTGCGCTTGTGCGGGGCAGAAGGTTGCAGTCAACAGGAGAAGGGAAGGAATGCAGGTGGCGGCGCGGCGCAAATTGAAGTAGGACACAAGGCTCCCTCAGGAAAAACCGAATGCGTCCACGCTACAACAAAAACTCGACTGTCGTCAGGTGTGCAGTCAGCTTAACCGGCTTTGCGTACCTGCGCCGCAATCCTTCGCAGCTCGGGCAGCACGCGGCCCAGCGCCGCCGGAGCCGCATTGCGCGTGCCCAGCGCGAAGTAAAGGTCGCGGTAGAGCGGGTAAAGCTGCTCATAGACCGCGGCGGCCTTCGGATCCGGTTCCACAGTGCGCAGCGGCAGGCACACAGCAGCCTGCGCCTCCTCGATGGTTTTGTAGGCTCCAGCAGCCAGCAGTGCCATGATGCCAGAGCCCAAGCTCGTGGGAACGCCCGCTGGCACCAGTACCGGCTTGTTCAGCACGTTGGCATACACGCGATTCAGCACTTCATTCTTTTGCGGAATGCCGCCCGCATTAATCACGCGGTCCACGCGCACGCCGTGCTCGGCCATGCGCTCCAGGATGATGCGCGTGTGGAAGGCCGTGCCCTCAATCGCTGCGAAGAGCTCATCCTGTGCGGTATGGATGAGATTCCATCCTAGCGTCACACCGCCCAACTCGGGATTGACCAGAACCGTGCGGTCGCCGTTATCCCAGCTAAGGCGTAACAGGCCAGTCTGCCCAGCCTTGTAGGCGTCCAGCCCCTCAGAGAGTGCGGCTACCGTCGTTTGCGCGCGTTTGGCCACAGCATCAAAAATGTCGCCCGTCGCGGAAAGGCCTGCCTCGATGCCCGTGTATGCAGGATGCACGCTGCCCGGCACCACGCCGCATACGCCGGGCACCAGTTGTGCCTCGCTGGCCATGGCGATGATGCAGGTGGATGTGCCGACGACATTCACCACATCACCTTCGCGGCAACTTGAACCCAACGCGTCCCAGTGCGCATCAAACGCACCCACGGGAATCGGTATGCCGGCACGCAGGCCCAGCTTCCCCGCCCACTCTGCAGAAAGGTGCCCGGCAAGGTGATCGCTGGTCAGGTACTCGCCGCCCATCTTGGCTCGCACCCCGGCCAGCAGTGGGTCCACGGCCACCAGGAACTCCTCTGCAGGCAACCCACCCCACTTGGGATTCCACATCCACTTGTGGCCCATTGCGCACACACTGCGCTTCAACTCACTCACATTCTTCACGCCGCACAGCGTGGCCGCCACCATGTCACAATGCTCCAGCGCTGTTACAAACTTGTCGCGCTTCTCAGGATTGTGACGAAGCCAGTGCAACAGCTTGGCGAAGCCCCACTCGTGCGAGTACACGCCGCCGCACCACTCAATCGCCTCCACGCCCATCGCGTGGGCCTTGGTCGTAATCTCTTCAGCCTCGGCGTGGGCGCGATGATCGCACCACAGGTAGTAGTCGTCGAGCGGCTCAAGGCCCTCGCCTACGGGAACCACGCTGGAACCAGTGGTATCGAGCGCAATCGCTTCCACAGCGTTGCCGTCCACGCCTGCGGTGCGCAGCGCTTCGCGCGTCGCTGCAGCCAACGTCTCCATCTGGTCTGTGTGGGACTGCGTCGCAAAGTTGGGATCTTCGCGGCGGCGGTGCAGCGGATAAGGCGCCGATGCCGTGCCGATGGGACCTTTCTTGCTGTCCACCAGCGTGACACGCACACTCAGCGTGCCAAAATCAACACCCGCTACAATCGCCATCGATAACCCTCCAGTAAACGCTTACTTATTTGCTCACAAGACTACACTATCTCCGCTGCATCGTGGCAAGTCTTTCTGAAAATCACCGCGAGTTTGCCCACTCCCCGAGCTCAGGGGAGAGAATCACCGCCGTTGGCGGCTGCACATATCATGCCTCCAAGATGCTGAAGCTGCGCTGGGTAAAATGCAGCGCCTTATTGGGTGGCGGAGTGCTGCTCGTTGCTGGCGGCAGTCTGGAGCGGTAAGCGCACCGTGAACTGCGTCTTGCCCGGCTCAGACTCTACGTGGATGGTTCCGCCGAACTGCTGCGTTACGATGCGGTGCACGATATCCAGTCCAAGGCCGGTGCCGGTACCCTGCGGCTTGGTCGTAAAGAACGGGTCAAAGATGCGCGGAAGCACTTCGGGCGCGATGCCTTCGCCGTGGTCGGTGATGCTTACAGCAAGCCAGCCGGGCTTCGCGCCTGTTTCAGTCCAGGTGGCGATTTCTACGTGTCCCTGTTCGGGCGACGCATCCACTGCGTTGTCGATAAGGTTGGTCCACACCTGGCTGAGCGCAGACCCGCGCGTGTAAATCACGGAGGGCGACGCGGCAAAGCGCTTTTCGACTGCGATCTGTTTCACGCGTAGTTTGTGCCCTAGAATGGTCAGCGTGCTTTGCAGGCTGTCATGCACATCCAACTCGCGTGCGGACGAACGATCGTCGTAGGCGAATTTCTTGACCGCCATCACGAGGTCAGAGATGCGCGCAATGCTTTCTTCAATCGCGCAGACCAGCGAGACGCTGGAGACCAGCGCCTCCAGCCAGTTAAGGGCATCCGAGAATGAGCTGGCCTCAAAATATGCCTTGGCACACTCCAGTTCGTGCCGGTCAAAACCCATGCCCACCAGGGCGGGCGCGATCGTGTAAGAGTTCTCCACGCCAGCCACGGTAAGCCACTCTGCCATTGCTTCCTCGGCGTCTGCCTGCTCCATGCTGCTCATGGCCTGTGCACGGCAACTGCGCAGTGTGTGCTCCAGCAGGCCCCTGATGCACTCCAGTTGCTCGGCGGTCTTGGGCTTGTCGCTGAAGCGCAGGCTGAGCTGCTGCAGGCGCATCAGGTTTTCACGCAGTTGCGAGGCAGAGCGCTTTGCGGCCGAGCCGGGATTGTGAAGCTCGTGCATCAGGCCCGCGGCCATCGTGCCGAGGGAGACGAGTTTCTCCCTGTGCAGCAACTCCTCCTGGTAGGCGCGCAGCCTCTGTGACATGTTGGCAAGCACAACCTTGCGCACACCAGGGCAACAGGCGAGCAGCGCCCAGAACTGCTCCTCGCTGAAGCGCACAAGCACGGAGTCACGGACCGCAAAAATCTGAAAGGGTGAGTAGGATTTGCCGGTCAGCAGGGGCGTCTCGCCAAAGCCATCGCCCGCTGCCGCAATGCCAGCCAGGCTGCGCGAGCCGTCCCGCTCCGGCCGTTCGGCGTGCATCTCTCCTTCGAGGACGACCCAATAGGAACGCTGCGTTTCTCCAGGCTCCAACAAGACCGCGCCCATGGCCACATGGATGCGCTCGACGGTGTGCATCGTGTTGAGCGAGTCAAAGTCCGCTTCGGCCAGCGGCAGGGTTCGGCGCAGCGCATCGGACACCGCGGGCAAGGGTATGGCTTCGATTTGTATCTTCGGTTCGCCCTCGCTCATGAATCCATTCCCATCACCATGAACTAAAAGCCCGCCAGGTATTGGTGAGCAAATTGCACCGCGATTGACCCCTCGCCCACGGCGGAGGCCACGCGCTTGACGGAGCCATGCCTTACATCGCCCGCGACCAGAACGCCCGGTATGCTGGTCTCCAGCAGGAACGGTTCGCGTGGCTCCTGCCAGCTCTCTGGCAACTTGCCATCGCAGCGCAGGTCCGGTCCGGCTAGCACAAAGCCCTTCTCGTCGCGCTCAATCCCCGGCGGCAGCCACTGCGTGCGTGGCTCGGCGCCAATAAATACGAAGAGCGATGTGGCTGGGACCAGTCGTTCCCCCTGCGGACTGCGCAGGCGGATTGCCTCCAGGTGTTCCTGACCCTCGACCTCCACGACCTCCGTGCGGGTCTCCAACACAATATTGGATGTGCGTTCAATCTCATCGATTAAGTATTTCGACATGGTGGCCGATAATCCCGGTCCGCGCACCAGCATCGTCACCTTGCAGGCGAACTTGGCAAAGTGCAGCGCAGCCTGCCCGGCGGAGTTGGCTCCGCCCACCACGAAGACCTCCTCGTCCTTGCAGGAGGCCGCCTCCACGAGTGCCGCGCCATAGTAGATGCCCCGCCCGGTCAGCCGATCTGCGCCGGGAATCGCCAGCTTGCGGTATTGCACGCCCAGCGCCAGCAGCACCACGTGACTGGACACCTCGCGTCCGTCGGCGAGCTGAACAAATCGGTATTGCCCATCGATGCGCAGGCCCGTGGCGCGCTGCGTCACAAACTCGGCGCCAAAGCGCGAGGCCTGCACATGCGCGCGGCGACCCAGGTCCGCTCCGGTTACGCCGGAGGGAAACCCGAGGTAGTTTTCGATGCGCGAGGTGGAGCCGGCCTGCCCGCCCGGCGCTTCGGGCTCAATCACCAGCGTGCGCAGGCCCTCGCTGGCACCGTAGACAGCCGCCGCGAGCCCGGCGGGGCCGGCGCCTACAACAACCATGTCATAAAACTCTTGTGTGGCCTGGGTGCGCAAGCCTACGCGCGCGGCCAGCTGTTCCGGGTTGGCCTGCGGCAGGGTGCTGCCGTCGGAGAAGAGCACGGCGGGCAACTGCTCCGGCCCAAGCCCACGCTCGGCCATGAGCGCGCGCGCGTCCGGGCTGGCGGTGACGTCGAGCCAGCGGTAGGGCACATGATTTCGCGAAAGGAAATTGCGCAGCTTATGGTCGTTGAGCGACCAGCGACTGCCGAGCACGCGGAGCCCCTCGAACGCGGGGCGATAGCCAGCCTTCCAGTCGTCCAGCAGGTCGGTCAGGACGGGATAAAGCCGCTCCTCGGGTGGATCCCAGGGCTTATTCAGGTAGTAATGGATGCGCGCTGCATTAATGGCACGAATGGCCGCGTCTGTGTCAGCGTAGGCGGTCAGCAGGACGCGGCGCGCTTCAGGGTACAGGTCCCGCGCGCGCTCCAGAAACTCGACGCCCGTCATGCCGGGCATGCGCTGGTCGCTTAGCAGCAGGGCTACCGGCTCCTGACGAGCCTTGAGCTGTGCCAGCGTGTCCAGCGCTGCCTGGCCGCTGGCCGCCCGCATCACGCGGTAGGTCGCGCCGTATTGCCGGCGCAGATCCTGCACCACGGCCTCGAGCACGCTTACATCGTCATCCACTGCCAACAGGATTGGCCTTGCCATATGCTCCCAGTGTATTGCCTGTATACCCGGTGGTTCCGCTTGCCATACAATCAGCCCACGAGCCTGCTCCTATCTGCAAACCAGATACCCCTTCTGCCGCGGAAGGAATTCCCATAGCGCGAGGCCGGATAGCACGGTAAGCTGTAAGCGGCGGTAAGATTACTTGCGTACATGTTCTGGCCGCTCCGCAGGGGTAACGAAAGGCATGGGGTGGCAATTCCCTGGTGCTGCATGGAATGCACCACGGGAAATGGATGCCCGGTGACCGCGATGGATGCACAAGATGGTGCCCTGTGCGGCAGGACTGCTGAGGGGGCATCAGCTGTGCGGCAATGATGGCCGTGGCTGGCTGGTTTGACGGGGGTTGCAATAAACGGGGCGCATGCAATGAACAAAATCATCCTTGCTGATTCGCAGGCTATCTTTCGTGCAGGCACTGCCAAGGTATTGGCCACGGACGACGACCTGCGCATCATTGCCCAGTGCACGGATGTGGAACGCCTGATGCACGCGATTACCACGTTCCCCGGCGCGATTGTGCTGTTTGCTGCATCACTGAAACCGGAGATGAAGCGCCTGTGCGAAGTGTTGGAAGCCGCTGGCAGCCGCGCCATTGTGATTGCGGAGAACAACGAGAACGCGCATGACTACCTTCAAATGGGTTTTCGTGGCGTGGTGTACCGCAGCGTAACGGGAACTGCGCTGGTGGAGTGTGTGCGGCGCGTGGCCGCAGGGGCCACCTGGTCGCCGGTGCAGGCCATTGCGTCTGATACATCCGAAGAGGACCTGGTAGGAGCGCGTGTGCGCGACCGGCTGACGCCGAAGGAAATGCGCATTGTGGCGCTGATCGTGCAGGGCTGCAAGAATCGCGAGATTGCAGTGCGGTTGAAGACCACCGAGCAGGTGATCAAGAACTATCTGCGTTCTATTTATGACAAGACCGGCGTGAGCGACCGGCTGGAGCTGGCTCTGTTCACGATCCATCATCGTGTGCTGGCGCAGGCCGCGGCCGATGTCGGCAGCAGGCTCGATGCCGAGGAGCGGTCTGCGTCAGCCTCGGTTGCCTAGGCGCGTTATGGCACAGTAATCACAACTTTGCCCACCTGCTGGTTCGACTCAAGATAGCGATACGCATCCGCCGACTGCGTGAAGGGGAAGGTCTTCGCAATCTTGGGCACAAAGCGGCCGTCGGCGAGACGGTCATAGATGTACTTCTTTGCTGCGCGGTTCAGTTCGGGATTCTGCGTGATTTCCAGCAGGATGTAGCCACGCAGGCTGATGCCGCGGCCCAGCGCTTCAATGAGAGGAAATGGAGTGGGCTCGCCTGACAGCAGGCCATACTCGAAGATGATGCCGCCGGAGGCCGCGCCCTTTGCGAGCTGCTCTACGAAGGAGCCCGCCACGGGGTCAAACGTGAGCCTCGCGCCTTTGCCGCCTGTGATTTCCTTGATGCGCGCGACGTAGTCTTCCTCCTGCGTCACAATGACGTGGTGCGCGCCCAGCGCGAGCAGCTCCGCCGCCTTGGCGCGCGTGCGTGTGACGGCGATGGCTGTGGCACCTGCATCACGCGTGATTTGAATGGCCGCGAGGCCCACGCTGGACGAGGCCGCCGGAATGGAGACAAAGTCTCCCGGTTTGACGCCGCCGAAATGTACGAGTGCGCCGTAGGCCGTCATGTACTGCATCCAGATGGCTGCGGCCTCGACCGGCGTGAGATTCGATGGATACTCGCCGAGCACGCCTACGGGCACAATGGCTTCTTCTCCCAGCGTGCCGTAGCGATTCTGCGAGAAGCCGGGTACAGTGGCGACCTGTTTGCCCACCCAGCTTGCATCGACGCCTTCGCCGACTGCCTCGACAATGCCTGAGACCTCATAGCCAAGGCGGGAAGGCAGTTGGGGCTGCTCCAGGTACATGCCGTGGAAGTAAAGTGACTCGGCGCGGTTGAGGCCTGCAGCCTGTACACGCAGGCGCACCTCTCCCTTGCCGGGCTGTTGCGTGGGGACATCCTCGAAGCGCAGAACTTCGGGGCCGCCCAGCTCATGAAAGCGAACGATTTTATTCATACACACTCCCGCCTGCCTTGGATGACCGGCAGGCGCAGGAGGGTGCAAACTGAAACGGCTCGGCTGCGGCTAGAGCTTTTCGGCCACGCTCTTGGCCTGCGTGAACAGCAGCAGGTAATCCGGGCCGCCGCCCTTCGAGTCAGTGCCGCTCATGTTGAAGCCGCCAAACGGGTGTGCGCCGACCATGGCGCCCGTGCACTTGCGGTTCAGGTAGAGGTTGCCCACGTGGAACTCGCGGCGGGCGTGGTTGAGCCGCTCGCGGTCGGCAGTGTAGATGGCTCCGGTGAGGCCGTACTCGGTGTTGTTGGCCACCTGCATGCCTTCGTCAAAATCTGCGACCTTGATGACGGCGAGCACGGGTCCGAAGATCTCCTCCTGCGCGATGACCGCGTTGGGCGCGATGTCGGCGATTACGGTGGGCTCGATGAGATAGCCGCCATTGGCGTTCTCAATGGCGTGGCCACCGGCGATGAGGCGGCCCTCCTTCTTGCCCGTCTCGATGTAGCCGAGGATGGAGTCCATGGCGGCCTTGTTGATAACAGGGCCCATGTTCTTGTTTTCGGCCGGATCGCCCACAGCGAGCTTGGCGACGCGCTCACGCAGGCGCTCAACGAAGACGTCGTAGATCGGCGCTTCAATAATGGCGCGTGAGCAGGCGGAGCACTTCTGCCCGTTGAAGCCGAAGGCTGCTGCCACGACGCCTTCGACGGCGGCATCAAGGTCGGCATCGGCGCAGACGAGGATGGAGTCCTTGCCGCCCATTTCGAGGACGGTGCGCTTGATCCAGATCTGGCCGGGCTGGGTCTTGGCGGCGCGCTCGTGAATCTCAAGCCCGACGGCCTTGGAGCCGGTGAAGGCGACGAAGCGCGTCTTGGGATGTTCCACGATGGCGTTGCCGAAGGTGGCGCCGGAACCGGGGCAGAAGTTGACCACACCGCCGGGCATGCCAGCCTCTTCCAGCACCTCGACGAACTTGGCGGCGATGGTGGGCGAGTCACTCGACGGCTTGAGGATGACGGTGTTGCCGGTGACGATGGAGGCCAGCGTCATGCCCGCCATGATGGCCAGCGGGAAGTTCCACGGAGGAATGACCGCGCCGACGCCGAGCGGGATGTAGAGCAGCTCATTGCGCTCGCCGGGAAGCTGGATGGGCGTTTGCGACTGGGCAAGACGGAGGGCCTCGCGGGCATAAAACTCGCAGAAGTCGATGGTTTCTGCGACGTCGGCGTCGGCCTCGGCCCAGTTTTTGCCCACCTCATAGGTGAGCCAGGCGCAGAACTCGAACTTGCGCTGGCGGAGGATTTCGCCCACGTTGAGCAGGAGCGAGACGCGGGTTTCAACGCTGGTGCGGCTCCAGGACTCGAAGGCTTCAAGGGCGGCCTGCATGGCCTGCCCGGCGTGCTCGGCGCCGGCCTTCTGGTGGATGCCGACGATTTGCGCGGGGCGCGCGGGATTGAGGGAACGGATCTTGCCCTCAGTGCGGAGGCGATGGCCCCCGATGATGAGGTCGTACTCGCGGCCAAGTTCCGCGGCGACGAGGTTAAGGGCGGCCTGCATCCTGCGGGCGTTGTCGGGATTTTTGAAGTCAGTGAAAGGCTCGTTGGCAAACCCGCCCTTGGGCGAGCGCGGCTTTATCGCGGTAGGAAGAACTGAAGTGACCATAGCCAGAACATTGTAGTCCAGCTAGGGTGACGGTGGCGTGTGGCCGACCAAATGTGAGCCGGATCACCTGGCATGGCCGCGGGGCGAAGAAACATGAAACCGGGCCGCGAAATTATCGGCAAACTTTCTGTGGAAAAGAAAAATATTCAAGGGGGGGTAGGGGGTGGGGGGTGTTCCCCAACTGGATGCCCTAAACCCGGACCCTGCTTTGACTCTGCTCTTATTGTGCGACAGGTGGGTGTAATTATCGGCAAATCTTGGGGAAGTTATTTAGTGGGTTTCGGCCCATGGCGTGTGGTGTGCGGATGACTGGGTGGAGGGAGTGGATTCCCAGGTCTCGAAAGCGAGACCTGGGGCACCCGGCACGCGGCACCCGGCTGGTTTGGGTTCGTGCATTCCCACCCATGTCGCCCGCTGTGCGGACGCCATGGATGATTGCATGACAGCGTCGGCTCCTTCGGCTGAGTAGACTGGTTGCTGCTAGACGACCATGTAGCTCGGGAGAAGGAGCCGAGCATGATGATTATAGGCTGTGATTTTCATCCCAGTTTCC
>JAKAFB010000054.1 GCA_021818105.1 Acidobacteriota bacterium
CCCACACCGTGACGCCGCCGGCTGTCGCAGCCAGTGTGCAGCGGCCCAGTTCCGTGTAGTCCACGCTGGCCAGCGACACCATCTGCCGCCTGTGCAGCAGCACGGCGATGGTCACAGTCTGCAGAGCGATGCCCAGGTCCGACGCTATCGCCAGCCCCATCGCGCCCAGCCCGTGATACAGCGCGGCGTAGATTGGCAGCGAAACCAGCGTCACTACCGTCCCCGCCACCATCGGCACAAAGGTGTTGCCCGCCGCATAGAACGCGCGCGAGTAAATTGCCTGTGCTGACCACAAAAACATCGAGACGGAGAAGACCGCGAAGTAGGCCGCGCACTCACCTGCCTCCGCCACAGAAAATTGCCCGCCCGCAAACACCAGCTCAATCATCGGTCTGCCCAGCGCAATCATGCCCGAGGCGGCCAGCAGCCCCAGCGCCGCCACGCGCGAAACAGAATCCGCCACCGTCACGGCAAAGTCGTAATGCCGCTCCTTCGTCCACAGGCTCGCGAAGAACGGCATGGACGCCGCGCCCGCCGCCTGTGCCACCATCGCCATGGGCGCGGTGAAGAGCTGCTTGGCATAGCTCATCAGCGAAACAGCTCCGCTCGTTGTCGAGGCAAAGTGCGCAATGATCCAGTTGTCAGCCGTCACCAACGATACTCCGGCCATCAGCGGCAGCGAAAGCCGCACCCACTCACGCAGCCCCTCATCGTGCCAGTCCAGAATAGGCCGGTAGCGCGTGCCCGCCCGCCGCGCAAAAAATGCGTTCAGAAAGAAAGGCCCAAAGAACGCGCCCGCCACCGTGCCGATGGCCAGCGACGCCACGCCGAGGCGCTTCTCCAGCAGCACACCGCCCACGATGGTGCCCAGTCCATAGATGAGCGGCGCCACCGCCTGCACGGCGAACTGCTTACGTACCAGCAGCACCGCGCCAAACACGCCCCCGGCAAAAAAGCACAACTGCGCCGGCAGCAGGATGCGCGTGAGCCGCACGCACACCGCGGCTTTCTCGGCGTCAAAGCCGTTAAACCACCAGTGAATGTAGACCGGCGCCAGAATCTCCGCCAGCACGATTGCCGCGCCCAGCACCAGGTACATCGTCGTCAGAATGACAGAGAGCGAGCGCTCGCCATCAGTCTCGCGGTCTGTCTCGCGGTAGCGCGTGAGGATGGTGACAAACGTGATGGAGGCTGCGCCGCCGACGAGGAAATAGGAGATCATGTCCGGCAGCACAAAGGCGGCATTCAGTGCGTCGGCCTGCACGCCGCTGCCAAAGAGCCAGACGATGTACTTCACGCGCACCAGGCCAATGATGCGCGACAGAAAGTTCGCAGCCATCAGCACCACCGTGGCGCTGTAAGCCGAGTGCGCGTGCGAGGGGTGCAGCAGGCGCAGACCCCGCGCCCAGCGAGAGGCCGTCGGCCGTCCTGGCTGCTGCGCCGCTGCAGATGTTGGCGAATCGGTCACTGCACTTGATTCTACCGGGCATGTGCCTCGCCGCAGCGTTTACCATTCATGGGCGGACCTTTGTCCTGCCCATGCTGTTCTGTAGAGGCCACCATGCGCTTGTTCTCTTCGCTCGCTCTCGGTCTTTCCCTCGTACTTCCTGTTGCAGCCCAAACCATCCACGGCGGTGATGGCATCACGCTGCCGCCTCCGCCGTCTGTGCTGGCCAGTCCCGTCTATGACAACTACTTCGGCACGAAGATTCCTGACAGCTATCGCTGGCTGGAGGATGCCAGGAGCGACGAGACACGCGCCTATATTGACCAGCAGAACGCCTACACTGCGCGCTATTTCCAACAGGCACGCATCCATCCGCATGTTGTCGAAGCCCTCGACCCACTTGAGCGCGCTCCTCGCTGGACGCTGCCCATCCAGCGCGCTGGCAACTACTACTTCACCAAGCGCTTGCCCGGTGAGAACCAGGCCTCCATCTATATCCGCCGCGGCTGGGCGGGTAAGGACGAGCGTCTCATCGATCCTGCCGTGCTAAGCCGCGACGCCAACACCAGCGTCGATCTGGCCGATGTCTCACGCGATGGCCAGCTCATCGCCTACCGCGTGCGCAGCGGCGGCGCGGATGAAACCACTGTGCGTGTCTTCAATGTGAAAACCGGCAAGACACTCGAAGACACGCTCCCCGCCGGTCTCCACTGGTCCGTCAACTTCACGCCGGACGGGAGCGGCGTCTTCTACACCACCACAAACAGCCAGGGGTCGCTGCTCTTTGAGCATGTCCTCGGTACACGCGTAACGAGGGACGAGCTGCTGTTTGGCCGCGAGTTCCGCGGGGAGCCGCTCGGACCCATTGATCTGTTTATGTCGCAGGTAACTGACGACGGCCGCTATCTCGTCGTGAACATTGAGCGCGGCGTGCCAGCCCGCCGTGTGGACATTGTCTTCCGCGATCTTACGAAAAAAGACGCTCCCTTTGACGTGCTTGTCTGGTCGCTGGATTCGCGCTTCTCTGCCATTTACGCGAAGGGTGCGTGGTATGTGAAGACGGATTACCAGGCGCCCATGGGCCGCATTCTCAAGGCTGACCCCGGCGTGCTCCCCGATGCATGGACGACCATTGTTCCTGAAGCCCCCGAGGCCATCGAGAGCTTCTCCATCGTGGATGACAAGGTCTATGTGACGCGGCTCAAGAATGTAGTCACGGAAACCTCCATTTACACCCTCGCTGGCAAGCCTGCTGGCAGCGTGCCGCACGAAGGCATTGTTTCGTCTTCCGGCATCTATGGCCGCACCACGGACCGCTACGGATTTTTCAGCGTGCAGTCCTTCATCCAGCCGCCCACGCTCTACCGGCTGGACGCGACGACCGGCAAACGCGAAATCTTCGCCCAGCCCACCGTCCCCTTTGACACAAGCCAGTACGAGCTGAAGCAGGTCTACTACACATCCAATGACGGCACGCGCGTGCCGATGTTCATCGCCGGTAAAAAGGGCCTGCCGCAGAACGGCACCGCTCGCCTGCTGATGACCGGTTACGGCGGCTTTAACGTAAGCATGACCCCGACGTGGAACCCGGCCTATGCCTGGTGGATGGAGCAGGGAGGATGGTTCGCCATGCCCAATCTGCGCGGCGGCGGCGAGTATGGGGAGCACTGGCACCAGCAAGGCATGTTTGAGAAGAAGCAAAACGTCTTTGACGACTGGTTTGCGGCAGCCAAGTATCTGATTGCCCAGAAGTACACCTCACCCGCGCACTTTGCCATCACCGGCCGTTCCAACGGAGGCCTGCTGATGGGCGCCGCCATGACGCAGCATCCTGAGCTCTTTGGAGCCATTTTCTGCGGCTATCCGTTGCTGGACATGCTTCGCTACCAGCACTTTGAACAGGGCGTGCACTGGACCACCGAGTACGGCGCCTCCGACGATGAGAAGCAGTTCTTCTACCTGCTCAAATACTCGCCGTACCAGAACGTCAAGAAGGGCACGGCGTACCCGTCTGTGCTGTTCTTCACCGGCTCCAGTGACACGCGCGTTGATCCGTTGCATGCGCGCAAGATGGTTGCCGAGATGCAGGCGGCCTCGTCCAGCGGGCGGCCCATCCTGCTCCACTACAGCCTGGCTGGCGGGCATTCTGCGGGTGTGAGCGTGGATCAGAAGATCCAGGACGATGCGGACGAACTCACCTTCCTGTGGACCGAAACGGGAGGAACGAGTGCCGCGAAGTAACTTTGGTTCTACCCGATGCGTGTTACCCAAATTGGTCCACCGGGCGGATAGATAACGCGAAGATGGGATACAGGTTGCCCCATTGGCAGGCAATAATCCTGAGAACAGTGAGAAACAGACAGGATTAGCTTGTATCCACCTCAACTCAAACTCGTCAGCAGCAATGCTTACCGGCAGACCGACGCTGCGCCAGCGGATCCGCCTGTGGCTGGGCACTCCTTTGACACCGCATCGGATACCGGGTTTGACACCATTACGCGCCTTGCGGCGGAGTATTTTCGGGCCGATGCCGCGCTTCTGGGCTTTAGGGACGACTCCCGCATTCGCATCCGCTCCCACTGGGGGCATGCTGTGCAGGATCTTCCTCACGACCACTCCGTATTCGACATGGTCTTCGCACAAGACGGCCCGGTGGTGATTCACGACGTGGCGCATCACACGCACCTTGCCAGTGCAAGGCCGCTGCTGCCTGGGCTGGACGCGGCCTCCTTTGCGGGCGTGCCGGTGCGGAACCCGAGTGGTGGCGTCCTGGGCGCACTGGCCATCTTTGGCAGGAATCCCCGGCACCCGATGGACACGGATGAGCTGGAGATGTTTGAGCGCATGGCGGCCATGGCTGCCAGCCAGGTGGAACTGCACAACATGCGCAGAGCGCTCACGGAGCGGAGCCAGCGCCGCACGCGCACCCGCACGCAGCGCACTCCTTCCCGCTCGTGGCCGCACCGCAATGACCTGCGCCGCGCCCTCGACCGCCACGAGTTCGTGCTGTACTACCAGCCGGAGGTCGATCTTGTCACCCGCAAGATCGTTGGCGTGGAGGCACTGATCCGCTGGGAACATCCTGAGCGAGGCCTCGTGCCTCCCATGGAGTTCATTCCGCAGGCAGAAAAGAGCGGCATGATTGTGCCCATTGGCGACTGGGGCCTTGCCGAAGCCTGCCAGCAGATTCAGACGTGGAACCACGAGGATGCGCGCAACAGCTCACTGCGCGTGTGTGTGAATCTCTCCGCGCGGCAGTTTTCCCGCCAGGGGCTGGCTGACCATGTGCAGTCTCTGCTGGCCGATACGGGCGCTGCCAGCAGCCAGCTTGGGCTGGAGATGACCGAGTCCAGCCTCATCACGAACATGCACACGGCCCAGGAGGTGCTCGGAGGCCTGCGCGCCCTCGGCGTCTCGCTGCTCATGGATGACTTTGGCACCGGCTACAGCTCGCTGAACCACCTCTACCGTTTCCCGTTCACCGTGCTGAAGATTGACCGCTCCTTTGTGGGCCGCATGACGGATGGGGAGCAGGCGCTACAGATTGTGCGCACCATCATTGAAATGGCGCACGTGCTGGGCATGGACGTGGTGGCTGAAGGCATTGAGACGATCGAGCAGTACCAGTTGCTGCGCCAGATGGGCTGCCGCTATGGCCAGGGCTATCTCTTCTCGCGCCCCTTGACGGTGGATGCCATCTCCAGCCTCCTGCGGCTGCCGGGCCGCATCCTGCCAGAGCCTGAGCAGATGCAGTCGCTCTCCGCCTGCGAGGCGTAGGCGAGCTCGTTACTCCACTTCCAGAACCAGGCCCTTCAGGTATTCAGTCTCCGGCAGATTCAGCACCACTGGATGATCCAGCGCCGCGCCGCGACGTTCCAGCAGGCGCACGCGCCTGTGGGCATCGGCGGCCGCAGAGGCCACGGCGCCCTCCAGTTCCTGCCAGCCCACGTGGTGGCTACAGGAGAAGGTCATCAGCAGACCGCCCGGCCGCAGCATGCGCAGCGCGCGCAGGTTCAGCTCCTTATAGCCCCGTAATGCACCCTCCACAGCGCGCCGCGTTTTGGCAAAGGCGGGCGGGTCCAGGATGATCGTGTCATAGTGCTCGCCCGCGTCGGACCAGTCGCGGAGAAGCTGGAAGACATCGGCCTCCACCCAGTCCACCCCGCCGCGCAACCGGCTACGGTTGGCTTCCACATTCCGCTCGGCCACCTCCAGCGAAGCGCGCGACGTGTCGATGCCCGTCACCTGGTGGCACACGCGCGCCAGGTGCAGCGCAAAGCCGCCCTGGTAGCAGCAGACGTCCAGCGCCCGCCCGGTTGTAGCCAGACGCACCGCCCATGCGCTGGCTGCGGCATAATTGCTGCGCTGGTCCAGGAAGGCTCCTGTCTTCTGCCCCGCGTTGGCGTCGTAGTGAAACTGCAGGCCATTCAGGCGGAACTGCGTGCTGGTGAGCGGATTGTCCGGTTCCGCAGCCCACAGCGGAGCCAGCCCCGGAGCAGCCAGCCCCTCCAGTTCCCGCATGCGCGGGTCGGGCCGCTCCAGGATCGACGCGGGCTCCAACTCCTCGCGCAGCACGCGCGTACAGACGGCGCGGACCGCCGCCGTGTCCAGCCCTTTAGCCAGTAGCTGCAGAATCACAAGGTCGCCGTACTTGTCTGCCACAAGGCCCGGCAGCTCGTCAGCCTCGCTGAAGCACAGGCGGCAGGCGTCCGTGTCTACATCCAGCAGGAGCCTGCGCCGGACAATGGAAGCGCGCAGCCGTGTATCGATCAGCTTCAGCCAGCCAGCCTCGTCAACCGCTTCGCGCGCCACTAGCCGCAGAGCAATCTGTGACGTGGGGCTGTAGAGTGCCGTGCCCAGCAGCAGACCGCGCGCATCGGCTACGGGCAGCAGCGGCGGAGTCACACCCTCTCCAGTAACAACCTCTTCAATATCAGAGGCATACACCCACGAGTGTCCTGTGCGCAGCCGGTCTGCCGCGCGGCGGTTCACACGCACTCCAGGTGTCGTTTGCGGCGCGGGTGCCTGCCTCGTTTTGAAATAGGGATTGGGCTGGGAGTCACGATGCTGGGTGGGCTGGTCGTGTGTCCTGCCAGAAGACGCCCCCGGGTTTGCCTCCGTCGGCGCCTTCTGCTTTGTGGCTGGTTTCGGTGTGCGCGGCGTCTTCATCGGCTCCCTCGCGGTCCTTTGCTTTCAGGCGGGGAGCCGACGGGCCGTCTCTCCTCACTTCGCCTGGATGCTCTCCAGATAGCGCGTCAGATTACTGATTCTGAGCTGCTTCTCCTGGGGATTTGTCACGCTCATCTTACCAAGGATCGGGCCCCATACAGGCATCACGTCCGTGCCGTGCGCCGGCACGCTCACGCCAAACTGCAGCACGGCCGCCACATGCGCGCTTGGAAATTCGCCATGGTTGTTTTTGCTCAGCAGGGTTAGATCTGTCGGCGCGGGGCGCAAGGATTTAGCGACGGGGCCGTTGCCTTTGCCGTCGGTGCCGTGGCAGGGCGCGCAATAGTCCTTGTACATAGCCTGGCCGCTGGTTGGCGGAACTTTCTTGACTGGTATGACAACCTTGGATTCTTTGGATTCTTGCGTTTGGGCTGCACAGAAGACGCCGGCGGCAAGCACCGCGGCGCAGGCAGCCAGGAACAGGCGTTGCAACATAGTTCCTCCGTTCTTGACCTCTACTCCGCAAGGGACTGTACGCCAGTTCGGGTGGGCCGCCGCAGTGATATACAGCACAGCAAACAGCATCTCGCAGCACCGACACCGGGTTTCCAGAAGCGATAAGATGCGCTGAAAGGGCCGCATCACGCGACACGGTAGGCAGTTATTAGACTGGCACTGCTACACCTCAAGCCGTCCTCCATCCTTATGCAGGAACGCCTGCTGAGGCGCTTTCCGGCGCGTGGAATGCGTCCTAAATCAGCCGGATTCATGCGCTAAAAGCAACTCCGGCCTATAATGAAGCATGGCGACAGTCAGGCAGACGGTCCCCGCGGATCACTCCAGCGCTGCCCCGGTGTCCTCGGGTCAGGCGCCTATTCCTGGGTCTGTGCCTTCTATTCCTGTCCCTAAGCCGGTACCCGACCAGAAGACCATTGATGAGCGCTTTGAGGCGTTTCTGCGCCACGTGCAGGCGAACCGTCCCACGGAGGACGTAGGCATCATCCGCAAGGCGTGGGATTTCTGCGTACAGCACCACGCAGGCCAGATGCGCGCCTCGGGTGAGCCCTACATTATTCATCCACTTGAGGTTGCCGAGGTGTTGGCGGAGATGAAGCTGGACGCGACCGCCATCGCCGCCGGGCTGCTACATGACGCAGTGGAGGATACGCCCGCAACTCGGGAGGAGATTCAGGCCAGCTTCGGCGATCAGGTGGCGCACATCGTCGAGGGCGTCACCAAGATTGACAAGATTCAGTTCGCAAACCGCGAAGACCGCCAGGCTGAAAACGTACGCAAGATGCTGCTGGCGATGGTGACCGATGTGCGCGTGGTGCTCATCAAGCTCGCCGACCGCCTGCACAACATGCGCACGCTGGAGCACCTGAAGCCCGACCGGCAGGAGGCCATCGCCCGCGAGACTCTCGATATCTACGCCCCGCTCGCGCATCGCCTCGGCATGGGCAAGGTGCGCGGCGAGCTAGAGGATCTGGCCTTCCGCTACACAGACCCCGTGAGCTATGAGCAGGTGGCCGCCGCCGTGGAGGCCCGTCGCCTGGAGGGCGAGCAGTTTCTCCGCTCCGTTGAGGACACGCTGGTCGAACAGCTGCGCGAGAACAACATCCAGGCGCGCGTGGAGTGGCGTATCAAGCGCCTGTACTCCATCTTCCAGAAGCTCCAGCGGACCAAGGTCTCCGTTGACCAGGTCTATGACCTGCTTGCCGTCCGCGTCATCACGCAGGATGTTGCCTCCTGTTACGCGGTCTTCGGCCTCATTCACACCTTGTGGCGCCCTGTGCCGGGCCGCATCAAGGATTTCATCGCCATTCCCCGCGCCAACCGCTACCAGTCGCTGCACACCACGGTCATGGGCGAGGGCGGCCATCAGTTTGAGGTGCAAATCCGCACCGAGGAGATGCACCGCATCGCCGAAGAAGGCATCGCCGCCCACTGGAAGTACAAGGCCGGCGAGGGCGCCGTGACCGCGCGCGACGAGGAGCGCCTCAACTGGATTCGCCAGCTGGTTGAGTGGCAGAAGGAGATGACCGACCCCAACGAGTTTCTCTCCAGCCTGAAGATGGATCTCTATCCCGACGAGGTGTACACCTTCACGCCCAAGGGGAAGGTAGTTGTGGTGCCCGCCGATGGCACGCCCATCGATTTTGCGTACACCATTCACACGGAGGTGGGCCATACCTGCGTAGGCGCCAAGGTCAACGGGCGCATGGTGCCTCTGCGCACCAAGCTGCGCACCGGCGACATTGTTGAAATCATCACGCAGAAGGACCACAAGCCCAGCCGCGACTGGCTCACCTTCGTCAAAAGCCCCCGCGCGCGCAACAAGATCAAGCACTGGCTGAATGAGGATCAGCGCCGCCGCGCCGTCGAGATAGGTCGCAAGCTCCTCGAGCGCGAGGCGCGCCGATTCAAGGTGCCCCTCACGCAGATCGACGATCAGGACCTCGGCCGCATTGCTGGTGAATACGGCGTAGCCACCGCTGCCGACCTGCTGGCCACGCTCGGCCAGGGCAAGCACTCAGCGCACCAGGTACTCAGCAAGCTTGCGCCGGGCCTCGCCACACAACCGGCAGATGTCGAGACCGGAACGGAGCCCAAGGCGGGCGAGGCTGCCATGACTGAGGCGGTGCGCAAGCTGCACCTGACCGGGTCAGACTCGCTCCAGGTCGAGGGCCAGAATGATTTGCTTGTCTATCGCGCGCGCTGTTGCAATCCCATCCGCGGCGAAGAGATTGTAGGCTATGTCACCCGCGGCAAGGGAGTGGCCGTGCATGCTCGCAGTTGCCCCAACGTGCAGAATCTGCTTTATGAGAGCGACCGTCGCATCGCCGTGGAGTGGGCGCGTGTGGGCGAAGATGGCGTAAGCCGAGCACTGCGCTATCCGGTGAAGATTACCGTCTATTGTGACGACCGCGCCGGCATGCTCAAGGAGCTGACCGCCGTTATCTCTGACGACGATACGAACATCCGCGGCGTGGATATCCGGCGCGATGAAAATGGCGAAGCCATTATCGAGTTCATTGTTGAAGCTGAAGACGTGCGCCACCTCAATCGCATGGTGCTTGGCTTGCGCCGCTTGAGCGGCGTCCGCACGGTGCAGCGCACGCAAAAGCTGTAAAATGCCAGCGGACGATTTTCCGTCGCGCGCTGTGCGCCGTTGGCAGGGCATCGTCTGGAAGGCTCTTCCATGGCCGCGTTTATCGTCGTCGCCGTCATCGTGGTGCTCATCGTCTCGGCCATCCTTCAGTGCACACTGAAGCGCGCTCTCGCCGGCTGGCTGCTCATCCTGTTTCCACTTATCCTGTGCGGTGCTGCACTCATCAACCTGGCGCGCGGCCAGCAGAACATAGGCCTGGCAGCCTACCAGAGCCAACGGTGCCAGCTCGTCTTCGGTGTTCTCCTGTTTGGGCTGAGCCTGCTGGCGGCCTTTGCGCCGCGCTGGCGCTGGCTCTATTGGGCTGCATGGGCGTGCAATCTGCTCGCCGTCGGCATCCTCGCCTGGCTCGTCTTTGCCTGGACGCCCTTCGGCTGATCGCACGCGCGCAATCTACCTGCCGCCCAGCACCTGCTTCGCAATCGTGGTCAGCTGCATGTTCGACGTGCCTTCGTAAATCTTGCCCACCTTCGCGTCGCGATAGTACTTCTCCGCCGGGTAATCGCGTACAAAGCCGTTGCCGCCAAAGATCTCCACGCACTGGCTTGCCACACGCTCGGCCACCTGCGAGGCAAAGAGCTTGGCCATCGCCGCTTCGCGCACAAACGGCAGTCGCGCGTCCTTCAGCCGCGCCGCGTTGTACACCATCAGCCGCGCCGCCTCCATCTCCGTCGCCATCTCCGCCAGCGCAAACTGCACCGCCTGGAACTCGGCAATCGGCTTTCCAAACTGCTTGCGTTCCTGCGCATAGCGCGCCGCATGCGCCCAGGCTCCCTCAGCCAGCCCCAGCAGCTGCGCGCCAATGCCGATGCGCCCTTCGTTCAGCATCTCAATCGCGATCTTGTAGCCCTTGCCCGGCTCGCCCAGCAGGCTTGTCGCGGGAACCTCGCAGTCCTCAAGAATCAGCTCGCAGGTGCTGCTGGCGCGGATGCCCATCTTGTCTTCCTTGCGCCCCACCGTGAACCCCGGCATGCCCTTCTCCACAAGAAATGCCGTGATCCCGCGATAGCCCGCCGCCGGGTCCAGCGTGGCGAAGACCATGAACAGCCCCGCCTCGCGCGCGTTGCTGATCCACAGCTTGCGCCCGTTCAGCCGGTAGCCGTCAGGGGTGGCCTCCGCGCGTGTCTGCAGCGCAAAGGCGTCCGAGCCGGAGCCCGCCTCGCTCAGCGCGTACGCGCCTGCGGTCTTCGTCGCCAGTCGCGGCAGCCAGGCCTGCTGCTGCTCTGCCGTGCCCCACCGTCGCATGGCATTGATCACCAGCGTGTTGTGTACGTCCACCAGCACGGCCACCGCGGGGTCCACGCGCGCAAGAGCTTCAATCGCCAGCACCGCGTCAAAGAAAGTGCCGCCTGCGCCGCCCAGCTCCTCGGGTACCTCAATGCCCATCAGTCCCAGCCCGAAGAGCTTCTCCACCAGCCCCGGCGCAAACTGCTGCTCCTCGTCCATCTGCCGCACCAGCGGCGCAATCGTCTCCTCGGCAAACTGCCGCACCGTGGCAAAAAACAGGTTCTCCTCTTCACTCAATTGCGTAAGCGGGCCGTGTGCTGTGCTGGTCAATGCAGTCTCCCTTCAGCCCTCGGAGTGTATCAAAGCGCGTGCCCACCGCACACGTGCCCCAGCCAGCGCACTTGCGCCGCATCAAAGCTCCCGCGCGCAAAAGAAAAGGGGCAGACGCCATATGGCGCCTGCCCCAGTTTCTATGTGCTGTTAATCGATCACGAAAGTAAATGTGGTGGATGCCGTAAGCGAGTTGTTGGTAGAGTCCTTGCCTGTGACGGTAATCGTGTACGTTCCCTTGGGCGGGTTCGACACGCTCACGCCACCGCCGCCGCAGGCAGAGAGCCCAAAGCCCACTGTCAGCAGCGCAATCACTGCCGCCAGCCCGCGCAGCTTCTTGGAGTAGCGTGCCATGAACCCGGCCACCAGCAAGCCTGCAAAGGCCAACCCGGTAGGAGCCACCGGGCTGGGCCCGTTGTTCCGCGAGGTATGCGTTCCCTGCATCTGATGCATTGGGTGCACAATGCCCTTGTTTGTGTAGTAGTAGCCGTAATAGCCGCCATAGCCAGTATTGCTCTGGCAATCCATCGCGTTGGTATCCAGCGTAAAGGTCGTGGTGGCTGCGCTTGTGCCGGTAATCTGCACCTCGCCGCTGGATCCGTCCGGCGCAATCTTGGTGAAGTTGTAGCACAGGTTATTCAGCGCGCTGGCGTTGGTTGCCGTGAAGCTGATGTAAATGGTGCCCGTGTAGCCGCCCGACGGTGTAAACGTCAGCGTCTCCTGGCCCGATGTGCCTTGCTTCACAGTCAGCGTCGAGGGGCTGGCAGATACCCGGAATCCGCTGGTGCCCGTGCTGCTGCCGATGGTCACCGCAGCGGTGCCGGTCGAGGTTGCGTGGCCAGAATCGCCCGCGTAGTTGGCCACAATCGTGTGAATGCCGGAGGCGGTAAAGGTCGTCTGGTAGGTTGCGGTTCCGGTGTTATCCAGCGTCAGCGTCGTGGTGGTGCCACCCGTCAGCGTGCCGCCCGTTCCCGTGATGCCTTGGTCAATGGACAGGGCCACGTTACCCGAGGGCACTGTCGATCCGGTTGCCGGGGCCACCTTCACGGTAAAGGTTACAGTTGCGCCCGCAGCCGGGTTCGCCGGGGAGGCCGTCACCGTGGTGGTCGTATCCGTCAGGCTGGCGCTCGCGCCGGTGTTCTGCGGCCACGCCGTCAGCAGCCCCGCCAGTTGCACTGAGCCAAGGCCCGTCACCTGGTCGTAGCCCGCGCCGGCCGAGTAGCCCGTCGTGGTCCCGCAAACGGTCGTGCCCGCAAGGCAGAAGTTGTTGCCCTTCGTGATGTCGTGGAAGGCCGCCGCGTAGTTCGTGCTGCTCGAGGCCAGCGTGTAGAGCGCGGGATTCAGAAGGCCCTGCCCCTCGGTGTAGCCCTTGGCCTGGTTGATCAGCGCCAGCATGCCCGCAAAGACCGGCGTGGCAAAACTGGTGCCGCCGGCGAGCGTTAGGTAATTGCCGCCAGAGGTGCCGTCACGGAAGCCGCTGTTGCAGCTTGCCGCCTGCGCGGGTGTCTGGCTCGTCACCCACGCAGTGGAGTCGCTGGTGCAATAGAGGTACGCCACATACTGCGGCGACGAGTACAGCGCAATGTCCGGTACGTCGCGCTTGCCATCACTGGGAATGCCCGGCACGCCCGTCTGCCAGGTCGGCTTGGTTGTGAACAGCGCGCTCACGCCGCCGCCGGTCGAGCTTAGGCAGCCGATGGGGTTGTTGTTGGCATCCGTGCACCCCGACGTCGTGTCGTCGTTCCATGTCACCTCCGGCAGCCACTGCAGAGCAGAGGTAATCACGTCGGTACTGCTCTTTGCTGTCCAGTAGGCCGTTCCAGCGGTCACATACGCCGTATTGGAGGAGTCAATCTCCGTGCCGCCCACGCCCGTCACATATGGGCTGCTCGCGGGGTAGTTCACCGCCAGCGCCTGCTGCTGCGTGGTGGTCAGGCTGGTCACGCCGCTGCACGAGGTCGAACCCTGGTCGCCGGAGGCCGAAAGTACCGTCTGCCCCTGTGCCGCCGCCTGCTGGAAGACCGGTTCCATAATGGTCTGGAAGTTTGAGGCAGCCTTTACGGCCGTCTCGCAGGCTCCGTAGCTGATGCTGATAATGTTGCCGATCTTCTGATCCACTGCGTAGGTAATCGAGTCAAACACGCCGTTGCTGTTTGTGCTGTTGCCCGTGTAGACGAAGTAGATGTCCGCGCCCGGAGCCATGGCGCTTGACCACTCCAGGTCAAGGTCGCTTTCACTCTCGTCGCCGGAGCTGAGCGTGGCAGCGCCCGAGCCCGGCACCAGTACAAGGTTCGGGTCCTTCACCGTGAGCCCGGCCGCTGTCTGGAAGTTCTCAATGTCCTTCACAACCACCGACGACTGGCCCACGATGGCGATGGCCTGTCCCGTGCCGTCATAGGCCGTGGTCGCTGCGCCTGTCGGGTCGTAGGCCTTCTTGATGTCGCCCGGCGCAAAGAATACGTTGCCGGAGATGCTCGACGTGAACGCTGGATTCGCCTGCAGCGCCGTGTGCGCTGTATGCATGGAGCGCGGCTTGAAGTCGCTGATATCGTGGATGCCCGCCACTGTTGCGGCAAAGGCCACCGGGACCGAAAGGGCCGACGACGGACCAAAGTGCCGTGCCCCGTTCACGTTGTAGAAGTGCATCTGCGTCTGGAACGCCTGCTGCACCTGTCCCACCGTGCCGGAGAAGCGGATGAAGCTCCGGCTGCGCGCCACATAGTCGATGCTGAAGCCCTGTTGCTGCAGCCACTGCGTCACTTTGTCCAGATCGGTCTGCGCCATGCCGAAGCGGTCGGCAAACTGCTCTGGCGTTAGCCACTGGTGATACTGCGGTGAGCCGGGGGTCTGCTGGGCCACCAGCAACGCCTGCAGGTCAGCCTCCTGCGCGGCCGAGCGGTTGAAAGACATCGTCACGCCGGTCAGGCGCGTATCCGTCGGCATAGGACCGGCATCATACTGCGCCGTATAGGCGGCCGCGCCTTTCAGGGTCGCCATCTCGTTGGTAATCGCAGTGCGAATGCGCGGGGCGGGCTTTTGCGCACCGGCTGCTGTTGCCGCCATCGCGCAGGCGGCTACCCATCCGCAAATCCTTAGCCACTTTCGTCCTGTGTGTGCAAGCGTCGTCTTCATAGCGTTCCTTGGGGTGGTGCGTTGCAAGTCCATTCAGGCTAGCACGGAGCCATAACGGCCGTACCGTAGACACGTAACCTTCGTTATGACAACGCTGGATCCGGTTCCGGGGCGGAGAGAGTGAAGGGGAAAACGCGACGGGACAGGAACCCCGGCGCATGTCCGTGAGTGGCCTCCAGAAGGGACAAAGCGTACCTAACTACTAATGTTAGACACAGATTCGCCCGCCGAGTTGTCTGCGGGTCAATAGCAATTTTAGGGACTTAGGTATATAAGTCCCAAGTAGATGGCAAGCGCAAGAGCAGTAACGACGATCAGCCACATGATGTTTACCTCGCGGCTTCATGGTTTCGAGGGCTTGCTTGTGACGTGAATTCCGCTCATCTCAAGGTCCGCATCGATGCGCTTCTTTAGATCCTTGGCGTCATTGTGCTCGATGCCGCGATAAGAAGTGTTCACCGCAAGCTGGCATCCGTCGCCGGAGGGCGTCAGCACGATTCCGTTCACGCTCTTGCCGGACCAGAAGGCGCCCACTGTGAATGAGGCCGTCAACTCCTGATCGCTGATGCCGATGATGTTGTACTTGCCGCTGGTCTTCAGCGTGTCCTTGACAGCGGGCCACAGTTGGTTACACTGCAGGGGATACACGTCGCGGTGAGTGCGGGCGAACGCCGGAAGTGCTGCGATCGCCAGCGCGGCGTAGAGGATGGCTTTGGAGAATGTGCGCATAGAGGCTCCTGAAACAACAGCGCCACGCTATCATCTGGAACGGGAAAATGCAAGCAAAAAGCATGCACAAACAGCGCAGTTTGTGAGCGGATGAACATGAAAGATGATCAGGCTTCCAAAGCGGGACGAGCGTTACAGGCGAAGCGCCGGACGCACGCTGGCGGAAGACCGAAGAAGATGCGGCGCTGCAAGGGCTGCGGAGTGCGGCTAGGTGCGCGTGAAATGCGGTCGCATAAGTGCGCTACGTGACGCGCAGACCTTTCTCCATAATCTGCTTCCAGTTCTCGGTCCAAAGCTCAGGGAAAACTTCTTGGACGGCTCTGTCTACTGTGTGCTCCATCTCAAAGCGTGGTGTGACCATTGCATCGGGGATAAGCAGGTAGAAGGGAAAGGCTGTGCGGCCTCCAATTTGCCGGGCCATCACAAAGAGTCGCTTGCCGTCCTTTAGCTTGTGGAGAAAAAATACCAAGCCTCGGACGGAGGCACCAGTCGCAGGCATCATCCCTTTATGGCGTTTTCGTGTCATTATGGGACTGCCGATTGAGTGCAATACATTTCCGATGCGCAGTTCTGCCGGAATGGACCGCGGAAACATTTCGCGCAGATATCTCGTTGGAACACTCAGATAGCGATGGCCTCCCCAGGGAATCTTTTCTCCGCCGGACTCTTGCATCCCCATAGGATCCCAATTTTATGGTAGCCGTGTCCCGATGCGCGCCGTTGCCGCCGCGGCAGGCGGCTTCTTGCCATAGGTTTGCCCCTCAGTTGCAGGCCGGCTGGGGCACCAGTTGCAGGGCCGCGCTGTTGCCGGGGGCCACAAAGCGCTTCGCGCGCCAGGCAACGGTTAACTTCTCCCGCTCCAGTAGCTTGCGTATCTGCGCCCTCGCGTGTTCGGCCCAGGGGCCGCTGCGGTCCAGGCGCAGATAAGCCTGCCAGTGGCGAAGGGCCGCGCGGCACTCTCCCTTGCGCTCATAGGCCAGCGCCAGGTTGTAATGTGCGTCGGCATAGCGGGGAGCCAGCGTAACCGCCTGGAGATAGGCGGCAATGGACTCATCCAGCCGCTCCAGCTCGTCCAGCACGTTGCCGAGGTCAAAGAAGGCGAGCACATACCCAGGGTCGGCCTCCGTGGCGCGGCGATACAGCTCCTCGGCGCGAACGTACTGGCGCAGGTGGAAATGGATGGTGCCCAGGTTAATGCACGCCGGGGCGTAGTCCGGATCGCGCTCAAGTATTTCTTCATAGAGTGCGATGGCAGCGTTCTTGTCGCCACGTTCCTCGGCCTGCACGGCCTCCAGAAAGCGCTCCTGTGCGTTGCCCGCGACCGGACGGCGCAGCGGAGCAGGTTGCAATGCATCCTGTTCGCGCTCCAGCCGCTCAAAGTCAAACAAGAGCTGTCGCCGAATGGGGTCCACCACCGCGCCCTCGCAGCGGAAGGCCAGACGCGTCCCGGTGCGGACCAGGCTTGCCTCCAGCAGCGGATTGGATATGCCCGCCACGGTCCGCATCGCCACAATCGAATGCCGGATGGATGCCGCAGACACATCCTCCTCGCGCAGCGCGCGCAGAGTCTTCAGCTGGCCCAGATCCTGGAACGTGTAGCTTTGCTGTGGGGGAATCAGCCCAGCTCTTTCCCACCCCTGCAACTGGCGGGAAGTGATCTGAAGAATTCGCAGTACATCCTGGCGGCTATAGCTGGTCACTCTTCCTTTGCTCCCGTGGTGGGTCCGGTTCAGATTTGGGCCTCGAACGGCGCTGCTGCAATTTGAACCACGACTCTGGCCCCGAACGTCGCTTTTGGAACAGGTGCGGAGGAACCACTCTTGCTGCGATTATGCCAAGATTCTCCGTGGATAAGCAGGCATCAATTCGCTTCGCAACAAAAAAGTGGGTGGATAACCCGTACCTCACTTGGTTCCCGTCGGCTCCGCGAGATGCCGGTTGGTCAAAGAAGTGTGCTTCAGCGCCCGCTCTTCCGACCATTCACAGTCCGCCATGCCGGTCATGAGACCTGCGTCATGTTGTGTCTTCGGCGCTGCGCTTTTATGCTGAGTGGGACTTCTGCTGTTCCGCTGTGCTGATGTGCTCGATGCAGCCCGGAGATCCGAGACTGTGACGCATGGTTGAAGCCAACTTTCGGTTACTGCTGGGCGAGCATCCCCAGGCGCTGGCGGTAAGCGTGGGGGTGCAGGCTCTGCTGGGCTACACGCAGCAGGATCTCCTCACCGGCGGCATCCGCCTGGAAGACCGCATCCACCCCGATGACGCAGACATAGCCGGTCTTCTCTTTTCTGCCAGTGACTGGCCGGCGGCTACAGACTTCAACATTCGTCTCCGCCATGCTGATGGGCGCATCCGCTGTCTGCGCGGCCAGTGCACCACGCAAGCAGGCCCGCGGGGCAAGGTTCTTCACCTTACGTTGCAGGATGCGAAGAGCCTGCAACGGGCCGCGGATGCGCGCCTGCTTTCCACGCATCTGCGCGCGCTCATGGAGATCAACGACGGCTTCGTCTACTTCAAGGACCGCCATCATGTCTTCACCGCCACCAACCAGCGCGCGCGCGAGGCTCTTCTTGAGCTGGCCAACCTGCAGAGCGACGTCGTCGGCCTCACCGACTACGATCTATTCCCCGAGAGCTACGCCGACGCCTTTTACCGGCTGGAGAAGGAGGTCTTCGCCGGCAGGCCCATTGCCCAGGCAGTGCAAAACAGCATTGACAAGGACGGCAAAGAGGTTCGCATCGACAACCGCAAGTTTCCTGTCCGCAATGACCGCGGCGACATCGTCGGCCTTGTCGGCATCGCCAGGCCGCTGCTGGACCCGCTTCAGATGGCCGAGTCCCTGCGCGAAAGCAAGGAGCTCTTCCAGCTCTTCGTCCAGCACGTACCCGCCGCGCTGGCCATGTTTGACCGCGATATGCGCTATGTCGCCGTGAGCCGCCGCTGGCTGGAGAGCTACGGCCTTGCCGGCCAGTCGATCATCGGGCGCAGTCATTACGAGGTCTTTCCCAATTTGCCTGATAGCTGGAAGCAGGCGCACCGCCAGGCGCTGGCCGGGGAGACTGTCCGGGCCAACGAGGACATTCTTCATACGCCCGACGGTCGCACCCTATGGATTCGCCGCGAGCTCCGCCCCTGGCTCACCGGCACCGGCGCCATCGGCGGCATCATCATCTTCTCTGAGGATGTGACCCGGCAGAAGCACGCCGAAGAGCGCCTGCACCTGGCCGCCAATGTTTTCACGCATGCCTCAGAGGGCATCCTCATTACAGACGCCGCGGGCAGGATCCTTGACGTGAACGAGGCCTTCACCCGGATTACCGGCTACACGCGCGACGAGGTGCTGGGCCGCAATCCGCGTCTGCTGCAGTCCGGCCGCTACAGTAGCGAGTTCTACGCCGACATGTGGCGGCAGCTCATCGACAGCGGTAGTTGGTCCGGCGAAATCTGGAACCGCGCCAAGAGCGGCCGCATCTTCGCTGAGAACCTCACCATCAATGCCGTGCCCGACGAGAATGGCAAGCCCCGGCAGTTTGTAGCGCTGTTCTCTGACATCACCTCGCTCAAGGAGCAGGAGCGCAAGCTGGAGCACGTCACCCACTACGATCTGCTCACCGGCCTGCCCAACCGCACGCTGCTTGCCGACCGGCTACATCAGGCCATGGCCCACACCCACCGGCACGGCCGCATAATGGCCGTCGCATCCCTCGATCTCGATGACTTCAAGGTCATCAACGATCGCCACGGACACAATGTGGGAGATCGGCTCCTCACCGCGCTCACCCGGCGCATGAGCCATGCCCTGCGTGAAGGCGACACCCTCGCCCGCCTCGGCGGCGATGAGTTTGCCGCCGTGCTGCTGGACCTCACCAGCCCCGATGAGGCGATTTCCCTTCTCATGCCGCTGTTGCGCTCTGCGGCGGAACCCGTGCAGGTGGGCGAACTCATGCTGCAGGTTTCTGCCAGCCTCGGCGTCACCTACTTCCCCCAGAGTGACGACGTGGACGCCGATCAATTGCTACGCCAAGCCAGCCAGGCCATGTATCACGCCAAGCTTGAAGGCAAAAGCCGCTACCACATCTTCGATCCCCGCCTGGACCGCACCCTGCGCGGTCATCATGAAGACCTCGGCCGCATCCGCCAGGCGCTTCATGCCGGCGAGTTCGAGCTCCACTTCCAGCCGCGCGTAAACATGGCCACCGGCGCCGTATTGGGCGCAGAGGCTCTTCTGCGCTGGCATCACCCCGAACGTGGCCTGATTCAGCCCACGCAGTTCCTGCCCGTAACCGAAAACGATCCACTGGCCATAGAAATCGGCGAGTGGGTCATCCAGAGCGTTCTCGCGCAGATCGAGCGCTGGTCCACCGAGGGCTTCAACCTGCCTATCAGCGTCAACGTCGCCGCGCAACATCTGCAACGCCCGGACTTTCCTGATCGCCTGCGGCAGATTCTTGCCGAGCATCCCGGTGTGGCGCCCGCCAGCATTGAGCTGGAAGTGCTTGAGAGCAGCGCCCTGCAGGACATCGCACAAGTCTCCGAGGTCATCCGTGCCTGCCGCCGTCTCGGCGTCACCTTCGCTCTCGACGACTTCGGCACCGGCTATTCCTCGCTCTCCTACCTCAAGCGCCTGCCTGTCGATGTGCTCAAGATCGACCAGAGCTTTGTGCACGACATGCTCGACGACCCCGAAGACCTGGCCATTCTCGAAGGCGTGCTGGGTCTCGCCACGGCCTTTCGCCGCCAGGCCGTGGCCGAAGGCGTCGAGACCGTGGATCACGGCTTGATGCTGCTGCGTCTCGGCTGCCAGATTGCCCAGGGCTACGGCGTGGCGCGCCCCATGCCTGCTCAGGAGTTGCCCGGCTGGGCGGCGCTTTGGCGTCCCCATCCGCAGTGGGTCAACGTCGCGCCCGCCGCCGTCGATGACTGGCCGCTGCTCCACGCAGGAGTCGAGCACCGCGCCTGGGTCGCTTCTGTGGAGGATTTCCTGCGAGAACTGCGCCACGGTTACCCAGCGCTGGACCACCTCTCCTGCAAGTTCGGCGGCTGGCTGCAGACCGAGTCGCAGACCCAGCGCGGCATGCTCTCCGCCTTCGGCCGCATTGACACGCTCCACCAGCAGATGCACACCTTTGCCGCCGAGCTCGTCGCCCTCCACACGCAGGGGCAGCAGGCCGCCGCCCTCAGCGGCCTGCCTCAGCTCCACGCTCTGCGCGACGCCCTTAACGAGAAACTCAACAGTCTGCAAAGCCACTACAACCAGGGCGTGCCGCGCTAATCCTGCCCTGCCCGTGCGCACAGCTGCTTCACCACAGTCCTGCTAGAATCAAGCTTTCCGGCCAGCCAGGCCGCAGAAAGTCCGCATCGTGCCCGACAGAAGCAAATCCGTAACCTATGCCGACGCAGGCGTTGACATCTCCAGCGGCGACCGCACCAAGGAGCGCATCAAGTACCTGGCGCAAAAGACCTTCAACCGCAACGTCCTCGGCGGCATTGGCGGCTTCGGCGCGCTCTTTCGGCTTGACCTCCAGCGCTGGAAGAACCCCATCCTCGTCAGCTCCGCAGACGGCGTCGGCACCAAGCTCAAGGTTGCCTTCGAGCTGGGCATGCACCACACCGTCGGCGCGGACCTCGTCAACCACTGCGTCAATGACATTGCCGTGCAGGGCGCCACGCCGCTCTTCTTCCTTGACTACCTCGCCACCGGCCGCCTCGACCCCTCCGTCACAGAGTCCGTCGTCACCGGTCTGGCCGAAGCCTGCAAGGCCAACGGCTGCGCCCTCATCGGCGGCGAAACCGCGCAGATGCCCGGCTTCTACGCCGACGGCGAGTACGATCTCGCCGGCTTCATCGTCGGCGCCGTTGATCGTGACAAGATAATCACAGGCGCGGACATCAAACCCGGGGATGTCCTCATCGGCCTGCCTTCCACCGGCCTTCACACCAATGGCTACTCGCTCGCCCGCAAGCTCCTCTTTGAGGTTGCCGGCTACAAGCCCACGCAATACGTCACCGCCATCAAGGAGAAAGCCGGCGCGGCCCTCATGAAGACCCACCGCAGCTATCTCCACGTCATCCAAAAGCTCGTTGCCGCAGGCCTCACCACCGGCATGGCCCACATCACCGGCGGCGGAATCACCGAGAACCTGCCCCGCATCCTGCCTAAAAACACCGCCGCGCAAATCGAACTCGGCACCTGGCCCGTTCTGCCCATCTTCGAGCATCTCCGCGAACTCGGTCAGGTATCTCAGGACGAGATGATGCGTACCTTCAACATGGGTATCGGCCTCATCGCCTCCATCCCCGCTGCCAAATTCACCCGCTTCAAAAACCTGCTCGACCGCGCGGAAGAAAAGTTCTATGTCATCGGCCGCGTCGTCAAAGGCGACCGCCGGGTCCAGTACACATGAGGTCATCGGACCCAAAGAAATGGGGCACCAGCCTCTGAGGGAAATACGCTGAAGCCACCCGCTCCAACCCCGCTCGATGAAGGCGCGCAAAGCGCGTGTCCGCCCGTCCGGCAAGGACCACTCCGTCTCGGTGTGCTCATCTCCGGCCGTGGTTCCAACATGATCGCCATCGCCAACAACATCCGCTCCGGTGCGCTGCCCGGCGTGGAAATCGCCATCGTCATCTCCAACACCGCCAGCGCCTGCGGTCTCGCCGTCTGCCGTGAGCTCGGCCTACCCAGCGCCGTCTTTCTCTCCAAGGGCCGCCCCCGCGCCGAGCACGACGCCGACGTCATCGCCTGCCTCCGCCAGCACAACGTGGACCTCGTCATCCTCGCCGGCTACATGCGCCTGCTCTCGCCGGAGTTTATCGCCGCCTTCCCCAACCGCATCCTCAACATCCACCCATCGCTTCTGCCCGCCTTCCCCGGCCTCGACGCGCAGCAGCAGGCCTTTGACTACGGCGTCAAGGTCACCGGCTGCACCGTCCACTTCGTCGACGAGCATCTCGACCACGGTGTCATCATCGTCCAGCGCGCCATCCCCGTCCTCGACACCGACGACGCCAAGACCCTCTCTGCCCGTATTCTGAAAGAAGAGCACGAGGCCTACTCCGAGGCCATCGCCCGCGTCGCCAGCGGCGACTACGAAATCCAGGGCCGCCGTTACATCAAGCGCAACTGACTCGCCCCCAACACCGTCCCATCGCGTCATCGCCTGCCAATCGCCAGGCTGGGGCATACCTTGCCGCCCCGGAATGCTATCTACTGCCAATCCTCGGGCATCGGCGCTATCCTGCTTCGGTCTGAAATTCCGTACACGGCAGACTCCATGACTGCTCGCGCATCGCTTCGCAATCCCGCCGTCCTCTCTTACTACGCTCTGCGCAGGACCGTAGGCATTCTCGCCCTGTCCCTACCTTTTGTGCTTGCTGTCGGGACCATTCTGATCGCGATCATCGGGCCCGAACATGCACTGCCGCAGCCGCTTATTCAGCGCTCAATCAGCGACTATTACTACACGCCCATGGGCAACTACCTCACTGGATCCCTCGGCGCCATCGCCGCCTTTCTTATCTGTTCCCGCGGATACGACCTGACAGATGAAATCACCGGCTATCTCGCAGGCGCATTCACCCTAGGCGTCGCTCTTTTTCCGTCCGTCAACCCCCGGAGCGCTGTTCACACGCGCCTTCAACTCAACATCCAACTCGCCCACACTACTTTTGCGGCATTGATGTTTCTTTCCCTTGCATACTTCTGCCTGTTTCTCTTTTGCAAGTCCTGCCCTGACAGGACAATCACCCGCCGCAAGCTCCACAGGAACAAGATCTACAAAGTCTGCGGCCTTGTCATCGT
>JAKAFB010000122.1 GCA_021818105.1 Acidobacteriota bacterium
GCGGATGAGCGCGAAGCCCTGCTGCGGCAGCTCGGCTTGGAGGAGTTCGTTGTTGGGCCCGGCAAAGAGGTCTGTGACGTTGCCGGAGATGGTGGCTACGAGGTGATGCACGGTGACGGACGCGCCATTGAGCGTGCCCTGCTGATCGGGATAGGTGGCCAACTGGACGGGCTCGACCGAGCCCTGATTTTTGGGAATGATGACCCAGAGATCGCGATTGTTGTTGGCGCGGGCAAGGGTGAGGATGTTTTGCAGCGCTCCGGGGTCAAAGTCCGGCAGCAGGACGGCGTTGGCATGTTTGGCAAGGCGCGCGGTGCTGCTGCGTCCGTTAGCGGACATGTTGAGGAGAAGCTGGGCCGAGTCCGGCGCGGCGGTGAGGTTGACGGCGGAGTTATTGATGGTGGCACTGAGCTGCACATGCTGCAACTGACTGGCTCGGGTGAGCTGCTCGTTCTTGGAGAAGGCGTAGTTGAGTCCCTTCATATCGACACGGACGAGCGAGCTGGAGTCGTAGCCAAATCGCGTAGGCGTGTAGCGGTAGCTGGCAGTGCCCACGTTCTTGCCGCCGAGCGTGATGGTAAAGCTGCCGGACTGTGCTGCCTCGGCAATGGGCGCCGCATTCGGCCCGCAGGCCAGCAGGAGCAGGAGAGGCAAAAAGGCAAGTGATTTGACAGGTCGTTTCATCGCACTACCGGATTAGACACGGATTTCGGCAGAAAAGTTGTGAGGGCAGAGCGGTTTAGCTTAGGCACGGCTTGCAGGCGCGGTGCGTGGATCACAACGGAGCGAAATTATCGGCAAACTTTCTGTGGAAAAGAAAAATATTCAAGGGGGGGAGGGGGGTGGGGGGTACCCCTGCCAGATGCCCTGCCCTGGGCCCTGCTCTGACTCTGTTCTTATTGTGCGCGAAGTGCTGGTAATTATCTGCAAATTGCGGGGAGGATTTTTCGGGGATTCTATCCCGTGTTTCGATGCCGCAGGCGTGAAATTCCGGGGACCGATTCCTATGCGTGACCGGTCTTAGTTATCTAGCAAATTTTCTTTGCTGGGAGATTGAAAGTCAGGCTAGAATTCCTCTCACCCCCCACTGGAGACTTGTGACTATGAAGAGAGCAGCAGCCCTCGTGTTGTTTTTCGCGACCGTTGCGACAGCGCAGGATGCGGTCAAGGCTTCCCCGAAGAATTTCAAGGTTCTGAAAGAGAATCAGCACCTCCGGGTGGTGCAGGACACACTGGCCCCCGGCGAAAAGGAACCTGTGCACTCGCACCCGGCCGGGTGGTATTACGTGACGATGCCGGGCGTGATGAAGGTGACCTATGCCGATGGCAAGACGACGACCTGGAATGCCAAGAAGGGCGAACAGGCGTGGATGGATGCCGAGCCGGCGCACACCTCAGTAAACGTGGGCAAGACCACCATTCAGTACGTGCTGGTGGAAGTAAAGAGCGCGGCGCGGAAATAACTGTAGTTGAGGCGAATGGCCCGCCCGCGGTCATCGAGCGAGGGCATGCCCCGGCTCGTTTTCTTATTGAGCTGAATTGAGGGGGATTCTCTGCAAACCGCGGGGAGGATTTTTTCGGGGTTCCTATCCATGGTGTGCGCTGCGCGGACGCCGTGGATGGGGCACCCGATTCTGTGGCTGGGAGAGACGAACGGGAGGGGTGAAGGATGGTGGATTCCCCGGTCCCCAAAAGCGAGGGACCAGGGGCACCGTCATTCGTGGTTGGATGCGCTTCCTATTGCATCGGGGCCGACTGCCACTCGCTGGGTAAGGAAGGACGGGATTTTAAGGAGGTAAGACATTATCAGTCACTTTACTTTCGTCACTAATGCTCGCCTGAAAACCTCTTGACTTCCCTGTACAGGTGCCATTAAGGTTCACGGAACTGAAGGTTGCGACAGAGCTTCCCGTGGGCATGTAACGTGTCGTATCTGTGTCTGTCGTTACCAGAACAAGGGACAAAACAACTTAGAAATTCGGAGGATTTGAATGAGGTCAGTACTCACTCCAGGATTGGCATATCCAGTTCTGGGATTTCTAATGGCGGGCCCGCTTGCCTTGGCGCAAACGCAGCCGCAGCCGCCGATGAACTTTGATGGCAACCCTGGAGGCGTGCGGTACCTGCAAGAGGGCCAGCCGCCGGTGGTGATTCATCCTACTGTTGAAGCCGTGCGGAAGGCGCGAGGCCATGGAGGGGGCGGCAGCACATCGAGCAACCTGTACTATCACGGAGGAACCAGCGACGGCTCGGCCGGCACGATCGGCGTGGAGACGGCGCCGAAGGTCTACCTGGTGTTCTGGGGCTCGCAGTGGAACAACAATGATCCGAGTGGCGAGGCGGCCATTCTGGAGCAGTTCCTCACAAGCATTGGTGGGAGCCCGTGGCTGAATTCGGTGACGCAGTACTGCCAGGGAGTTTCTTCGGGAACTTACTTCTGCAATGGGGCAGGCACGGCGGCGGGCAACCAGGCAGGAATGCTGGTTGGCTATTGGTATGACAATACCAGTGCAGCGCCGACGCATCCGACACAGTCACAGCTTGCGAGTGAGGCTGTGAATGCAGCTTCGCACTTCGGGAACCTGGGTGCGGCGAGCAATGCAAGCGTGCAGTATGTGATTGCCACCGCGACCAAGAATAGCTCGACGGGATTCGGTACGCAGTACTGTGCGTACCATAGCTCGACGAGCTCGACGTATGGCGATGTGGCCTATACGAACCTGCCTTATATCACGGATGCGGGCTCAAGCTGCGGGGCGAACTTCAACGGACTGGGCCCGAATGCGGGCATCACGATTGTGGAAGGCCACGAGTTCGGCGAGACGGTGACGGACCAACTGCCGAGCAGCGGATGGCTGGATGCGAACGGTTCGGAGAATGGCGACAAATGCGCCTGGATCTCCAGCGGACAGGGCGCGTCGGCGAACGTGACGTTCCCGAATGGCAGCACGTTCCCGGTGCAGTCATTGTGGAGCAATGCGTTCAATAGCGGCGCGGGTGGCTGCGTCCTTTCGTATTGAGTTGATGACAGAGAAGCAGCGGCTTCTGCCGTTGCCCGTGACAAGAGAGCGGCCTCGCGGCCGCTCTTTTTGCTGGGGTGGAGTGCACGCGGATGGGATTGTGCGTGTAGGCGGCGGGCTGGCCTGTCCTTTTGCTTGGTGTTGACAACGGGTGCGGTCCTGCTGACGGGATTCTACGCCCACGCTCATCGCTCACCGGCGCGAAGGACGAGGGTGGGGCGACCCGGCCGTTCAGGCTGGCCGCCCCGGCAGTGGCTTCGTGAGGCCGGACTGCCCACTTCCTTCTGCTGACCCAATTCCATTGTGCAGGATTGTGGGGAAATTATGTGCAAACTGGAGGGGAGATTTTTGTGGATACTGAGGCTTGCTGGTATCCCACCCTGTCCTTCGCTGGCGCGAAGGATAAGGGTGGGGCAACCCGGCGAGAATTTATGTTCGCTTCCCTACCTTCGCTTGGATAAGCGTATTCAAAATGTCTTCTCTGTTTCGTACTCCCCAATCAGCGGTAAACGCACCGGGAATTCCGCTTAGTTGCCTTAGTGGATAGCGAAAATCTTCAAACCCCATAACTCCCGCTCCAACCTTGGCAATTTCCACGTTGGCGCGTAGGTGTTCATATGCAACTAGGTCGGCTGCTTGAAAAATTACGCTTCTGGATTTCGGCAAAAAGGACGGAGCGAGTTTAAAGTGTTGCCTTGCAATGCGCATCAGGTCTCCCTTATCTTGATCCCCATCCTCGAAAACGATCTGAAGCAGGTCTTCTGATGTCATCCACTTAGCACTCCATTGTGCCAATCTTGAAAGGCAAGTTCCTCCGGCCATCGCGGAGGGTTTCGCGAACTCGTTTAAGCAATAGTCTTTATCAAGTTCACGGTAGTCTGCCATAAGAACCGCAGAAGCAAAGGTATGCTGCACCCGTGTGCGAATGATTGATATTAACCGTGAGAGGAAAGCCCTGCGCTTCTTTTCATCTCCCCTCCATGATTCAAATTCTCCTCGGCTGTGAGCGAATTCCTTCATATGAAGGGAGGAGACCTTGAAATCATTCAGGCACTCCTTCCAGTTCCGCTCAAATTCGATCCACTGTTCCACCTTGGCGACATATCCTGCCACGACCAGAGCGACTGTATCGTTGGGTGAGCCGCTGCCATCAAAGACTGCTGTGAACATCGCCATAGATGATTTTTCCCACTGGGCGGGTTGGCCCCGCCTTTCGCATCATAGCTTCTCGATGGGTTGCCCCGTCCTTTCGCCTGATGTTGGCGAAGGGCGGGCTGTGATGAGAGCTGGCAGGAGAGTTGTTTGCTCTCGCCTTGCCGCGGTCCAGCGTGACTCGATTTCTACCGGACCTTCTTTTCCTGTTGCATGGTGCAGGAAACTGCTCCAGCGCCAATCCTCGGGGCGCGCTGCCAATCCGCGCCGGACTGGGTTGCGGTGAATGTAGCGGAGTTTCTCGACGCTCTTGTCTTCACTCCACACGGGAAAGTCGTAATAGCGTGGCTGCCAGAAACGCGCCAATGCCGGCGCGCGAAGATTGCGCGAGGTGGTCTGCTTGAGCATCTGCAAGACGACGGAGAGTTCGCTTCGTTCCGGTTCACTGACCAGCAGATGAACATGCTCCGGCATGACGACGTAGCCGATTACGCGGCAACCGTACCAGCGGCGAACACGTTCCAGCGTCTGTTCGAATATGTCCCGCGCTTCTTCGGTATTGAGCAGCGCCATGCGC